>JAPOQZ010000080.1 GCA_026710435.1 bacterium | reverse complement strand
CTCCGAGGGTCACGGACGCGACCTTCTATCCCCTGTGCGGGCCGGTTCCGGACAGTATGAACCCTGCCACGGTCCGCTCGACGTCGGAAACGAACCGCCGGTGTATACGGCTATCTACCATTGTGCAACGAGCCTGTGACAAATACGACCCTCTGGTAACGGTGGCCGGTTCGGGTTCGGCTCGTCAAGCTGAGAACGCAAGCGAAACAGAGATACAGGACACTAGAGGGGGAACCAGAGAGCCAGTTGACCATCTCCTATCGGGAATCGACGGTCTCGATGCTGCTTCCCCTATCAGAAGCCCTCTCGCTGGTGGAACGCATAGTGGGGCTGATAGGTGTCGGGGAAGGCGGCGGATGATGGCTGCTAGATCGAAGCAGGAGCAGAAGCGACGACCCAACGCAAGAAGGGGCCTCAAGGCCGATTGTCGCGGCGCGTCTCCAGAGCAGGTGGCTGAGGCGTTGCTGCGGTTGCGAGCGCAGCCGGGCATGAAGTCGAAACGGTTCGTCAACCCGAGCACGAAGTAAACCCAGTGACCACTGCAGCAGTTCCGGCCGAAAAGCACCGTCTGGCGTTGAAGGACCGATCCGAGCCCCATCCGGTAAAGCGCTGGGACCGGGTGATAATCGTGTTGGGCCTGATGGAATCGCTGGACATGGACCTGTTCGAGGCCGTAAACATGCTCGGCCTGAACCGCACTGAGTGGAAGCAGATGCGCGAGGACTTGAGGAACTTGATGGAGCCGTCGAGCGGACTCATCTACTGATGGACCTGGTATCCGGCATCCTCGCCTTTGGCGTCATAGCCACCGCCGTCGCGAACATCCTCACAGTGCTGTCGAAACGGAATACAGCCGACGCCGCCACCCTCCGAGCCGTAGTAGAGGCAGAGCTTGCCGTGCTGGCTCAGTTACAACAGAGGCGGACAGAACTCGCCGAGCAGATGAAAGCGATCCGAGCAGCGAAAGACCAGTTGGATGATTGATCCTGCTCGTCAACCCCGAGCGGTGATTCGGTTAGGATGGGTCGGGACTCGGCGTAGATGCCAAAGAGTCAGACGGGGATGGCGGCTGTTCGGTCCGGTAGATGCAACCTTGGAGCCCGAACAAGCCGCCGCCTCGTAGCCTAGCCTTCTCTCACCAAACACCTGTTCGTGGCTTGCATCCTGCTTGTCAACCCTGCCCGAGAGACCGTCCGCCACGTCCTGGCGGCTCACCGGGCCTCGCTGGTCTGCCAGGAGAGCGGCGGCGGCCACCAGGAATCCCGGTGTGCAGAAACCGCACTGGATGGCGCCGTTGGAGATGAACTCCTCCTGCAGCGGGTGCAAGTCCGTCCGGGACCCGAGACCATCTACCGTGGTGATGTCCCGGCCCTCGACCTGCGCGGCCAGCACGAGGCAGGACCGGGCGAGTTCCCCGTCGATGAGCACGTTGCACGACCCGCAGACACCCTCACGGCATCCGATCTTCACACCTTGCTTACCCAACCGTTCCCGGAGAACATCCACGAGCGGCTCGAAGGGACCCGTTTCGAGGTCATGCGTCATGTTGTCGACCCTCAGCGTCAGGTAAATGGAGGGTTCAACCACTGTGCACGACTCCGCTGCGATTCGGGACCAAGTTCTACAATAGTCCGCGGTGTGCTACCGGACAGGCCATAGGAGGGTGCTGAACAATGACGATTGCTCGGGCCTGCCGCCCGCCAGCCCAGGAATAATGCCGACGGTTGGCAGGCCGCTGGTGGATTGCTCAGCACCCTCCTAGACCGGGAGGATCACAGGATGGACAACGTGCTCGACCTGTTCCGGCTCGACTCGAAAGTGGCGCTGGTCACCGGTGGCAGCAAGGGCATCGGCCGCCACTACGCCGAAGCGCTCGCCCAGGCGGGCGCCCGCGTGGTGGTCGCAGACATCGACCGGGCGACGATCGAGGAGACGACCACCCGGTTGGAGGCGTCGCACCCCTCACAGGTCATGGGCCTCTACCTCGACGTGGCAGACCGCGGCCTTATCGAACGAGCTGTCGCCGAGATCGACGAGCACTGGGGTGGACTCGACATCCTGGTGAACAACGCCGGTCTCTATGCTGCGCTCCCCAACCGTGAGTCCGCTTGGGGCATCCCGGACGACGAATGGGACCGGATACTGGCGGTGAACGTCCGCTCGATATACGTGATGACCGAAGTCTGCCTACCGTTGCTGGAGAGAGGCGGTTGGGGCCGGATAGTCAACATCTCCTCCGGACTCGCCATTCGCGGTTCTCCCCGCCTCATCCACTATTCGGCTACGAAGCCGGCCGTTACGAACCTGACCCGCACGACCGCGCTGGCGGTCGCCGGGACGGGCATAACAGTGAACTCGATCGGGCCCGGGATGAACGCCAGCGAAACGGCGCTGGCCGCGCGGGGTGCCGAGTACTACCGGAAGCCGGTGGCGCCCCAGGTCATCGACCGGGTAGGTGTTCCGAGTGACCTGGTCGGCACGCTCCTCTACCTGGCTTCACCGGCCAGCGACTTCGTGACCGGCCAGATGATCCTGGTCGACGGGGGAGGAATCTTCCATTAAACCCCCTTGCGCGTTGCGGACCTGTTTGGAGAGGCGTACACGGGTCCAGATCTGGTTCTGATGTTTGCGAGCCATGATCTTGATACCTTCCGCCTTGAGGCTGTCATCGACCACCTGACGATGGATTCGCCGGTCAGTGTGTACTCGGTCGGCTAACAGCTTGGCGTCTCCGCGGTCTGATTCGGCTCCCGCCAGGCTGCCGACCACCACCTCTCCCAGATCGGAGCCGGTCGTGGGCTCTTGGTTCAAAGAACCTTCCCTCGCCTCCTTCTGCGCGGATCTGCTGTCTTTCTGAGCTGTGGAGAACACCCTGGCGGCGACCTAACCGACCCAGCCCTCTACCGGCGCCACCCCATGAGAGCGCCACTGGAGTTCTCGCTAACAGGCCGGGGTAGGCTCAAGGCCTAGGTATTAGCGTTCCAGGAGAGTGGAGTACTCACCGGCCAGCAAGCCCAACCACCACACGCTCCCAGAAATACGACAGAAGTGGTGGACCGCCAACACATTAGGAGAGTTCTGAATAGTCAATCCAAGACCGGTTCGGATGTGGCAACCGAAGCCACCGCCAGCGCATTCGGGACTCCCCGAGGGTCGCCCGCAACCGCGGGTGCCGCAGGTGGCGTGGTCGATAGGTCTCAGCGTGATTCGCGTGTGGGTCGTGGGATGTTGGTGACTGATGTGACTGCAATGGGTGTCGTATCGCTCGCCGAGCGCTTGGCTGGTGAGGGAAAGTTCGCGATTGTCACATCCTCGGCGCTTAGTGTGCTGGGGCTGAGCGGCGTGGGGGCGAACTCGGATGATGATCTTGGAGTCCTTGAGGTTTCGCTCGATGTCCTTCTGGGTGACACGGCCGGACTGGAGAGAATCCTTGAGGATCCGATCATTGAGCGAGCGCAGCTTGTTCTGCTCGTGGTGCCCTTCGGGAGGAGTCGCGGGAGGCCTTCGCGTTACGACATTTCCGAGATGGCGGCACGGAATGTGGCATCGGTTCTCGCGCCCGGAAAGCTATTCGGGTGTGCACTGTTACCTAGATCTATCTCGGGGCGACGCCGCGGTCCGTTGTTGGGTGAGATCGCTGCGGGGCGGCACGTGTCGACCGTCATTGATCTTCCGGCTCGTGAACTGTACGGGCAGGTGCCTCCAGCCTTTCGGGTGTGTGTGGTAGTGTTTGAAGACAGTCAGCCACCTAGGTCTGTGTTCATCTCGGTCCCTTTGAGGGCTGATGCTGAGATCGTGCTTGGAGAGTACGAGACACTCGTATCTCGGGGTGGGCGCACAGCACACGGGTTTGCCCTCGACCAGCAGATTGATTTCATGCTCGGGATCCTTCCCGAGCAACTCGATCCCGAGCGAGAGCGTCGGATTGAAGAGGCATCGGCGATCGGCGAACTCCGAAGACTCGGCGATCTCTACGAGATCGGCAGCCGGTCGAATCCCGCCGTCAAGCCGAGACACCAACCGGACGCTGGCGATGTACCGTTGCTTACGGCACGAATGATCCGCAACAGCAGGGTCATGGCGGATGATGTAGACCGCTGGATTGAGTCGTCAGCAGGCCCAGCGCTTCAAGCGGGCGATGTTGTCATCCGCGCTATCGAACGTCCTGGTTCTTTGATCCAAGCGGCCGAAGTGTACGAGGACGACCTCCCAATGATCGCTTCCCACAGCGTGCTCGTTCTCAAGACCGGGTCGCAGCTTCCACCCACTGAACGTCGACTGCTAGTGCACTTTATCGGGTCCCGTCGCTTTGCCGAGCAGTTCGTATCTGACCAACAGAGCCATATGCGGATTCTGGCAAGAGACTTGGCGGACGTGCGAGTGCCTGTCCCGGATTCCGATCTGCTGAACGCGTTCGAAGCCGTTGAGTCAGCGGCTGCCGACTTCGAACAATGGAGGGACGAGGCGGCGGCCCTGCTTGAGTCCAGCCTTGACTCCGACGACCTCCAAAAAGCCCGCCACGAGTTAGTTGGGAGCAGCAACTTGCTGCGGCAACGAGCAGATGCCGCTCGCTTGCTCGACGATTTGGATCACCGCGTGGCGACGCGTTACCCACTGCCTATCGCATACCGCTGGCGTGTGGCGGTTGCTGAACGAGAGAGTTCAGAGGCTATGTCGTCGGTGCTCGGGGCTTATGAAGTTCTCCTCGCATACCTCGCGATCATGGCGTTGACCGCGGCAAGCACGGCTGGGGTTGAGATTGGATACGTCAAGAATATTCGTCACCAATTCACGAGAGGTATAACACTCGGTAACTGGAAGGGGATTATGGAAGAGGTAGCAAGGGCCAAGGCCTATAGACGCCGCTCTATAAGCCATCCGTTCCGTGAAGTATACGGATTCCTTCGAGACCCTAAGGTTTGTCGGGCATCTGATCGTCTCTACAGTCTCCGAAATGATATTGCACATCTGCGTACCTTCGGTCCCGTCAAGAGCAGCGACGCCCTCGACAAGGCTTGGTCTGATCTCAGGACTCTTTTCCTCGCGGCGGAGTTCACGACTGAGTACCCACTCATTCGAGTACTCGAAACCAGGTGGGACACGTTCGAACAGCACAACACCATTACATACCGGCATCTGCAGGGCGCCCATCCAATCGTCCCGAGAGAGGTCAGGTCGGTCCAGTCGAGCACTGTGGAAGCCGACAGCCTCTACCTGATCGACTCCTCGGACCAACTCCATCTCCTCCGGCCTTACATGATCGGTGTGGACTGTCGGGAATGTGGACAGTGGTCGACGTTGCATCCTGATCGACGTCTATCCGACGAGCGCATCGAGTACAAGAGCTTTGAACATGGTCACCCTAACGTTATGGGTCGACTAGAAGGTCGAGCGCTCGCCGACGTAGGTATCTTGAATCTGGACACACCCTGAGTAGCCCACCGCTGTAGCCCTCTAAGGAACCCTACCCGTATGAGTGTTCTGTCAAATCGAAGGAAGTCACTCCGATTGAGGTTGAACGCGAGTGTGCAATTCGCCGAGTTGGGGTGGGGATCATGGGAGCTGTTTGGGGTCGCCCATTGATAACCGCGCTGCTGGATCAGCAGATACTGCTTGTCGCTGATGTCATCGGCTGAGTTGGTTGATGCCGTTCCTTATTGGACGGAGAGAATGTTCGTGCCGGGTGGAGGGCAGGATCATCTGGGTCTTGGGTCGGTGGTGACCGATCGAATCCTGCCTCGTCTAGCGCCTGGGATCAATGTGTTAACGATTCATCCTCGATATTGGTCGTTTTACGCTTTCGTGCTTGACGAGTTCTGGATGCGTGACCTGCCGCGCACGAAGGCAGCGTTGAAGAAGTGGTACCGCCCGCTTGAGTGTATCTACTCGGTTGCATGTAGCTTGTGTGACGGGCCGGACCATCGTGGGGCACCCATCGGTACCCGTCGTATCCGCTCGGTGGTCGCGAAGGACCCTGATGGGTTTGATCCGCAGTTTCACTACATGGACTCTTCTATGGGGGGCTACGGCCTCTACTACGCCGCTGTAATGCAGTCTCTCGGTCTCGTTGCGCTCGCTGATCGGCGTCTGGGACTTCCCGTCGACGCCGTGACACCGGCTGGGCGAGTTGTTGCTGAGGCGTTCCGGTCGGTCGTGGTCGACACGGAGTACTACCAGGATTGGATCGGCCGCCACGACGAGATGGTGCCACGTGAAGTGGCTGTCGAGTACGGCCAGCGAGCCTGTTACTGCCGCCTGCGGGAACCCCACGCGGTGGACCGGCCGGTTCTGGTGGACGCGTTCCTTCACCTGGGGAATCAGCGAGAGGCGGCCGCTCGGCGCCGGACGCTGCGCTTCGTGTGCGAGCTTTCTGCACAGACAGTCGAGGTCCCGGTTGACGAGTCGGTTTTCCGGCGCCTCGTTTACTTCGGATCCGATCATGGGGACGATGACTCGGCTGGGTCGACCTTCGTCCCCACCGAGTCGACTTTGCGCACAGCTCGTCGGTGGCGCTTGTACCAGGCGCGTGAGTACTTCAACGCTGCTATCAACGAGATGTGGCGCCGTCTCGTCTGGTGGGGTCTCCAACGCGCAGGAGATCGCTACCCTGTCTCGCTGGCGGACGTAGTTGCATCGCTGGACACCATCGACTTCGCCTCGTTTGGGTCATCGATCGGAGTCGGCCTTCCAGAGGCCGGCCTGGCGGCAGACTCGTCCTTCATCGAGATGTTCGAATGGGTCACGAGCGTGGGCGCTATATCGGGAAGACTCGACGATCGATGGGACTTGGGCGCTGAGCTGACTGAGGATGCCATTGTTGAGTGGCTCGCCTACGGACGCTCCTCGAAAGCGGCGGGCGCAGACCGCCTCGCAGCAGCTCTGATCCTGCTCACATTTGTCGCCGCGCGACTATGGAGAGCCGAATTGGCGTTGACCGCGGCCGACGACTGGTTCCCTGTCAGGGCAGGTGGACACCAGCGTCTCGGTATGCAGCGGTTCTTGACCCAGCTCCGCGGCATCGCGGACAAGGGTGGGACGGTCCGGGATGTGGCTGAGTGGCTCACACTCGACTATGTGATCTCACAACACGAGCGGGTAGCCACAGCGAAACTCTCAACGACCGGCGACACGTTTCGGTTCCGGCGCGAGGCCGGGCGGCTGCGGTTCTTCTCGAAAGGCGCGCAGGTGGGCATGAACAACTCTAGGTTCAACGCCCTTGCGACCTTCCTCTTCGAACTGGGCTGGTCCGGTTACCTCTATGAGAAGGATCATGATCTCAGTGAAGAGGGCGAAGAGATGCGACGCGCGGGGGATCTCCCGCCAGCGGGAGCCTTCAACTCATCGCGTCTGGAGGAGGAGTGACGACGCCGAGAATTCTTCTCCCAAAGGTCTTCGACGAGGCTTGGGACAGTGTCATCATCTCGACCTACGGTGCCGATCTCGAGTTCTTCGAGCGGGTCGTGCTCCGGCAACTGAGCAGAGCCCGACACAGAGTGATCTTCTCAGATGGTCGACAAGTCACCCGGTGGTTGGCCGAACCGGGCAGCCGAACGCAGCTTCGCCACGTGAACAGAACCTACGTCTTGGCACCTATCCGGGCCAGCAGAGCAGCCCACGCCAAGCTGATCATGCTACTGAACCCCGACCGGGGCCTGCTCACTGTCGGGTCGGGCAACCTCAGCATGAACGGTTACGCGTCCCAAGGTGAGTGCTTCTCTAGATACAGCTGGTCAGAAGATGACCAGAGCCACATCGGAGAGTTCCTCGCCGCTAGAAGCTTTATCGATCAGATCTGCGAACAGAAGCTAGTGGATCCATTCGTTACTGAGTTCGTCACCCAGGCATGGCAGGAGGCACCATGGCTCTACGGGAAGGCACGGGACAGCGACTCACGGGTACGAAACAACCTTGAGCGGGCTCTTCTCGATCAGTTCGTGGAGGCGATCGGCGGACGCACCGTCGACGAGCTCGTTGTGCACGGTCCCTTCTACGACCGCTCTTGCCATGCGCTCAGCGAGCTCATCCAGCGCACGTCACCAAGGACGCTCAAGATGCTCCTACAGGAGCGCCGCACCTCGGTCGACCCTGAGCAACTAGCTGTGGTTTTGGACGGGTCGCCCGGGCGCATTGAGGTCCGATCCGCGGATGCACAGGACGTGGGAACCTTCCTGCACGCCAAGTTCCTTATCGCCCGCTGCCAGAACGCTGCGATCTGCCTGCAGGGATCACCGAACATCTCAACACCAGCGCTTCTCCGCCCTCACCCGGACGGCAACATCGAACTGGCGAGCCTCCTTGTTGGCGACCCGACCGACTTTGATCATCTCACCGCCGGTCTCGAAGTCAGCCGATCCCCGGTCGACGTCGCTCAACTCGGTCTGAGCATCGCGACCGACGGCGATGAGGATGAATCGCCACTGAGACATGGCGTTGAGAGGCTCACCTGGGTCGCACCTCAGCTAACGGGCGTTTTCGACCGAGAGGTACGGGTGCCACCTCAACTAATCATCGGTGGCGAGCCGGTCATCGAAGTCGAATGGGAGCTGGGTGAGCCTTCCGATGGCAAGACCAGATTCGCTGTGACACTCGGAGAGAAGTCGGCGGATGCGCTTAACCGAGTCGCTCCCGCGTGTTTCGCCTTTGACGGCGGCGAGGAATCATCGCCAACGTACCCGTACCACAGTAAGACGTTGATGGCCCTCACGTCGGGACAATCACGCACGAACCTCCTAAAGCAAGCTGGCGATTTCGAACTCGACGACGAAGAACTCGAAGAGTTGCTCGCACAGCTAGAGGAAGCGCTCGTTGTCGATGGTCGAAGCATCTGGCGGATGATTCAAGAGGAAAGGTCCAGACCCAAGCGACGACGGGACCTCTGCCTCGATGACCTACGACGACCTCGACTGGGACGCGATCCAGTCGCATCCCAAGCTGGCCCAGTACAGAAACTGGGATCAGCCCTCGTCCAACCCGACTGCTGTCGGGATGCTTCTCACATCGATAGCCCAACGCTTCGAAGCCGTCGGCACACCAGGCCAAAGAGACAAGTCGGAACCGGACGGGCCCGCCCTCCCTACTGATCCACTTGATGATCTCGCCAAGAGGATCGACATCGAAGACGAAGAAGCCGCCGAGGAAGAAGAACGCTCACACAGTCGAAGTCGAGCTACTGCACGATCAAGGGCAAAACGGCAGTTCCACGGCTTCGTCCAGCGGTTCGTCAACGGCCTCACCGATGAAGACTTCGTACGGAATGTCGGGCCAAGTGTCATCGTTCCCAGCTACGTGATCTTCAATCACCTGTGCTGGAAGCTGATCCAGATCGACCTCGCTGACCCCCAGCGCCTCACCCACGCCCACGTAACCCTCTGGAGGTTCTTCTGGGGAGACAAGAAGGAATACGGATACTTCTCAACCCTCAGCACCCCTGAGCAGGAAGCCGCACTCGACATTCTCGATCGCCACCACTCCGAAGCCGTCCTCCTGTGTTCAATGTTCCAGGCTTTCGAACAGACCCAGAACCAAAAGGACGAAAGAACGATGATCGAGATTCGCGACGCATGGCACACGATCCTTCTTCACCCCTTGTTCCAACCTACCACCAACGCCGTCGACCAAGCCGCGATCCAGATCCGACACGAGTGCGAATCAGGACCGGATCTCATCAACAGGCTGGACCGTCTCGCAGTCTGCGTCGGTAAGGCCGAACCACGGTCCACCATCGCTCGTATCCTCGGATGCCAACTGGAACAAGTAGTCATTAGAAGGGGACGCGTGAACCGTGGACCACTCGGAGCCCGAGATGTGGACATCTACACCATTGAGAGGTTGGAGACTGTCATGACACCCGACTCAGCATCCAGGTCCTTCTCTGCCATGACGGCCCTCGACCCCGGACTCGAATACATCCGAATCAAGGACCGATCACACAACGTCACCGCATTCGCTGATTATCGGCTTGACATTTGCCTCTACGCCCGTGGGACCAAGTACGTCCGTGATCTTGACCCGCCAGCCATCGAAAGCCCTCCATGGCGTACCCCCCTCGATGATCTTCACGAGATGGCCAGGTCGCAACTCAACCGCCTGAGATGATAACCGGCCCGGCAGACGGTGCACCGAAGGGGGAACGACACCGATAAGGGGCTGTGAGATGAGTAACCCGCTTTGGGCCGATTGAGAAGCCTCTACTTGGCAGGTCGTCCCATCCGACCCCTACCCGAATAGGTAGGAACCAGATCCGCTATCAACTCCCACTCGTCGTCGGAGAGATCAGCCGGCAACGACCGCCACTGCTTCGACTTTGACTTCGACTGCTTTGTATTATCTGTAGAACTCATAGAGCATGATTAAACTATCTACACCAGTGGTAATCAGCAACACACCCAGCCCAAACATTCCCGACAGCTTCTTAGACCGGCTCTGTTCACCACAACACGGGGGAGTCCGACAGGAGGAGGCCTGGATCTCCGTGCTTGGCGGCGGCCGCCCTGACCGACGGATGATCAAGGACCAGTAGACGACCGCGGTCGACCAGAGGTTCTCCGTCCACCGTGATGGTCGGCCGGTCGAACTGGCAGTCGCAGTGAGCCCGTCCCGGCCCCACCCGGTCGGCCGCGTCGAGGGAGTCGATCCCGAAATAGAAGGCGCCGGCATGCTTCTCCCGCTCGAACTGGGGCGCACCCTTGACGCGAACCTTGGGGTTCAGTCCGACGAACGCATGTCTCATGTAGTACCCGCCCGGTGAGAACACTTCGAGGTCTCGCGCTTCGATCCCGCCCGATATGTCCACCACCCGGTTGCTCTCCAACCGCAAGGTCAGGGGATCCGTCGGGACGCCGGTGACCGTGCACTCTTCGATGCCGACCGTTCCGGATGTCTCGTCCGGATACCAGTTGACGCCACCGTAGGGGAAGGGCGACCATGATCCGGGCTCCTCCAGTGGACCGTTGTCGGTGTCGAAACGCATCCGACCGAACCGGATGTCAGTGCCGTAGCCCGTGGTGACACGGATCTCGGAAGAGCCGGCCACCCGATCCAGCACCCGGCTCTTGATCTCGTAGAAGACGGCCGGGGGGAAGCGGGCTCCGGTCGTGAACGCACCGAGCGTGGCGGTCTGGTGGACTGCCGCGAGTCTCGATCCGAGGCGGCGCAGTTCTGTGAAGAAGAGAGGTCCCGTGTGAACCTCTGCCCACCACGCGCAGGAGATCACGACATCGGCCGCCTCCCATGCAGCCACGACGATAGGGCTTGGATCGGCCGCTCCCATACCACCCGGCTTCCACGGATCCACGTAGAGGACGGATACGTCTGCACCACGGAAAGTGGCAGCCGCACTGATGGCGCCGATCACTTCGGTGTGCACCGAGTGTTCAGCCAGAACGAGTACGTACTCCCCGGCCGACAGCGCTAGGTAGTCCATCAGGTTCCTGGCCCCGGGCATGAGCAGCGGCATCACTCCGGGACCGGGAGGGTTCATTTCCGCATAGGAGCGCGGTTCCAAGGCGTTCTCCCTGTTCAGAGTCCGTAGTGGCTCGCTGTCCGTACCCGATCCTGGCACCGGGCGACCAACCTTCACCCCTGCTCAGGCTAGTTTGATCGTGGTCGGTCTGCGTTGCGGGCGGCGCGCTGCGGACCTCCCAGATGTAGGGAGGGCGCGCCAGTTGGCCACTCCTCCGCTCTCGCTCCCTAGGACCTGCCCGATGGGCCATTCCGAAAGACTCCGAGTAGCCATGGCGAGTCCGCCAGTCGGACCAGGTATCTTGCGTGCTACCCGCTCCGGACGATCCTGCGGAACTGCCTCACCCTGTCCACGATCGCCGTCTCGGTAGCCAGCCGCTCGATGCTGGAAGCGCCCACGAACCCGTTGAGCCGGGGCACCAGGCTGATCGCAGCGGTCAGGTCATCGGGACCGGAGATGGGCCCACCGTGGCAGAGAACCGGTCGGAAGGGGCCGGCTTCGTCCACCGAGTCGCAGATCGCCTGGAGGGTCGGAGCGACAGACCTGACGGTGCGCCGATCGTCCGCTCCCACCATGCCGCCCGTGGTCAGTCCCAGGTGGGCCACGATCACGTCGGCGCCGGCTTCCACCATGGCTCTCGCCTCCTCGGGATTGAACACGTACGGGATGGTGAAGAGCCCGCGGACAGACGCCCGGCGTACCATGTCGACCTCGGCAGAATAGGACATACCGGTGGCCTCGAGGGCGCGGCGGAACTCGCCGTCGATCAGTCCCACCGTCGGGAAGTTCTGGACGCCCGATATCCCGTTAGCCTGAAGTTCCCCGAGCAGCAGATCCATGTCGCGGAACGGGTCGGTACCGCACACACCTCCCACCACAGGTACCGACTCCACCACGGTGACGATTTCCCTCGCCATCTCCAGGACCACCTGGTTGGCATCCGCGTAGGGCATCAGGCCGGCCAGCGATCCCCGGCCGGCCATCCGGAATCGCCCCGAGTTGTAGATGACGATGGCGTCGACTCCCCCGGCTTCTGCACACTTGGCGGACAGGCCGGTCCCCGCCCCGGAGACGATGATCAGCTCACCGCCCTCCGCTCTGGCAGTCAAGCGGGCGGCTATCTCGTTGGCCGGCATCCTTCACCCTCCCAGCATGGTCAGTAACCGGTCCGCGGCCTCGGATGCAAAGTCCGGATCGTTGATGTGAGTGTCGAGGACGGTCACATCAACTGCCGGTCCGGAAGTCGAGTCGTCGATCCCCTCCATGAGGGCGGTGTCGGCTTCCGGATCATGGAAAGCCCCTCCTTGGACCGCCAACTCGGAGGACCCCCGGGCCGGGACCATCAGTGCCGTCGGACCGGTCGACTCCGAGAGGCGCTCCCCGATAGTGACTCCTATGCGGTAGCACTCCTCAGGAGTGGTGCGCATCAGGGTGACGATGTCGCTGTGGGAGTGGAAGACTCTGTCGGTGAACCGGGACGGAATCGATGCCTTCGGACCGAAGCGGACCATGTCGGTGCCTCCCGTGGAAACCACTTGGGGTAAACCGAGCCCACCGGCGCCTCGCAGCCGCCCCGCTCCCGCCGATTTGGCGCCTCCGACGATCTCGTCAGCTATCTCCACGGTGGTCAAGTCGAGCATTCCGCTGGTCGCCATAGGCCCGAGCATTCCCTCCATCGCTCGCCCGCCTTCCCCGGTGGCGTGGAAAGTGACCACTTCGTACCCGGATTCCTGGACCCGACGGGCGGCCATCGTGACGCCCGCCGTGGTGAGCCCGAGCATGGTGGCGAAGACGAGTTCGCGTTCGGCGGCAACCGGGACGGTTGACCGGGCGGTCCCGACGATCGCCGCCGCCGCATTGCACAGAACGGTTCTGGTAACCCGGTTGAGGCCTGCAATGTCCGACACGGGTGACATGAGCAACACGTCGGAGCCTCCTGCCAGCAGTCCGGCAGCCGAGGGCGCCTGGGTGGAGACGATCAGCTTGGGGAAGCCGAACGGCAGCGCGCGGAGGGCGGCGACGGCCACAGCCGTGCCTCCAGAGCCTCCGGCGCACAGCACACCATCGCACTCGGCCCTGCCGACCAGATCGGTTAAGACTGTTCCCGCTCCCCGGCCCATCGCCTCGAGGGCGGCGGCCCGGTCGCCAGCTGCTTGCAGGTCTCGAATACAAGTACCGGCCGCCTCCGCTATCTCGTCCCGGGTGATGTCCGGAACGGCGGTGGGCATGCCCCGCACGCCGGCGTCGATGAGCAGGGCGCTCCCGCCTGCACGCTCCACGCACTCACGCAGGTAGCCGTACTCGTCACCCTTGGTGTCGAGGGTGCCTACAAGCGCGATGCGGGGACGGGTCACTGGAGGGGTGAGAAGTCCGTCGGAACCCAGATCTCGTTGGTCATGCCGTTGAGGAGTGGACCGTTCTCCTCGCTCTTGACCCGGTCGGCCACCCACTCGGGCTTCACCCTGAAGGCCTCCCATGTCTCCTCCCGCCTGCCCAGATCGTCCCACTTGAGAAGGTAATGGAGGATGTTGGGGTTGCCGATCCGGGGCTCGAAGAAGGCCACCGGTTCGATCCCCGATTCCTTCCACATGGGGATGGTGGACTCCGCGAAACGGGTCTTCAACTCCTCCATCCGTCCGTGGACCACGTCGTAGCGTCGATATTCGTAGAACATTTCAGACCTCCTCTCCGGCCGGTTGCAGCCGGTCCGAGCTGTTCCGTTCGAAAGCGACGGCCCCGGCGACGGCTTCGGGAACTATGGGACCGTAAATATGCGGGAAGGGAACTCCTACCGCATTCGGCTCCCACTTCACCTCGCTGGTGAGCCTGGCCGGATCGACCTTGACGACGATCACCCGTTCGTAGTCCTGGTACCACTTGTCGAGGGTGCCCGCTACCTGGTCACTCGACGAGCAATGAATGTATCCGTCTCTCAGGTCAGCTTCGCTGACCGCCACATAGGTCTTCCCGACCGCTAACGACGTGTCCCACTCTTCCTGGGACATGATCTTGCAGACTTCGCCCATGCATACCTCCTTGTAGCTCGCTCGGGATTGGATGACTTCATTGCGGTGTTCTCGATCGCGACCTGACGGAGGAACGGCCTACATTCCGTGCCGTTTCCAGTGCTCGCCGAATAGTTCCTCCTCACTCGGCCGGTCTTCCGGGATCGTCGTGGACAGATGGGTAATGTTGATGAAGTGGCGGTAGTTGAGGTTCTCGGTGATGCTGTTGCCGGCCCACGTACCGCAGCCCATCGTCAGGGTGAAGGGGAGCCCGTTGCTGAAGCTGCCTCCGTTTCCGATCGCGTGTGGCTGGTTGACCAGCACCCGGACCACGTCCAGTTCGGAAGCGACCAGACGGGCGTTGTCGAGCGAGGACGTGTAGATACCGCAAGAGTGACCCCGTCCCTTGACCTGCAGGATGGCCTTCACCGTGGCGATCGCGTCCATGATGTCCCTGGCCCGGTAGACGGTGAGCACCAACGACAGCTTCTCGTCGGCAAACGACCGGGGATCGGCGGGCAACTCGTCCTCCACCAGGAAGAACCGGGCTGACCGGGCCTCCGGTCCCATGCCCACCCGGTCCGCGATCACCGCCGCGTCGCGAGCGATGAGATCCCGGTTCAACTTTCCTTCCACCCACAACGCGGCCGCGATCGCCGCTTTCTCCTCCTCGTCGGCCAGATATCCACCGACAGCCTCAAGCGCGGCGATGGCGCGGTCGTAAACGGAGTCGAGAACGACCAGAGCGTTATCGGACGAGCAGGAAGTGGCGTTGTCGAACGTCTTGGAGGCACAGATTCCCTTCGCCGCCCGGGCGAGGTCGGCGCTGTCGTCGACGATTATCGGAGCGTTGCCGGCACCCACCCCGATGGCGGGTTTCCCGCTCCTGTACCCGGCCCGGACGTTGTTCTGGGAGCCCGTAACCACCGATAGGTCGCAGGCCTCCATGAGCGCGGTCGTGGCCGCTCGGGTTACCGGAGCGGGGAGGACCTGGACCAGATCGGCGGGTGCCCCTACTCGATCGAGAGCCTCACGCATCAACTCCACCGTCCGGCCCGTCGTCTTGTGAGCAACGGGTGAGGGAGCGATGATCACTGCGTTCCGGCCCTTGACGGCCATCATCGCCTTGTTGACAGGAGTGGCGGCCGGGTTGGTAGACGGGGTCACCGCGGCCACTACACCCACCGGCTTGGCGTAGAGGGTCAGCCCCCTGGCAGGGTCTTCCTCGATAACCCCAACCGTCCTCACCCGCATCAGATCCCGCAGCGTCCCGAAGGTCTTGCGCTGATTCTTAACGACCTTGTCCTCGACATTGCCCAGACGGGTGGTTGCTACGGCTATCTCGGCCAATTCCCTGGCATGTTCAGGCTTGTAGATCGACCAGGCTAGGGCGGTCACCGCCTCGTCCACCCGTTGCTGGTCGGATGGCGCGAACCGCTGCATGGCTGAGCGGGCTCGCTCCACGAGACCCGTGACGGCATCCGCGGCCGGCAGCCGGGAACTCAGGGAGGCTGACCGGGCAGCGCTCACGAGGGCCTGCGGGTTGAGCGGGCGGCCGACTGTGCGATGCCGCGCCTGACCCGTCCGGAGAATCGGCTAGGAGGGTTACAGGAGATGATCACGCCACGAATAGGTGGGCTGGTAGCCGATCAGCTCGGCGGCCGCATCGATGGAGACCAGAGATTCGAATCCCTCGAGCGGGCGGCGAAGCGGGACACCGGGGAAGGCCGCTCGGGCAAGCTCGGCGGACGGGATGTCCATGCAGGTGTCCGCGGCGCCGATGTTCAGAACATGGGCCCCGGTAGCCGGCGCCTCGAGCGCCAAGGTGCAGGCGGCGGATACATCCCGGACATCCATGTATACGAAGGCGTTGAATCGCCGTGACATGGGGTTCTCCTGCCACTCCTGGACGACCCCCCATCCGTCTTCGTAGATCATCCAGGCCAGCCGGAGCCCGAGAACCTCCAGTCCCCTTATCCCCGCGAAGTACGGAGCCAACTGTTCACCGACGTACTTGGAGAGGGCGTAGGTCATGCGGGGACGGCTGGTGTGAACCTCGTCGACCGGTAGGTAATCGGGGAGGTTGCCGTCCGTCCACGGCGTGCCCACCACTGACTGGGTCGAAGCCCACACAACCCGCTTTACACCGGCCAGGGCGGAGGCTTCGAAGACGTTGAACGTGGTCCGCACGTTGGTGTCGAATGTCAGGGTGGGGGTTCGCACACCCTGGGCCCATACCGCGGCGAGGTGCAGGACCGCGTCCGCTCCGCTGAGGGCTTCCACCGTCTGCCCCAAGTCCTCTAGATCGGCGATGAGGTGGGATCCGATCTGCGACCCCGGAGCCCCGGTTCTGGCAGGAACTATGTCGACCGTCAGGACCTCGGCACCGTGATCACGGAGATGGGCGGCGATCTTACTCCCGGAACGGCCCGCTCCACCGGTGACGACGATTCGCATAGCTTCCCTCCTGGGTGCTGACGGTGGGCCAAGCCCGGAATGATCGTACCGCGTGGGGAACGCCTCGCCCGAACCCGAGCCGCTCCGATGATCCTCACCCGATAGATTGCTTCGACCGATCCCTACCGAGGACCGACCACGAGCGAATCAGTGAGGTACCTTCTCCGTAGGGCCTCAAGGACCGACGTGTGGCGCCGCCGTGGCACACTGAACCCGAGGTCTTCCCATGGATTGGCCGGAGGTGACGGAATGAGCCTGACCGCGCTGGTCAACGGCGCAGTGATGACGATGGATCCGGAGCGGCGGGTGATCGAGTCCGGAACCATCTTGATAGAGGACCAGCACATCTCCGCCGTGGGTCCCGCCGGAACGGTGGAGTTGCCAGAGGGCGCTCGGATAATCGATGCGGGAGGCATGGTGTCGCTTCCGGGTCTCATCAACGGCCATACCCACGCCTGCCAGAGCCTCCTGCGGGGCCTCGCGTCCAATCAGGACCGGCGCGTGTGGAACTGGCTCATCAACGTGGTCCATCCCGGCCTCACCGCTTACAGACCGGAAGACATCACGGTTGCGGCACGCCTCTACTGCGTCGAGGCCATCCGATCCGGGATGACATGTTTCGTCGACAACCACGATGCCTGGCCCGACCAGACGTTGATGGCCGGAAAACGAGTGATGGATGTCTACGCCGAGGCCGGCGTACGGGCGATGTTCGGAAGGATGATGTTCGACCAGATGCCGGATTGGTTGTGGAAGGAGACCGAGGAGGCAATGGCCACCGACCCCGGCGTGGTCCACGCCGACCTGTGGCATCCCACCGATGCTCTTCTCAACGATCTGGAGAAGCTGATCAGGGCGTACAACGGTTCAGCCGGTGGGCGGATCCAGGTGTGGCCCGCACCGACCGGAGTCGCGGCTGCTTCGGAGCGCCTTATGCGGGCGAGCCAGAGCCTCGCCCGCGACAACGGGACCATGTGGACCATCCACCTTGTCCAGGGACCTGCAGCAGAACACGGATCGACCAGCATCCAGTGGATGGCAGGGAAGGGACTCCTCGACAGCCGGCTCCTGGCGAGCCACTGCGTCAACGTGACCCGGAACGACATCGCCCTCCTCAAGGCCGCCGACGTAAGAGGTTGTACCCAGATCGCTTCCAACAGCTTCCTCGCCATGGGCATGGCCCCGGTGCCCGACCTCCTGCACGCCGGAGTGACTCTCGGCATGGGCACCGACGACGTGAACTGCAACGGTTCGGTCAACCTCCTCTCGGACATGAAGACCCTCGCCCTCGCCCATCGGATCCTGCGGGACGACCCGTCAGCCCTCACACCGGAGAAGGTCCTCGAGATGGCGACCATCGACGGCGCCCGCATGGTCGGGATGGAACGCGAGATAGGATCGATCGAGGTCGGTAAGCGTGCCGATGTGGTCCTCATCGATCTGCGCCACCCCCAGATGACTCCCGCAGCCCACCTACCCTCGGCGATCGTGTTCCAGACCTACGGAAACGAGGTAGATACCGTCATCATCGACGGCAAGGTCGTCATGCAGGACCGCCGATTGACATGGCTCACCCACGACAAGGAACAGGCGCTCTACCGGAACGCGTCGGAACGGGCTCAGGCCATAGCCCGGCGGGCCCGGATTCATACAGACCGCCCCTGGGCACGGACACGTACACCCACCAACGGCTAGTGGATTCCCACTGCCCGACAGCACCAAGCCCTGCCTGCCCCCACATCTCTTAACCCTGATTATTCACGTTCCCAGCACACCGAAGCGCACCAGGCCACTTCAACCATATTATTGCGGAGCGGCTGCCCCTCACCTTGGCGGTGAATACCGCGCCAGGCTAAAGACGGGGCTGTGAAACGGCAATAACCCCCATGTCAGGCGACCCGAGGCCCCGCTCCTTTTCCCCTTCAAACCCCTATCCGTGAATAATTGGGGTTAACAACAAGCAGGCGGAAAGATGGTTGCCGGCTATCCCACATCTCGTCAATACGAGGATTCCCGCAACCACCTCACCGACCGACTGGCTCGGACGTGCGCTTCTCGGAGCAGTCCTCTCATCACAACCTGTGGTCAAATCCGCCTCTCCCTTCCGAGGACTATCCGGCGCGGGTTGAGGCCCGTCGCTGAGACTTGGATCAACTGGAGCTACTTTGTAGACGACTAGCAATGAATATACGTTACAATATAGCAATGTCTATCTTCCGGCCAAGTTCAGGGCTCGACGCTGACCACTCCGGAACATGTTGTTTTGTTACGTAGACGAGGCAGGCAATACGGGTCGCCGACTCGATGACCCCGTCCAACCCGTTCACCTGATAGCCGCCGTGATCGTTCGCGAGGACCGGGTCCGCAGGATGACCGAACGACTTGACTACCTAGCTAGTCAAGCAACAACCTGGTACCCCGTTGTCGAATACCACGGGTACGAACTGTTCCACGGCTGAACCGCCCCGGATTTGCCGGAGAGCGTTTTGCTTGACTCCTGCTAGTGGTGCTGGGGGTGTGTTCAGCACCCTGCAAGTGTCCTGTATCGGGAATTCGCTGGAGATAGCCTCCTCCGCCTGACACGCACCGGTTCCGGGGAGCCGAGACCGCGAAAACCGTCGAGGCGGTCTCCTCCGGCGGGCCCTCCCCTCGCCGGTTCGCGTCGGAGGAACGCATCGACCGCGATTGGACCGTCCACGCCAAGGAGGTCTCCCAATACGCCTTCGACCGCAACGACATCGCCGAGTTCGTGGCGGAATCGTACGCGGCCACGATCATCTACGGTGACCGTGCGCCACGTGTCGGGCGTAGGTTTATTCGGTGGATCGAGCGGGGCGGTGCGGTGTCGTAGGCGGGTGTGTTAGACGCCTAGCAAATCGTCGGCCACCTCCCGGTCGTAGCCCGGTCCGGCCTCGAACCGGATGCCGTTGTCGCCGCGTACGGGCTGCCGATGATCTGCCCGGTTCTCCACGATCGACACCGGGACGCCGTCCGGGAAAGCATCGGACGCCGCGCCGGTCGGTCCGTCGGTCCGTAGACGGATGCACCACACACATAGGAACGGCGGTAATAGGGTCATGGCCGCAACCCTACCGGTTCCGACCGGACGATCATAGGCCGCCACGATCCGGGCGGCCGACGGGACGGGCCGGGGCTACCAATGCCCGCCGAACACGCACGCGGTTCCGCATGTAGGTCCGCACGGTTCGCCCCGTTCCCGTTTCTCCCGCTGTATCCGGCGGCCGTCCAACCGCCACCTCCTCGGCGTCGAACGCGTCCCGCCGTACCCTCTACGAGGGGCTGGGTGGACAACATGAACCAAATCACGGTCCGGTCGGTACCGGAAGCGGACCGTTGGCGCTTTGCGGTTACCTACAAGCATGCAACAGGCCTGTGACACAACCAACCCGTCGCATGACTGCACGTCTTCTAGACACAACCGAACCTAAAGACTCGGGACACTAGGAGGGTGCTGAGCAATCCACCAGCGGCCTGCCAACCGCCGGCATTCTTCCTGGGCCGGCGGGCGGTAGGCCCGAGCAAATCGTCATTGTTCAGTACCCTTCTACGGGCTGTCAACCGATGACCAAATGCCTGTTCAGAGGGAGGCGGGCCGTTTCTCCCTCTGCTTTTAGGACCACCCTCTTAGATACGCACCTTCGAGGGGGGACCCGAATCTACTCAGGCCCATGGTCCCTGAGGCTCGTTTCGGAAAGTCGGGTCCCGCTATACGTCGACGACGCGAGCGCCAACCCTCACCGCGGCCAACAGGGCATTCAGGTCATGCAAATCGGAAGTAAGAAGCGAGACGTGGGGATCCCGTCGGCTTGCCTCAGCCACCGCTACCGCTACGGAGGCATCGATAACGTCGGAAGTCCCGGCCTCGCCGCACAGTTGTCCCGAGGCGCGCGCTCGCGACCCGGTGAGATCTACCTCATCGCATCTCCTGAGCGCACGCGACAACCGAGCTCGTCGGCTCGGATCACGCCATGCCTGGCCGATCACGCCGGCCGGAACATGTACCCGTTCGCCGCGGTTAAGGGCGGTCTCGATCATCGACAAGATGTGGCGGTTGCCCCGGTCCACCTGGATCAAGGCCCCGGTATCGAGAACGAGGGTCATGGTCCGTAGAGCAGTTCGCGAGCCCGGGCTCGTTCTTCTTCGGTGAATGCCCCGTTCTCGGCCTGCCACTCATCGAGTAACTCCCTCCAACCCTCCAGCGCCTCACGCTGCTTCTCCGGATTGTTGCGCCAACGGTTCGGATCCCGATCAGCCTCCTTGTACACCTCCTCCAAAGCCGCTGCAAGGGCAGGGTCAGACGGCTTCGCCGGACCCTCTACGCGTATCACGTAGAGTCTTTCCGGCGGCTCGGGAAGATCGACCGGTTTGCGGACCGGGCGATGAGAGCTTGTGGGGGACTCTGATGGAGGCGCGAATCCGACTTCACCGTCACCTTCCGCTCGGACCAGGTCGACCGAGCCCACTACCTGTGGTTCATCCATAACGGCAACATACCCCATCGCCCTGAAAGGGTCAATACCCTCGATCAGTATCAGTGTGTACCGGATCGGTGGCTAGAACCGGAGGGCTTCGAAGCTGTCAACCAGCTCGGTCGATGGCCTCGATGTCGCTCGGGTCGTCCAGCATCTCCCAGCGGAGCAGCGAGATCGGAACGTTGCCGTTGCTCCACAGATGGTCGTGGAACCACCGCAGGCTGAACTCGTCCCCCAGCTTTTTCTTGGCGTCGGCCAGCAGGCGGATGATCTCGAGCTTGCCGACCATGTAGGCCATCGCCAGACCGGGGTTGGACACGTACATCGACGTTTCCTCGAGGGCCGTCTGGGGATCGACCGGGATCAACTCCTCGAACATCTTCATCCCCTCCTCGAGGGTGATGGCGCCGGTGGCGAGGCTCACGTCCACCACCGTCCGCAGGCTGCGGAGTCGTTTGAAGTTCTGGGTGACCAACCTCGACCAGGGAGCGTCGTCGAACAGGCCGGCCTGGAGCATCAGCGCCTCGTTGTAGTGGGCCAGACCCTCGTTGATGATCGAGTCGTAGTAGCGGCGCCGTAGCGGGTTGGGATTGGCCCAGGAAAGGGCCAGCTGCTTGTAATGGACGCCCTCGTGCATGATCCCCAACCGGGGGTCCCGGGCGTTGGCCTCGTAGAAGTAGGACAGAGGACGGTTGGGATCCCATACGTAGGTGTACGCGTCCTCGTCGAGGCGCTGGTCGGAGGTCAGGTCGTTGGCTACCCCCAGCCAGTTGATGGGCTGCACGTACTCCGGCAGGGGCGCGGTGAGGTAGCGGCGGAGCGACTCGGGTTGGGTGAGAAGATTCTCGTTCTCGTAGAACTCTCGGACCGCTTGCTCATCCCGCGCCTGCGTCTCGCATTGTGCCTCGGCGGTCGGGAAGCGGTCCGGCACCGGAGTGTCGCCGTATCGGTTGCGCTCCACTTCCTCCCAGGCGTAGTTGCGGTGGAGTTCCCGCTCGCCGAGCAGGACCATCTCCTCGGGCTGGAGGGGGAGCAGCGCCACGTTGCGTAGGTACCACATGAAGTTGTCGCGCCCGACGGGCTCAGGGGCGGCCATCCCGGCCTGATGCTCGCGCAGCCACTCGCGGAACGACACCAGGTGATCGGTGGCCTCAGCGCCGGCCTCGGCGAGGGGACCGCGGCGGCCGGCATCGAAGAACCCGCTCACCTCCTCGATCGATCTGGGTAGGGCTGTGTCGATCTCCCGAAGGAGACGGATGGCCGACCCTGCCAGAGCCGAGGTGCCGGCCCGCGCCAGGTTGCCCAGAGACACCTGTAGCTGCGGACCCACCATGTTGAGCTGGTGGATGATGCCGTCCTGGCGGTCCGTGTCGAACGGCGGCGGTCGCAGCAGCGAGTCGAAGTAGGTGCCGAGGGCCTGATGTACGTGCATGACGGCATCGCGCTCCCAGGAGCGCAGGACCCCGGTCTCCCATTCCACCCGGGAGATTGCGGACCCGATGAGCCGGTAGTCGACCTGGGTTGTAACCGCCGCACCGGAGACGTCGAGATCCTCCCACCGCCTCCGGAAGTCAGCAGCCTTCTCCAAGCGCCGGCGAGCCGAGTCCTGGTCGAACTGGGGGATCCAGTCGGGATTGAGCTCGAGGCGGGGTACATCGTCGGGGCTGCGATAGCCGTTGACGATCCTCCAGTCCCAGAACTCGATCCCCTGGTCCTGCACCGCCTGGTTCATGTCACTCATAGAACTCCCCTCCCAGCTCAGCCCGGATCGTCTCACCTGACGGAGCCGGTTCCCGGAGCGTCAATAGTTGAACAACGCGCCTCAGGATAGACCTGTCGGGGAGCGCGATCGGAAACTGCTCAGGGAGCTGACGAGAATCCTCGTGCATCCCAAGGACCATGGTCTATCCATTCAGTGTCATCGGATCCAAGCGTATAGCTTCCCTCATCAGCTTGTCTAGTATCAATTAGCGAATCAGACGGACAGGCGTCGATTGCAACGCAATCACTACGTATACTGCACTATCAGTAGGATCCCCTAGAGGAGAGGGTGGTTAGTGGCAAGCATCACCGTACGCAACCTCGATGACGGAATGAAGCGACGATTACGGATTAGAGCTGCAGAGAACGACCGATCGATGGAGCAGGAGGTCCGTGAGATATTGCGGACGGTCCTGGCAGAAGACAACGCCCCATCCGAGAACTTGGGAACGGCCCTGCACTCACTGTTCGCACCATTCGGGGGCGTGGAGTTGGATCTCCCTCCACGGACTCCTATGAGAGAACCCCCGACGTTCGACTAGAGCAAACGTCTTCCTATGATCGTGCTCGATACGAACGTCATCTCCGAGGCCATGCGCGCCGATCCGGATCCGGAAGTCCTCGCATGGCTGGATCGTCAGCCTCCGAGCAGCCTCTACACGACCGCGGTCTCCGAGGCAGAGATCCGAGCAGGCATAGCATCCTGGATAGCGGCCGCCACAAGAGGGGACTGCTAGCGGCGGCCGACCGTGCCTTCTACCTCCTGTTCTCCGTCCGAGTTCTGCCATTCGACAGTCGAGCTGCACTCACCTACGCCGACATAGCAGCCGGCCGCCGCGCCACTGGTCGTCCGATCAGCCTGGCTGATTGCCAGATCGCCGCGATAACCCGCTCCCGTGGCGCTTCGGTCGCAACAAGGGACATGCGGGGCTTCGCCCACTGCCGAATCGAGGTCATCGATCCCTGGTCAGCGACATAGGCGGTGTCGCGAGCACCGGCGGCCGTCAGATGACCAACTCAAGGCGGTGGTCCCGGTCACGATCCGCGGTGGCCCGCTCCAAAGGGTCTCCCCAGCCCCCTCCCCCACCGGTCTTCACCAGGAGCCGGGTTCCGGCCTCGACCCTGAGACCGTTGGCCTTGAGCATGCGGGTGGGACGCTGCCCGGGACGGTGGACCCACACCTCGGGCGGCGCGCCGTCCTTACCGCCGAAGAGACCCCACGACGGCTGCCTGGAGCGCTCGAACCACAGATTGACAGTGCAGGGCGCCAGGAGTTCGTACTCCCTGATGATTCCCAGGCCGCCGCGCCACTTGCCGTCGCCACCCGACCCGTCCCGCAGGGCGTGACGGCGCATCAGGAACGGATACCGGTTCTCCAACGACTCGATCGGTTGGTTTCTGTACGCGCCGGCCGCCGAGTGGATCAGGGCCGACTCGCCGTCCCCTCCCTCGTAGGCACCCCAACCGCCGGTCAGCGACTCGCCCGACAGGAAGAGGCCGAACTCGTTCTCCCCCACGATGCTGACATTCCAGGAGTCGCCAACGTGCCCCGCGGCGGTCCGCTCGGGAATCACCTCGCTCAAGGCCTTGATCATGAGATCGAGCGCCAGCATCAGGTGCGGCCCGTAGTGAAGGCAAGGAGCGGTCTCGCTCGGATTGAAGCAGGTTCCCTCAGGAGCGATGACCCGCAGGTTGCGGAAGTTGCCTCCCGACACAGGAGCATGGGGGTTGACGAGGAACTTGAAACCCTGCTCGATGGCAGAGCGGGTCTGCACCAGGCCGCTGTTGATGCTCCCGACACACTGGCGGTTGGACCCCGAAAGGTCCACCGTCATGCCGTCACCCTCCACAGTGACCGTGACCTTCACGTAGACCGGGTCCGAGGTCACGCCGTCATCGTCGAGGTAACCATCAGCCACGTAGACACCATCGGGAATCTCCGCCACTGAAGCACGGTCCTCGGCCTCCGCCTGGTGGAACACAGCCCGGAGGGAGGCCTCGACCCGGTCCCACCCGAAACGGCGCACGATCGACCGGAATCTCTCCACCCCGGTCCGGCAGGCGCTGATCTCGGCCATCAGGTCACCCACCAGCGCGGTCGGGAACCGGGAGTTGAGCGCGATCAGATCCACGATCTGCTGGTCGAGCCGACCGGCTCTGAAGATACAGGTGGGCCCTATCCGCAGACCCTCCTGGAAGATGTCAACCGAATCCCCGACGTAGCCCGCCCGCTTAGCGCCGATATCGTTCCAGTGGGCCTTTGCCGCCGAGAACCCGCGCAGTTCACCGTCCACGAAGAACGGCGCGAACACGGTCACGTCGTTCAGGTGGCTACCGGCGATGGTCGAGTCGTTGACGATCCAGACATCCCCCTCCCGGAAAGCCTCGTAACCCTTGATCCTGATCACGGCTCGAAGCGTCCCGCCCAAGCTGCCCAGGAAGAACGGAAGGCCGGGCGCCTGGCCCAGAAGACGGCCCTCCGCGTCGAATATCCCCACCGAGCAATCCTTCGCCTCGTAGATAACCGGGCTATAGGCACTCCGGTAGAGATTCCTCCGCATCTGCTCCGCTCCGGAGATGAACGCGTTCCGCACCACCTCAACCGTCGCCGGCGATGGAGCGGGAGGGTCCGGAGTTCCGATCACTGTGCTCATGGTCTGTTACGTAGCCCTCCACCCGTCACCAATGCGTTGAACACCCCGGGAACATCGACTGGGATCTCCAGAAATACGAGTGGACTCTCGCACAGGGATCCGACGTTCAGATGATCATCTCCAGCCGGCGGTCCCGATGGCGATCAGTATCGGCACGGTCCGCAGGGTCCCCCCAGCCACCTCCCCCGCCGGTCTTCACCAGGAGCCGTGTCCCGGCCTCGACCTTGAGGTTGTTGGCCTTCAGCATGTGGATCGGAGGCTCGCCGGGGCGGTAGACCCACACTTCGGGCGGCTTTCCGTCGCTGCCGCCGAATAGGCCCCACGAAGGCTGGCGGGCTCGTTCGAACCACAGCTGCACGGTCACCGGAGCCAGAATCTCGTACTCCCTGATGATCCCTAGACCACCACGCCACTTTCCTTCTCCTCCGGAGCCGTCGCGCAGGCTGTGCCGGCGCATGATCAGCGGGTAGCGGTGTTCCATGGTCTCGATCGGGAAGTTCTTGAAGTCCCCGGCAGCCGAGTGGATGAGGGCGGACTCCCCGTCCCCCCCGTCGTAGGCGCCCCATCCTCCTGTCAAGGCTTCCCCCGACAGGAAGAGGCCGTGCTCGTCCTCACCCACGATGATGACATTCCAGGAGTCGCCCACATGTCCGGCGGCGGCCCTCTCCGGAATCGCCTCGCTCAGCGCCTTGATCATGAGATCAAGCGCCAACATCAGATGGGGTCCGTAATGGAGGTAAGGAGCGGTCTCGCTCGGGTTGAAACAGGTGCCCTTGGGGGCAATCACCTCGAGGTTTCGAAAGTTGCCACCAGACACCGGGGCATGCGGGTTGATTAGGAACTTGAACCCCTGCTCGATGCCGGAACGGGTCTGCACCACGCCGCTGTTGATGCTGCCCACGCACTGGCGGTTGGACCCCGAGAGGTCCACTGTCATGCTGTCCCCCGAAACGGTGACGGTCACCTTGACGTAGACAGGATCCTCGGTGACACCATCGTTGTCGAGGTAGCCGTCCGCCACGTACACACCGTCGGGAATCTCCTCCACCGAGGCGCGGTCCTCGGTCTCGGCCTGATCGAACACCATCTGGATCGAGTGCGCCACCATGTCCCAACCGAAACGGCGCACGATCGACCGGAACCTCTCCACCCCCGTCCGGCAGGCACTCATCTCGGCCATCAGGTCACCCACCAGCGCGGTCGGGAACCGCGAGTTCAGAGCGATCAGATCCACGATCTGCTGATCGAGCCGTCCGTCCCTGAAGATGCAGGTGGGCCCGATCCGCAGACCCTCCTGGAATATGTCGACGGTGTCCCCGACGTAGCCTGCTTCCTTGGCGCCGATGTCGTTCCAGTGGGCCTTGGCCGCCGAGAACCCGCGCAAATCCCCGTCCACGAAGATCGGAGCGAAGACAGTCACGTCGTTGAGGTGGCTTCCGGCGATGCTCGAGTCGTTGACGATCCAGACATCCCCCTCCCGGAAAGCCTCGTAACCCTTGATCCTGATCACGGCCCGGAGCGTCCCGCCCAAGCTGCCCAGGAAGAAGGGAAGGCCGGGCGCCTGACCGAGCAGGTGACCCTCCGCGTCGTATATCCCCACCGAACAGTCCTTCATCTCGTAGATGACCGGACTGTGTGCACTCCGGTACAGGTTCCTCCGCATCTGCTCCGCCCCGGAGATGAATGCGTTCCTCACCACTTCGACCGTCGCCGGCGACGGCATGGACACCTCGGAAACTCGGGTCGCGGCGCTCATGATCCCGACGCTCCCGTCCTCTCCATGACGAGATGGCCTTCGGCTCCCACCCGTAGCTCCCATCCGGGGGGCACGACCGTCGTGGTAGACGGCTCCAGCACGATCGCCGGCCCAGCCAGGCGTCCTGCCAGTTGGTTGCGCGTCACGACAGGAACCTCGACGGCCTGGCCATCGAATACAACCTCCTCACGAACCTCCAGCGACGAGCCGTTGCCGGTTGATCTATGCCCACCCGCACCGCCTTCGAACTCGAGGATCCCGGTGAGGCGGATGGCGACCATCTCGATCGGAGCTTCGGGATTGCAATGTCCGTACCGCTCCTCGTAGCGGCTGTGGAAGCCGGCCTTGAACTCGCCGTCGGCAACCGTGCCCGGAAGCGGGACCCTCAGCGTGTACTCCTGGCCGACGTAGCGGAGTTCGACAATGGTCTCGAACCGCATCTCCCCCCTAGTCGCGTCGTCGACCTTCATTTCCCGGCACACCCTGTCCTTGAGCCGTTCGATCGGCTCGTGGAGGTCCAGGTAGGGCGCGTCGAGCCTCCGGTAGAAGGTGGACACCGCCGCGTGGCGGACATCACCCTGGAGCATGCCCCAAGCCGAGAAAACGCCGGGGTCGGACGGGATGATCACCCGCTCCACCTCCAGTTCCTCGGCCAGGAAGGCGGCGTGCAGGGGACCGGCGCCACCGAAGGCCACGATGGCGAAGTCTTTGGGATGCAGACCCCGCTCCACTGTGAGTTCGCGAATCGCCTCGGCCATGACGAAGTGCGTTATATCGAGGGCCTGTTCGGCCAACTCGGTGGCCGTGAGATCGAAGTGCTCCGCCACGGACGCCAAGGCGTCCTCGGCCGACTCGCGGTCCAACTCGAGCGAGCCGGCCAGCTTCTGCGCCCTCGGGAGGCGGCCCAGCATCACGTTGGCGTCAGATACCGTGGGCTGCGTACCTCCCCGGCCGTAACTGGCGGGTCCTGGCGATGACCCGGCCGACTCGGGGCCAACCCGGAGCCCACCATGCTTTTCGTGAATGATGCTCCCGCCGCCGGCGCCGATGCTGACCAGTTCCACCGCCGGCGCCAGGATCGGTAGGCCTTGCAGCTCGAACTCGGACTGCATGCCGACCTCACCACCGCGCACGATCGACACATCGAAGGAGGTTCCACCCATGTCGATGCAGATCAGATCCGGTTGATCCATCTGGCGGCCGACCTCACGCCCGCCTATGACTCCCCCGACCGGCCCCGAATAGAGGGTGAGGACGGCGCGATCGGCCGCGGAGTCGGCAATGATCGCTCCACCGTTCGACTGGGTGATGTGAAGTTCGGAGGTCAACCCGTTGTCGGTGAGGGCCGTCGCCAACCGGCGGAGGTAGTGGCGCACCCTTGGGGTGATGTAAACCGACGTCACAGTGGTGGAGGTCCGCTCGTACTCCCTCCACTCGGGGGCTACGTCGTGGCTCATGATGATCGGAATATCCGGAAGGAGTTCCTTCAACAACTCCTTAACCTCGAGTTCGTGAAGGGGATCCACGTACGAGTGGATGAGCGACACCGCCACAGCTTCGTACTCTCCCTCGGCTATGGCCTTGGCAACGACCTCGACGGAGTTGGTATCGAGCGGGGTCAGGACGTCCCCGGATGCCGAAATCCGCTCTTCGACCTCGAAAATAGAATCTCGCTCGGTGAGGGGGGCGGGCTTGCGATACTTCAGGTCGTACATATCGGGCCGGTGCCCTCTGCCGATCAGGTAGGCATCGCGATAACCCCGAGTGGTGATGAGAGCTACCCGCCCTCCGGACCGTTCCAAGAACGTGTTGAGCCCAACAGTCGTACCGTGAATGAACAGGTCCACATCGGCGAGGTCGGCGCCCGCCTGCTCGACCGCACCCAGCACACCTTCGACCAGATCGTCGGGAGTGCTCAGAACCTTGGAAACCTCGGTGCCGGACTCCGACTCCAACACGAGGTCTGTGAAGGTGCCGCCGATGTCAACCGCAATCCTTGTTCCCATTACGTTCTGATCCCTTCAATCCGAAAGACGCGAACGCGAGGGTACCAGTTGGGCTGTGGTCAGTGGTCAGTGGTCAGATACCACGGGCAACCGAGGACCGGCAGGGCCGACCCACAACGGACCTCAGTCGGTCTGGTCGATGGCCAGGATGTCGCTCTGGTCGTCGAGCATCTCCCAGCGGAGAAGCGAATGCGGTACGTTGCCGTTCTTCCATAGGTAGTCGTGGAACCAGCGAAGGCTAAAACCAACGCCCAGCATACGCTTCGCATCTGCCAGGAGGCGGATCACTTCCAGCTTTCCGACCATGTAGCTCATTGCAAGACCGGGACTGGCCAAGTACATGGAGGTCTCCTCCAAGGCGGTCTGGTAGTCGATGGGGACCAGGTCCATGAACATCCTCATGCCCTCTTCCAGCGTCATGGCGCCGGTGGCGAGGCTCACGTCCACCACCGAGCGGAGGCTGCGCAGGCGCTTGAAGTTCTGGACCACCAGCCGGGACCACGGTGCGTCGTCGAACAACCCGGCCTGGAGCATGAGCGACTCGTTGTAGTGAGCAAGGCCCTCGTTGGCAGTCGAGTCGTAGTACCGGCGCCGGATCGGGTTGGTATGAGCCCACGAGAGGGCCAATTGCTTGTAGTGGGCCCCCTCGTGGATGATCCCGAGCCGTGGGTCGTGAGCTATCACGACAAAGAAGTACGGCAGGGGACCATTCGGATCCCACACGTAGGCGAGCCCATCCTCATCCAGGCGCCGATCCGAGGTCAGGTCGTTGGCGCAACCCAACCAGGTCAGGGGTTGGACGTAGGAAGGTAGCGGCGCCATGTGGTACCTGCTTAGCGAGTCCGGCTGCGTGAGCAGGTTCTCCTGTTCATAGTACTCCCGGACCTCCCGTTCCTGCCTTATCTCATGTTCAGCCTGCTCATCGGCCGTCTCGAAGGCGGGCGGTATCGCACTCTCCGAGCCCCGGTTCCGCTCAATCTCCTCCCAGGCGTAGTTGCGGTATATCTCGCGGTTGGCCAGAAGCACGATCTCTTCGGGGGAAAGAGCTAGAAGGGCGACGTTGCGCAGGAACCAGACGAAGGTCTCCCGCCCCACCGGCTCGTGGTGGGGCATCCCGCTCTGGCGGTTGTGGAGCCATTCGCGGAAGTCGACCAGCCAGCCCGTTGCTTCGGCCCCCGCATCGGCGAGCGGTCCCCGGCGACCCGTGTCGAAGTGAGGACCGAGCTCGCTGATGGACCGGGGTAGCGCATCGTCGATGTCTCCGAGCAACCGTACTGCGGCGCCCGCCAGAGCCGCCGTACCTGCGCGGGCCAGGTTGTCCCTCGCCACCTCCAGTTGCGGGCCCACCTGATGGAGCTGGAAGATCAACCCTTCCTGCCTATCCGCGTCGAACGGCGCGGCCGGAACCATCAGGTCGTAGGCCGGCCCGAGAGCTTGGTGTACCTGCATGACCGCGTCCCGCTCCCAGTTGCGCAGGATGCCGACCTCCCACTCCACCCGAGATATCGCCGAGCCGATCAACCGGTAGTCGACCTGGTCGGCAACCGAGTCATCAGATACGTCTATCGCCTGCCACCGGCGCCGGAACTCCTCGGCCCGTTGGAGGCGGCGCCGGGCAGAGTCACTATCGAATTCGGGAACCCAGTCGAGAGGATGTTCCACCCTGGGAACGTCATCGGGCGTGCGGTAGGAACTGGGGATACGCCACGCCCAGAATTCCCGGCCCAGATCCTGCACTTCGCGGTTGAGGTTGTCCATGCCAGGTCCTCTCACTCACTGAACAAGGGTTCGATCATACCGATTGCCAGACACCGTAAATGGCCGCCGGTACTCCTCGTGACCGACCAGATCGCGTGCCTGAGCGTACAAGACCGGCTATCTGCCGGTCAGATGACCATTTCCAGGCGGCGGTCCCGCTCGTGGTCTGTGGCTGAACGCTCCGCCGGGTCTCCCCAGCCGCCGCCGCCGCCGGTCTTCACCAGGATCCTCGTTCCGGCCTCGACCTTCAGGTTGTTGGCCTTCAGAATGTGGACTCCCGGCTCTCCGGGCCGGTAGACCCAGACCTCCGGAGGCTTTCCGTCCTTGCCTCCGAACAGCCCCCACGAGGGCTCGGTGGCGCGTTCGAACCACAGCTGCACCGTCACCGGAGCCAGCAGCTCGTACTCCCTGATGATCCCCAGGCCGCCTCGCCACTTCCCGTCTCCGCCGGAACCGTCCCTCAGGCTGTGACGCCGCATGATCAACGGGTAGCGGTGCTCCATCGTTTCGATGGGGAAGTTCTTGAAGTCGCCCGCGGAGGAGTGGATCAGGGCCGACTCGCCGTCTCCTCCCTCGTAGGCGCCCCAGCCGCCGGTCAGGGACTCCCCCGACAGGAAGAGGCCGTACTCGTTCTCTCCCACGAGTATGACGTTCCACGAATCCCCCACGACCCCGGCGGCGGCCCGTTCGGGGATGACCGGGCTCAGAGCCTTGATGATGAGTTCCATGGCCAGCGACAGGTGCGGTCCGTAGTGGAGGCAGGGAGCGGTCTCGCTCGGATTGAAACACGTGCCCTCAGGGGCTATCACATCGAGATTCCGGAAGTTCCCTCCCGATACCGGGGCATGGGGATTGACAATGAACTTGAACGCCTGCTCCATGGCGGAGCGGGTCTGGACGATCCCGCTGTTGATGCTGCCCACACATTGGCGGTGGGACCCCGTGAGGTCCACGATCATACTGTCGCCGTCCACGGTCACGGTCACCTTGATGTAGACCGGTTCGTCGGTGACAGGGTCACCATCGAGGTAACCGTCGGCCACGTATACACCGTCGGGAATCTCCGCCACCGAAGCGCGATCCTCGGCCTCCGCCTGGTCGTAGACTATCTGCACAGCCTTCTGTAACTGGTCCCAACCGAACCGTCGCACGATCGCACCGAAGCGCTCCACGCCGGTCCGGCAGGCACTGATCTCGGCCATCAGATCACCCACCAGCGCGGTCGGGAACCGGGAGTTCAAAGCGATCAGGTCCACGATCTGTTGATCGAGCCGGCCATCCCGGAACAGACAGATAGGCGGGATCCGCAACCCCTCCTGGAAGATGTCCACCGTGTCGGTGACAAAACCGGCCTCCTTGGCGCCGATGTCGTTCCAATGCGCCTTCGCCGCTGTAAAACCCCTCAGCGTTCCATCGACGAAGACCGGGGCGTAGACCGTCACGTCGTTGAGGTGGCTCCCACAGATGACCGAGTCGTTGACGATCCAAACGTCCCCTTCCCTGAAGACTTCGTACCCCTTGAGCTTGATCACCTCCTGGAGGGTCCCGCCCAAGCTACCCAGGAAGAAGGGGAGTCCGGGCGCCTGGCCGAGCAGGTGACCCTCTGCGTCGTAGATACCGACCGAGCAGTCCTTCATCTCGTATATGACCGGGCTGTGCGCGCTCCGGTACAGGTTGCGCCTCATCTGCTCGGCCCCTGAGATGAACGCGTTCCGCACCACCTCCACCGTCGCCGGCGACGGCATGGACTGTTCAGAAACTCGAGTAGCGGCGCTCATGGTCCCGACCTCCCGTCAGTCAACTGACCCAGACACCGACCAGAGTACCTGACGGTCGGTAGGCGTAGATGGCTAACACCCAACGGACAACGGATCACTAGCCACCAGCCACTAGCCACTAGCCACTAGCCACTAGCCAGCTTTCCAGCAGCGAACCATCCGTCCGTCGGCGCCGCTTATAGCCAGATCCTGTTCGGCCGAGCAAGCCGACTCGGCTAGGGGACATCTCGGCATCAGACGGCAACCAGTGGTCGGGTCGGTCTCGCCCTTGGGACCCAGGGCGAACTCATCGATCGCGAACCGGCTGGCCGCGATCAGGGCCTGCGTGTAGGGATGGGCGGGTGACTCGAAAACCTGTTCGACGGTACCCCTCTCGACTATCTGACCGAGGTACATGACAATGATCTCGTTGGCGCAGACCCGGACCGCCTCCAAGTCATGGGATATCAAGATGAAAGCAACGTTGAACTCCTCCTGGAGCTGCTGCAGGAGGGACAGGATCTCGCCGCGCACGCTCAGGTCGAGCGACGAGGTCGGCTCGTCGAGTACCACCAGATCCGGGTCCGGCGCCAATGCTCGGGCGATAGCTGCTCGCTGCAGCTGCCCGCCGCTGAGGGCCCTTGGCTTCCGATCCCAGAGCTCCTCACCGAGGCTGACGGATGTCAACACGTGCCGCAGGCGTTCATCCTGCTCCGCTCTGGACATGTCCGACCGCAAACGGCGCAGAGGCTGTGCCACGGAACTGCGCACGGTGCGGGTCGGATCGAACGACGCCTGGGGCATCTGAAACACCATCTGGATCAAACGCCGGTGAGGGCGCATCTTCCGAACCTTGAGACCGGCGAGTTGGACGCCTTCGAGCACCACCTCCCCGGCGGTGGGGGGCGTGAGTCCCAGCAGGCACCGCGCCACGGTCGACTTGCCCGAGCCGCTCTCCCCGACGATGCCGAGGGTGCGTCCCCGCTCCACCACGAACGACACGTCCTGCGCGGCGCGCACCGTCTCGACCCGCCCGATCGAGTGCCGGACCCGGTAGGTCTTGGATAGGTTGCGCACCTCGAGAATCGGGTAATCATCCATTTCCGGGCCCCAGGTGGCAGAGTAACGAGCGCCGCTCGTCCGGCTCGTGTAGCGGAAGAGGCTCGCGGTCACAAACTTCCATACGAGAAACGCACCGGTCGCGGAAAGCGCACAGTTCGTATACGTCGGTCATCTTCGGGACAAGCCCCGCTATCGATCGGGGCCGTTCTCCGGTGCGCAGGTCGACACACTCGAGCAGGGCCCTCGAGTACGGATGGCTCGGCTCGGTCAGGATCTTTTCCCGGGGACCGAATTCCACCACCCGCCCGGCGTACATGATGCCGATGTGGCGCGAGACCCGAGCCACCGCACGCAGGTCGTGGGAGATGAACAGCAGTGCGGCGTTGCGGGCATGAACCTGCTTCTCGAGGAGGTCGAGAACCCGGATCTGGGTGGTCATGTCGAGGCCTGTGGTCGGTTCATCGGCCAGGATCAGGGCTGGACCGCAAGCCAGAGCCAGCGCGATGTTGACCCGTTGTGCCATGCCACCACTCAACTGGTGCGGGTAACGCCTGAGAACAGTCTCCGGATCGCCGAACTCGAGTTCCCTGAGGGTGGACCGGGCAAACTCGTGCGGATCGCCGGTTGATCGGTCGCGGTTGGCCTTGTAGGCGTCGACGATCTGACGCTCCACCTTGAGCATCGGATCGAGCGCTGACACAGGGTTCTGGTAGATCATCGCCACATCCGCGCCGCGGTAGGCCTGTAGCTCTCCCCGACTCATGTCGAGTACCTGCCGTCCGTTCCACTCGATCGCGCCGCCGGTGATGGCTCCGCCCGGTGGCATCAGGCGCAGGATCGACCGGAGGGTCATCGTCTTGCCCGATCCGCTCTCACCTACCAGTCCTACCGTCTCGCCGGGATACACCTCCAGGTCCACCCCCTGGAGAGGGTGGACGGGTCCGGAAACCGTCTGGATGGATACCTCTATGCCAGAAAGCGACAGGAGGGCACCGTTAGAGGACGCTCGTGTCACGCGGACACCCTCGTCGGATCGATTGGTACGTCCGACCCTATCGAAAAGCCGGTGAGGGAGTACACGGAGAGCGCGATCGCGGCTCCGGGGAAGAGGGAGGCCCACCACTTACCGGCGATGATCAGGTTGGCACCCTCCCTGATCATCGCACCCCACTCTGGGCTAGGGGGTTCAATACCGAGGCCGATGAAGCTCAAACCGGCGATGATCTGGATGGCGTAGGCGCAGGTTAGAGCGAAGAGCGCCAAGATCTGGCCGCGGGCGTTGGGAATGAAGTGTTTCCACACGATCCCCCAGCCACCGAGACCGCTGCACTTGGCGGCCTGGACGAACTCGGCATCGGTTAACGGGATCAGCACGCTGCGTACCTGGCGCACGTAAGAGGGAAAGTTGACGAATGCTATGGCGATGACGAGTACCACCGTGCCCGTGTCGAAAGGTAGGGGGAGGTCGAGTGCGCCGAGGGCCGCGAACAGTACCAGCCCGAGGAGTAGCACCGGGAACGATTGCAGCACCTCGACCACTCGGAGCACCAAGGTGTCCACCCAGCCTCGCCGGTAGGCGGCCCACGCCCCCATTATGGATCCCAGACCGCCGCCTAGCACGACCCCGATCAGGGCCAATACGAAGTCTATCCGTGCGCCGGCCACGACCCTCGAGTAAATGTCGAGCCCGAGGCTGTCAGTACCGAACCAGTGGTCCGCCGAGGGAGGGGCCAGAGTGTCGAACGGATCGGGACGGATCGGGTCATGGGTGACGATCCAGGGACCGAAGAGGACGACCAGGAGGATAAGGTAGAAGATCGAACGTCGTACCGTCCTGCCCTTCGTAGGGCCAACGAAGATGCGGGAGAGGAGGCTCCGGTCCGTGTGGGTACGAGTGGTCATCGTTTGTCAGTCCCGCACTCGTGGATCCATGGCGTACTGCAGCAGGTCCACGATGAAGTAGAGAACCACGTAGATGGTGGCCGCGACGATCACCACTCCGAGCACCGGGTCGTAGTCCGAGCGTTCCGACGCCCAGACGGCGTAGAACCCGATCCCCGGCCATGAAAACACCCGCTCCACCAGCACGGCGCCACCGATCAGGTAGCCGAAGGTCATGGCCATGAGGTTGAGAATCGGGGGCGAGGCGTTGCGGAAGACATCGCGGATCATGATCTTGCGCCGGGGCAGCCCGTAGCTGTGGGCGGCCTCCACGTACGGACTAGCCAAGGTCTCGCTGACCGCCGCCCGGGTGACCCGGAACATGGGCGGGCTGCTCGTGATCCCAAGGGTCACTGCGGGCAGGATGAGATGCTTGAGGGCTTCCCATGCCAATCCGGGATTACCGGCCAACAATGCGTCCACCGTGTAGAACCCGGTGACGATCATGGAACTATCGAGCTCCGAAGTGAGGCGCCCGCGCGAAGGGAATATGGGAAAGACCTGATGGGAGAGGACGGTGAGGAGCAGCAGCCCGAGCCAGAACGCCGGAACGCTTACCCCGAACTGGGATATCCCCTCCCCGAGCTTGCCCAGCGGTCCGTTGGGGCGCACCGCGGCGCGCACGCCTAGCGGAATCGTCCAGAGGCTGGCCACCACCATGCTGAAAAAGACCAACTCGGCAGTTGCCGGGAGCCTGCGGACGATTTCGTCAGTCACGGGAACGAAGGTGAAACGGGAGGACCCGAGGTCGCCCTGAATCAGGGCGGTCACGTAAGTCGTGAACTGGACGTGGATGGGGTCGTTCAGACCCATCATCTCCGCCCTGGCCTCGAGTATCTCCTCACTGGTCTGGATACCAACCGCGGCGTACAGCGGGGTTCCCGTCGATCGGGTCACGGCGAACGCGAGGACCACGACGGAGAAGAGCACCACAGCGAGGATGGCTACGCGGTTGGCGAGGAACAGCGTCCATCTGCGCACACCGATATATCGCGACTGTGCCTCGTCCTGCTGTGTCGGTGCTTCTATGGGGAACTCCCGGAGGATCGGGACCGGGAGAGGGCCGGTGTTACCCGGCCCTCTCGGTCATGGTTCTTGTACTACTTAAGCGCGCTCCAGGGCAGCAAACCACAGCAGCCCGTCGGGATGATGGACATATCCGGTGATGTCTTCGCGCATAGCCATCGTGAAGTTGGCATTGGCGAGCCATAGCATCGGCGAGGCCTCAGTCACCAAGGCGATGGCCTCCCGGTACGGGTCACGCAGGGCATTGTCATCGATAACGGAAGCGGTTTCCCGAATAATCTCGTCGACGCGTGCGTCAGAGAACCCGGTCCAGTTGATAACCGTGGCGGTTTCCCACCACAGGTAGAAGTGGTAGTACGGATCGTCGATGTAGTCGAGAAGGCCGCCCCGGAATGCCGCTTGGTGCTTGAGATCGGATACGTTCAGAACCTCGAACATCTCCGATCCGCTGATGGGACGGATAGTCATGTCGATCCCGACATCGGCAAGGTTCGCCTTCATGTTGGCGGCGATGGCGTCGTCGAGCGCGACACCCTGGCGGATGACCAACTCGAACTCGAAACCGTCGGGCTGTCCGGCCGCCGCAAGATGCTCGCGCGCCTTGTCGGGGTTGTACTCGTAGATCCAGCTGTCACCCAGGCCGAACAGGTCGAAGACCCTGGCGTTAACCGACATGGGACCTTGTGAGGGCACGGCATGGCCCTTCAACACGCCGCTGACAATCGCGTCGTAGTCGATGGCGTAGGCAACCGCCTTGCGGAGATGCTCGTTGTCGAACGGAGGCTGCTCGAGGTTGAGCATCACGTTCATGGCGTTCCGGTCCGGGATGGAGAGGACCTTCACGCCGTCGGATGCCCCTGCCAACTCCAGCTCTGAGGCCGACATGTCGAGCGCGATGTCCACGTCGCCGCTTTGGAGAAGGGCGAGCCGGTTGGAACTCTCAGGTACGACGAGCAACTCGACGGTGTCGAAATAGGGTTGCCGGCCCGGCCAGGTCGGATTGGCCTTGAGGACCATCTTGGAGCCGCGCTCCCAACTGTCCATCACATAGCGGCCGTTACCGGCGAAGTTCTGGGACAACCATGTGGCACCCCATGGATCATCGTCGCTGGCGTTCTCCCTAACAGCCGAGGCATCGATTACACCCATGCTCTGGTCCCTCATCAGAGGTAGCACGATGGTCGATGGCCGGATGTCATGCAGGATGAGCGTTTGGTCGTCCACCCTCTCTACTTGGTCCATGCCGTGCAGGCCGATATTGCCCCAGACCCAGGCCGGTCCCGAAGGAAGCGCGAAGGCCCGTTCGATCGTCCAGACGACGTCGTCGGTCGTGACCGCGCGGCCGCTGGAGGGGAAAACCAGACCCTGCCGGAGCTTGAGGGTCAGCTTCGTGCGATCGTCGCTGAAGTCCCAGTTTTCAACCCAGCCGCCCTCGAAGGCGGTGGTGTCCGCGTAGGCGTAGTCACCCTGCGAAGGCCCAGGCAAGTACTGGACGGACTGCATATACGTGTTCTTGAGGACTAGGTTGGTTAGGTTCGCCTGCCCGAAGTTGGGATCGAGGTGCTCTACATCGTCCTTCATGGCGATACGGAGCGTCCGGTCTTCCTCGACCATGACTTCCACGACCTCGGTCTCGGTCACGATCTCGGTTACGGTCTCCGTCTCGGTCACGATCGACGTAACCACCACTTCCTCCGTTACGACCTCGGTCTCGGTCACGAACTCGGTTACGGTCTCCGTCTCGGTCACGATCGACGTAACCACCACAGTCTCGGTAACGACCTCCGTCTCACCGCAGGCTGCTACCACCAACGCCATCCCGAGCAGTGCCGCCATCATCGGTGGCACCCGCTTCCAAAGCATGTTCATACTCGCCCTCCTAAGGCTGGCCAACAATTCGTCAATCATATTTGTCAAGCTACGCGATGCGCAATTGGAGTGGATTCGAAAGGGAGTATTCGGTTCCGATAATCGCGGTTTTTTGCTAGTCCCGGTCGGCCATGAAGCTCTCCCACCATGTCACGCACAGGTCCTCTATGTCTCCCTGCGCATCACGGTAGTCGTACCAGCTGTTCAGCCAGTTGAGGAACCTCGGATCCCCAGGGCGGATAGAAACCTTGTTGTGCCCCCGCTCAAGTATCACCAGTTCGCCATCCGGCTCGCGCAGCAGCGCCAAGTCTGGGTTCAGTTCGAGGTACCGTTTCGTCACGGCGTCACCCACGATGGCGGCCACCTCCCCAGCCAGCAACAACCGGGTCGGGTCCGACGCGTCAACGATCCGCGCCGTAGGAAAGAATCGCTCGGCGACATCCCGGTTGCTCGACCCGTGCCATACGCCGATGCGAACACCCTCCCGACGCATCGATTCGATCCCCTCCTCGGCCCGGTCCGCCCTTACCTGGCAGGTAATCCGTATCTCCATCAGACGACCCATTGTGAACTCCAGATGCAGCGCTCTCCGAGGGAAGAGGGTGTGCTTGGGAAGAAGATCCACCCTGTGGTCGAACAGAGCGGTAATCTGGTCGGGCCACAGAATCTCGACGATCTCAAGTTCGACACCCAGATCAGAAGCGATCATCGCGGCCACGCGAGGGGCCACGCCGTCGGGTTCACCGGTCTCGGGATCCCGGTACATCTCGGGTGGATCGCCCGTATCGGGATGACCCAGGAACTCGATCGGGATCCTCAACGAGCCCCGGTCCAGAATCTCGTCCAGGGTCGACTCCCACTCGACAGCCATACCTACCCTCCTGCAATACACGAAGCGGAACGCTGTCCGCGTGTGATCAACACTCTAGGAGGGGCTAAGAAGTCGGTGCAAAGGGGTTCCGCGGCTAGCCCGCGACCCGAGGAGCAGGTTGACTGCTAGCAGTCGAACCTCGCAAGATCGCCTTCCTACACCCTCCTAAGGGGCGGTCCGACCCCATTGGCACCAAGCGCCCAAGGCCTCCGGCCAGTCTCAGAGTACGATCCTGACTCCGGCCCCGATCCGAAGTGGGAGGACAGATGCCCGTGATAAGACTCGCCGACGTGCCTGAGGTGGCCCAGATAGGTCCCGGCCTAGACACGATCATCATGAAGAAGGTGGTCGGTTCCAGGGAACGCGATCCCGCATTCGATATGCCTGACGAGACGCCGTCACTCAGCATAACGCACGTCAAGATCTGGGGCAGCCTCGGGCGTTCTTCCAATAATGAAACTGATCGCGCCATGTTCATCGTGAATGGCGATGGCGTCGCCAGGGTCGGTGAAGAACCGGCCCAAGGATTCGGATCCGGCGACTTCATTCTCATCCCGAAGGGAGTCTCCTACGAGTGCGACGGTAACTTCACGTACCTTGTGATCAATAGTCCAGCTTACCGTGCTGGAACCGATCTGAGCGACTCTGAGTGAGACGGAACGCCGATAACGCGGACCTTGCAGTCGGCATAGCCAGAAGACCGATCAACAGGGGCAGCCGCGAACTCTCAGGTGATTCCGAGCAACTCGCGGTATCGGGCGCCGGACATGGGGTAGCGGCCCAGCTGTTCGGCGATCGTGATGACGGCTTCCAGCTGTTCCAGGTTGGACGAGATCAACTCGTCGCGATGCGGATACCGCCAGACGGTGTCCTCCATACCCAGCCGGACGTGGAGGCCCATCAGCATCGCCAGGGTCACCAGGTAGACCGAGGGCCGACCGGCCGCGCACACCGAGATGACCGACTCGGGGTCGATATCGAGGATTGAGTCGACTATCCGGGTCAGTCCTTGGATCATCTGGCGGGGATTGTGCATGGGGCTCCCGCCGGGAAGGGCGGGGAGAACCACCCAGTAGAGGGGCTCTTCCACCAGGCCCGACTCGATCAGGTAGCGGCGGGCGTTGTCCACGTCGGCGTCGGTGTAGACGGCGATCTCGGGCTTCACACCCGCCTCCATGAGGATGCGGGTCTTCTCGATGACCACCGCAGGGGGCTTGGCGAACAGGGTGTCGCCGCAGAAGGTGGCCGTGGTGTTGACGGGCGACCCGGTGATCAGACCGGAGTTGGTGATCTTGATCATCTCGTTCCAGTCGTCCGGGCCGATCGCCACCTCACCGGCCGAGACGTACAGATCCTCGAATTCGTCACGGAGCGGCTCGATGATGGTGACGAACCGGCCGAGGTCGAGGATGGAGAACTCCATCTCGTTACGCACATGGATGTGCAACGCAGAGGCGCCCGCCCGCATGCAGGCCCTCCCCGCCTCCATGATCTCCTGCTCGGTGATGGGCTGGGCGGGGTTGTGGCGGGTCATGAAGAAGCCACCGGTTAGGGCGACCGATATAGCCACTTCCTCGGAGACGGGCCACCTAGGCGCCACGTCGACGTCGGCGTACGCCGAGGTGAAGGGGTTGGTGATGTCGGGCATTCCGTAGGGCTTCAGCACTGCCCTGGTCTTGCTTCTGGTCAGGTAGTTGTTGACTCGATCCCAGTTGATCCTGTCGTTTGCCATGTTCCGAATGTGCTCCTTTACTCGAGACGAAGGGCCCGGAAGCCCCCGTCGACATGCACCAGTTCCCCGGTGATGAAACTCGCTCGTTCCGACAGCAGGAATTGGATTGCCTCAGCTATCTCTGCAGTGCTCCCCAGCCGGTCCAAGGCATGCTCCGAGGCAGCCGCTTCGGCATCCACTATCCCCTGAGCGGCCGCTCGCTGGAACAACGGTGTCTCCACCATTCCGGGAATCACCGAGTTGACCCTTATACCCGACGGCGCCCATTCGACCGCCAGCACCCTGGTCAGCCCACCGATGCCGGCCTTGGACGTCGTGTAGGCGGCGCGGCCGGGGAACCCGAAGTCCTGGGCGATCGAACCCACGGTTACGATCGAACCACCTCCCGCATCGCGCATGGCCCGACCGGCCGCCTGGCACCAGTAGAAGGTGCCGTCAAGGTGAACCGAAAGCACCCTTTTCCAATCTGCGGCGGGCAGGTCGAAGCTCTCAGCCACGATCTGGATCCCGGCACAGGTGACCAGCATCCTGATCGGGCGGTTCCATGCCTCGATCTGCTCCACTGCCTGCGCCACCGCGGCCTGATCGGTAACGTCACACGGCACGAAACGGACTCGGTCGTCGCCGAACCTATCGACCAACGCCCCCGACTGCGCCGGATCCAGATCCACCAAGGCGCAGGCGACATCGAGGTTGCGTTCCAGAAGAAGTTCGGCGGTCTTCCATCCGATTCCGCTTGCCCGCCCGTAATGACCGCCACCGACGAAACCTGGCTGCTCACATCGTCCCCCGTGTCTCGTATCGCTTCCCGAATTGCTTGGCGATCAAGTCCCGATGTATCTCGTTCGCTCCGTCCACGATCTGGTTGAGTTTGGCCTCCCGCATCAGCCTCTCCACCTTCCCGGAGGTCAGGTACCCCTGCTTCCCAATGAGTTGGACGGCGTCGGTAGTCACGTCCATGGCCACGTCGGTCGCGTACACCTTGGCAATGGAAATCTCGACCGATGCTCTCTCCCCTGCGTCTACCAGGGCGGCCGCGCGGTGGAGGTACACCCGCCCGGTCTCCACGCCGATGCTCATGTTCGCCAGGGTCTGGCGGACTACTCCCCTACTGAGAGGATCACCGAACCTCCTGGTGCGGGCGGTGTGATCGAGGGACAGTTCCAGCGCTTCCGTTGCGATGCCGAGAGCCAGGCCGGAGGTGAGCAGGCGGCTCCTGGCGAGATGCGGCCACAGCCCGTTCATGTCGCCCATCCGATCGTCGGAGGGGGCCTCATACCCGTCCAGTTCGATCTCGCACAGGTGGACCCCTCGCAGCGCCATGGTGGGGCCGAGCCGCCGGACCCGGCACCTGCCCGAACGGGGGTCGACCGCGAAGATCGCTAAGGACGATCCGGCCGCCTCGCGGGCGGCAACCAGGAGGAAGTCCACCTGGTCGGCATTGGGTATGTAGGTCTTGGTGCCGGTGATCCGGTATCCCTCCTCCCAGGGCTCGGTATGCGTTGCGATGGCGGACAGGTCGTTGCCGCTGCCGGGCTCGTTGAGAGCCAGCACGGAGGACGCCCGGCCCTCGGCGATCGGAAGGCCCAGCCTCTTCCACCGCAGATCCTCGGTTGTGTCCGCCAGGTATCCGGCGATCAACGCATTTGAAAGCAGGAAACCAAAGGGTCGGTATATGCGACCCAGGTCACTGGCAATCTCGATGATCTCCGTCCACAGCCGGGGAGCCAAGAAGATCATGGTTCTCCTAGGGTCGGCTAACAGGGACGAAGCCCGCTTCGAAGAACCCGACGAGTTCCGGTTGCACCGCTTCGCAGATAGCGCATTTCGCCAGTTCACGCCTCGCTCCGACATCCTTCCCTTCGGAGCGGGCAAGCACCACTGCACCGGATCGCTACTGGCCCTGATGGAGATGGAAGTGGTGATCAACCGTTTCATGGACCGGGTGCGCTGGGCAGAATGGATGAACGGGCCCCCTCGCATGACCGGATATTCCCTCCGTTCCCCAGCCGGGATCACGGTCAACCTGCTCCCGGCCTGAGCACATAGCGGTCCGTCCGCGAAAGACTTGGCGTGTCTGCTTGATCCGTCATTCTGTTCGCTCTCTGACCTGGCAGTCCGCCTCCACCCGCGACCACACAACCCATCCTTCAGAATCGGACTTAGGGAGCGGACTTAGTTCATAATTCGGAGACCGGAAGAGGAGGCCTGACTGTGACTGCGACCGTGAATGTGCACCAGGCGAAGACCCATCTGTCCCGGTTGATGGAGCGCGCCCATGCCGGGGAACAGATCATCCTGACCAAGGCCGGCAAACCGTACGCTCTGTTGGGACCTCTGCCGCCGCCCCGGACGGCCCGGAAGCCCGGACGATTGGTAGGCGAATATGTAGGCTCCGAGATTCTCTTGCCGTTGTCCGAGGCGGTGCTTGACAGCTGGGAAGGAAAGTGAGACGCCTGCTCCTGGACACACATGTCTTGCTGTGGTGGTGGACCGACGGCGACAGGCTCTCCGACGAAGCCCTGCGGACGGTAGCGGACCCCGACACCGACGTACATGTCAACGCCGCCGGCGCCTGGGAGATCTCTACGCTGTGGAGGTTGGGCCGTATCGACCATGCTCCCGGGGCCGTCCATCGCTTCCACGAACTCGTGGCAGCGGATGGATTCCATCATCTCGCCATCACCCATCTTCACTGTCTCCGCGCGGGTGGCTACCCCGCCGAGCACCGCGATCCGTTCGATCGGCTGCTGGCCGCTCAGAGCGAGCTCGAAGGGTTGACCCTGGTAACCGGAGACAGCGCGTTCACCCAGTTTCCGGCCGTGGTTCTCTGGTAGAGGTGCCCGGCCCCCACCGAACGCATTTCTCCCCTTGTCGGTAGGGGGCGCGATCACGGTTTCTCGGCCGCGTCAAGCGGCGACCGCCTGCCGGCCCCGACGGATAGGGCCTCTCCCGAAAGCTAACTAACCTCCGAGGGGCCAAGTCTCGCCGCCGCCAATCCATGAGGGTCACATGTCGGCACCCCCTGCCACGCCGAAAGGGAGAACGGGATCGTTCGACCGTTGAAACAGACCACCAAGGGGACGTTGTGGGCCGTGGCTTCCGTCGTCACGGGTTCCTGGCTGCCGGTGTTCTATTTCTTCAGCCACGTCAGCTACGACCCGTTCGTGTGGCGCTCGTGGCTCCTCGCCTTCCAAGTGGTCACGTTGCTTCCCGCCTTCGCCCTCATCCCGAGCGAGAGGAAAGACTGGAGGGAGAACACCCGCAGGTTGCTGTCCTACTGGGGGGATCGGGGAGAACCCGTTCGTGTCAAGAACCCGGTCGACCTGCTGAAGGCGCCGGCGTTCTGGATGGCGATATCCTTCACATTCGACCTCGCCTTCTGGGTCTGGGCGGCGACTCTGATCGACCCGCTGGTAGTGACCATCATCTACCAGCTGATGCTGATCGGGCTGGTGTGGCTGGCAGCCAGGCTGGGCAGAAAGATCTCCGACGGGCACCGCGCTCCTCCCCATGTCATCGGCCGCAAGCACTGGTTGCTGATGATCCTTTCCTTCCTAGGCGCTGCCCTAGTCATCTGGTCGGAAACCGGTGCTGTCACGACCTTGAACTGGATGGGCGTGGCGGTGGCGCTCGTAGGCACCGCCACCGCCACGGGCAGTCTGTGGGGAACAGTCTCCACCGGACGCCTCCTCGGGTGGCCCGGCGGTGACCCGCACGATCTGGTATGGAACGCTACGTTCGCGGCGGTGGCAGGTCGGCTCGGCGCCCTGCCCCTGACCTTGCTGGGAAGTCTGTTGTTCTTCCCACCGACCGGGAACAGCTTCGAGCTCACGTGGACCATCGTCGGTCTGCTCAGCCTGACGGGAGTCTTCAACGCGGTCGGAGCCCTCAGCCACCGTTACTCCCTGTACGTAACCTCGCGCCTGAGCGTCCAGCGGATCATGTTCTTCTCCCCGGCCTTGCAGATGTTGTGGCTGTGGATCTTCGCCGATGTCTCCATCGCCAATCCTCAGGCGCTTCTCGTCGGCGCGGCAATCGTGCTGGTCGCCAACGTCGGCTGGCAGACCGGAGCCGGTAGCCGGTAGCCGGTATAGCGGGTCGCCGAGGAACTCCCGGATTGACAATCCGACGGTTGACAAACGTATCGCTCGGGAGGACATGGTTGCTGTCACGGACCTCCTGGACCGATCCGCCAGGCTGTTCCCGCACCGCGGTGCGGATCGTGGGGGGGGGCATCCCTGACCCATGCTGAGTTGTCCCGCCGGGTGGAGAGGGTCGCTGGGCTGCTGGCGCGACTAGGCGTCACCCGGGGCGACCGGGTGGCGGTCATGGCACCATCCGGATTGGCACTCTTCGATGCCTACCTGGAGGCCTCCCGCCTGGGAGCCGCTGCGGTCGCCTAGTCCACCCGGCTGGCGCCAGCCGAAATAGCCAGACAGTTGGCTGACCCCGATCCCCGGAGCGCAATCGTCGGAGCGGATTACGGCGCTGCAGTGTCGCTCAAGACCTGAACCTGGTCGAACACGACAGCCCCGAGTACCCGCGACTGCTTTCCGAGGCGGGTGCCGGTCCAGCAACTGCTTCCTGCGACGACACCGCCCTCATCATCTACACCAGCGGCACTAGGGAGACTCCAAGGGGTGTGTCTCTCCCACGCTGCGCTGACTTCAATGCCTTCGTCACGGCAGTCTCCTAGGATCTCCGCCACTCCGACATCTACCTCTCTACAACACACCTCTATGATGCATCGGCCGGACGGTGGGTTACCACGATGCTGGTTGATGCCCAGACCCATGTGGTACTCCCCTCGTTCGATATCCCGAGGCCCCCGATCTCGACCGTTTCCAGAGAAGGAGTCACGACCGCCACCATGACGGCGACCCAGTCGCAGAAAATCCTGGACTCGAGTGGCTTCGATCCGGAGCAGTTCCGGACGATGCGGCTACTGCTGTACCGTGCTGCGTCCACCCTCCCCAACCTGGTGGAAAGAATGACGGCTTCCCTTCCCTGCGGCCTCTACCACGGGTGCGGATTGACCGAAGCTGCCGGGATCTGCACGGCGCTTGGGCCCGCGGAACGTGATCGAATGGCCGGGGAGCGTCGGTCGTTCCTGTCGTGCGGGCGCCCCCTCGCGGGAGTGACCGTCGCCATCCGAAACCCGGAGAGCCTCGACGCCGAGCCGGACGAGGTGGGCGAGTTCCTCGTCCGCACGCCCAGGGTGATGTCCGGCTACTGAAGGCAGCCCTAGGCCACGGCAAGGCCATCCGGAATGGCTGACTCCGTACCGGTGACCTCGGACATCGAGAAGCTGAGGGACATGTCTATCTCTCGGGACGCAAGGAACTGACCATCAGCGGCGGGACGAACATCAATCCACCACCAGTCGAAGAGGTCTTTCCCTTCATCCCCGCGTTGCGGCGGTCGCGGTGATCGGCCTGCCCGACGATCAGCGGGGAAAAGCAGTGACCGCGGTGGTAGTCCCCGGCGCCGGTTCGACCCCCACCTTGGCGGACATAGCCGATTGGGTGGGGTCGCAGCTCGCCACCCTAATGAAGCCCAAACGGTTGATACTCGCCGACCGCCTGCCGGGCGGGCCTGCCAGGAAGGTCCAGAAGTGCCAACTCGTCCGGATGCGTGGCAACCGATCATCGTGGTGGCGCTTACCGTCGCCGATCTCGGACTGACGGGAGTCTCCCCGGTGCCTCGTTCTTGAGTATTCGGGGGAGGTATGTGCCTGACTCGATAGAAGGAACTCTTGTATATCAATACATATCTGTGATAAGCTCAGACCATGAGCTTCGCCATAGGACAGGACCGTCAGCGGGTTGGCGGGTCCACCGGAATCCGCATCCCTGGATCAGGCGGACCTGGGTGTGCGCCCCCGTCACGGAAGGCGCGCGTTTGACGGCCGCGGACCACACGCCCACAGACCAGGCGGTAGCGCAACCGATCCGTACCGACGATCCTCAGACAGCCTCTCATTCGGTCGGAATGGGCGGCCGACCCCGCTTACGGAACCAACTGCTCGAGAACCCGCTGCTCAGCCTGTTCGGCGCCATCATCGTGGTGTTGCTCGGCTACGTTCTCACGACTTCCAGTATCCGGATCACCGAAACCAACGAACGTATCAGCCGACTCGACAACAGGATGGAAGACCGCTTCAACGGGATCGAAGACCGGATTATTCGCAACGACATCAGGATCGAAGACCGTTTCAACCGCATCGAGAGCAGGATCGGGTCCTTGGAAGGCTCAGTGACCGAAGTCGACCGCAAGCTGACCGCACTGATCGCCGCCCTCGGCAAGACGGACGAAGTCGAAGGCGCCCTGTCAGGCGATACCGGCGAAACCCGGTCTGCCCGGCTGCTCGATGAAGCCGCCGATACCTGATGTCCTGAAGTCGCGCTCGCCAGACTCCTGTGCCAGCGCCACGTAACGAGGGCTCCGGGCACCCGAGCCATCATCCGTCAGATATACCACACGGAGGTATCCGAGAACTCAACTCCTCCCGGAACCCGGCCGCGAGCGAAGCATCCCCTCAACATCTGCTTCGAAGTGAGGCACTACTCGCAGGCACTGGGCCGGCAACTATCTCCACCCGCAAACCCCGGGACAGACCTGACCCGGTTCGCTCCCGATCGGTAGCCGCCGCTGCCAATCCCCGGAGCAATGGGTCCCGGCGCGGGTCAACACCGACTCAATACCGGGCCGTGGCTTCTGAGTCGTCACCTGAGAATGCCGACGGCGGCAAACCCGCCGGAATGGCTATCGCATGTAGCTGGCGCCGTTGATGTCGATCGTGGCGCCGGACAGGTGACGGCAGTCCCCCCTGGAGAGGAAGACCACCAGCCTGGCGATCTCGACGGGGGGAATCCACTCTCCCATCGTGAGTTGTGCGGCGGTGGCCTTCTCCCCACCGAACTTCTTGGCCGCTTCGACGGACATCTCGGTCCGGACCATCCCGGGGGCGATGTTGAAGGCCATCACGCCCTGGCGGGCGTAGTCACTGGCGACCGATTTGGTGAGGGCCGTCACTGCGCCCTTCGAGGCGCTGTAAGCGGCAGTCGCTGCTCGGCCGGCCCGGTAGGCCAGCCAACTCGAAAGGGTGATGACGCTGCCCCCTCCTTGGTCGACGAAGTGACGTACCGCCTCCCGCATGATCCGGGCCGGCTCGTAGACGTTCACCTGCATGGTGAGGCGCCACACCCGGTCCCAGTCCTCGTCGGAGCCCTCCCAGTCGACGTCCCGGAGGATGGCGGCGTTGTTTACCAGCACATCGATCCGCCCGAAGCGGTCGACCGCCTGCCTCCAGACCTCCGCTCCGGCACCCGGCTCAGCGAAATCCGCTTGCACCAGTTGCTTTCTCCCCACCGGCAACTCGTCTGTAGCCGACTCGGCGCCCGACCGGGTTCGTGAGTAGTGCGCCACCACCGTGGCACCCGCCCGCCCGACTTCGCGGGCTATCTCGTAACCGATCCCACGGGAGGCGCCGGTCACCAGCACGACCTTCCCCTTGAGGCTCTCTCCCATCATCCCTCCCGTACCACTTCTACGCGGCTTGCCGCCAACTGTTCCTGCAAAACCGGCCGCTAAGACCGAACGGCCGGGTCAAGCGACGATACACTCTGCTTCCAGCGCATCGCACATCGGCGGGAACCGAGCCCGCAGACCAGGCCAAGGAGGGCGTATGAGAATCCGTTTCATCGAGCCGATCGGGATCGATATACATGTCCCCCGTGCAGTCTCCGTACTCGAGAAGCACGCATCGAGCGGGGTGTTCGTCGAAGTAGTTCACCTCGACCTTCCTCCGGAGCTAACCGGACCGATGCTCTCCCCGGTGCCGCTCTACATGAACGAGTTGATCGCCACGGTTCTCAAGGCAGAGGAGGACGGTGCGGACGCGGCGATCATCGGTTGCTGTTCCGACCCTGCTCTCATGGAAGCGCAACGGTCGGTCAACATCCCGGTGCTCGGACCTCTGCAAGCGTCGGCGGCGCTTGCAGCCGGGAGGGGCCTCAACCTCGGAATCCTCTTTCCCGACGAACACGACTGGCAGATCACCGCCAATTGGGTACGACGCAACCTGCGCGCCTACGGACTGTCCGACGTAGTGAGCGATATCGCCTTCGTACCGATGCACGTGGAGGGTGAGGACAGCCTGATCGGCAACATGGAGGTGACCGCCGAGATCGTCCAGGAGCGGTTCCGTCGCCAGCTTCACCAACATGCGGTACCCGCCGCTCGAGCCATGCTGGAACGGGGACCCGTGGAAGCGATCCTCTTCGGCTGCACGATCTGGGGCGGCATGATCAGAGAGGTGGACCATCTGGTAGACGCAGTCTGTATCGACCCGATGGTCGCCTCGCTGCACCTCGCCGAAGCGCAGGTGAGGATGACGAAACTGGCGTAGGGCAGGACAACGTCGACATGGGGCCAAGGCGCAACTCCTGGCCCCATGTCAATTTGAGGGTTGCCTTGACCAGATCGACAGGGACACCGTCAGCGGTCTAGTGTCCCGAGTCGGAAGTTCGTCACATAAGAGCGGGCTACACCTCCACCCCACCGAGCCCCGAGAACGCGAAAACCGCCCGAACGTGCCTCTTCCCTTGGGTTCCCCACCCCCGCCGCCACCTCCGAGGGTCACGGACGCGACCTTCTATCCCCTGTGCGGGCCGGTTCCGGACAGTATGAACCCTGCCACGGTCCGCTCGACGTCGGAAACGAACCGCCGGTGTATACGGCTATCTACCATTGT
>JAPOQZ010000242.1 GCA_026710435.1 bacterium | reverse complement strand
ATACACCGGCGGTTCGTTTCCGACGTCGAGCGGACCGTGGCAGGGTTCATACTGTCCGGAACCGGCCCGCACAGGGGATAGAAGGTCGCGTCCGTGACCCTCGGAGGTGGCGGCGGGGGTGGGATCCCAAGGGAAGAGGCACCTTCCCGCGGTTTTCGCGTTCTCGGGGTTCGGTGGGGTGGAGGTGTAGCCCGCTCTTCTGTGACGAACTTCCGACTCGGGACACTAGATCGCCGACCGGCAAAGTAGCTACAATGGGAATTATGCGCCTGACTTGACAACGGTGTTGACCTGCGAGAATGCTCTCATGAGCACGGCAACCATCAGAGCAAGCCACAAGGTACTCGACATCCGTTGCGCACTACCGTAACAGACGTGTAACATCACGGCTGTGGCCTGCTCCCCCTCAGGACCAGAGTTTCACAAGGGTAGGCGGCCCGCTGGCGCGGTCGAAGGCGTATGCCTGCTGGCATTCCAGCGGAACCGCCTCCCCGTATCTTACCGGGGGGCCCGATGACCGCCACACCCAGAACCATCGGGAAGGCACCCGGCAAGGCACACCGTGAGGGTATCACCGTCATGCAGATGGCCGACATGTTCGCCACCGAACAGCACGCCGTCGAATGGTTCGAGAACATACACTGGCCCGACGGTCAACTCGTCTGCCTCCGCTGCGGATCAGACGACGCATACCGAGTCAAGTCCGGCAAGCCCATGCCCTACCGCTGCCGCACCTGCCTCAAGTACTTCTCGCTCAAAACCGGCACCGCCATGGAAGACTCCAAGCTTCCCCTCAAACTGTGGGCATGGGCCATCTACCTCGAACTCACATCCCTCAAAGGTGTCTCCTCGATGAGACTCCACCGCGACCTCGGCGTCCGGCAGGCAACCGCCTGGTTCATGCTCCACCGCATCCGCTAAGCCTTCGCTGACATAGCCCCCACCTTCACCGGACCCGTCGAAGTAGTCGAAACCTACGTGGGTGGCATCGAACGGAACAAGCATGGCTGGTTGTGATGTTCGCTGGTTGGTGTGTCCGTCGTTACTACCGGCAGCCGACAGATTGCAGGAGGGCCAGATGGCTATGAGCGACAAGGTGAAGTCTGACCGTGCCGATCGGGTTGATGGGTGGTCGAATGCTCCTGCTGCGAATCCTGCTTATGGTGGTGCGACGCCTGTTGATGTGGCTCGTGCTTTGCTGGGGAAGCCTCCGCTGCGTCCTTCTAAGGCAGGCAACTGAATCAAGTCACGCGTATAATTCCCAGCCTGGGTACCAGTAGAATCGTCTTGACCACGGAGGCAACTGTGCTGCTAAGAAAGCTCCGCGTTCGGCGCCCTACCACACCCCGACCGGTCTCGCGATATGAGGAGCGCACCCAGACTTCTCAAGTATTCGAAGATGGAACCTGGCGCGACTCCTGGGATTCCAGAGTGGCTGCGGCCACGAAGAAGGCTGATATCGAAACCGGTGAGGATCAGAAGGGCACCTGATACATCTGCTTGTCCTGACGAACGAGTCGGATTACTCGATTGATCGTGTAATCCGTTGGCTGCGGCTAAACGAACCGGAACTGACGGTGCAGCGCTTCAACAGGGAGCGAAGCACCCAGGTCGGTGGGATGTCAGCAGTCTTGGGTCAGCCTCCCCGATGGAGAGCACAAGGGCTGGCACCGAAGGTTGCCTGGCTCAGAAAAACCTTCGGCTACCTGCCTTCACACGAGTGGGAGGACAACTATCACCAGCTCACACAGCTACGGGCCAACCATCGAGTCGATGTAGGGACGCCCACGAATCGACGCTGCGAAGCTGCTCTTGGCCGGCCGAGTCCCCACGACCCCTAATCCCGTACCCCGCGGTCTTTGACGTCCCGTTTCTGTAGAGATCGTGATCGATCTGCAAGGCCGCCGTCTCGGGCAGCCGTGACCACGCCCGTGAGTAGGGTGGTGCCCGTATTGAACCTACTCGAACACACCGCGAAGGCCCTGCTCCGGAGGGCGGGCATCATGACGCCGCCGGGCGCGGTGGCTACCACTCCCGACCGGGCAGCGGCGATCGCTTCGGAGTTCCGATCCGTGATGGTCAAGGCGCAGGTTCCTGCGGGCGGGCGGGGCCGTTCAGGGGGAGTACTCGGAGCCGACACGGCGGCCGAGGCCCGCGAGGGGGCCGTGTCCCTCCTGGGCAAGCAACTCGGCCCGCATCCTGTGGGGGAACTGCTCGTCGAAGAGCGCCTCTCTATCGAGCAGGAGTTGTATGCCGCGGTGTTTAACCATGCCCCCAGCAGGTCGACCCGGATCGTGTTCTCCGCCTGCGGGGGTGTGGAAATCGAGGACACCGCCCGCTCTAACCCCACGATGGTGCATAGCCTCGACATCGACCCGCGCTCCGTAGTTGATATCGACACCGCTTCCCGCTTGCTGGAGAGGGCAGGGCTTGAGGGAGTTATCGAGGAGGTCGCCCGCGTCCTGGTAAGGATGCATTCGCTCCACCGGGATCACGACGCAGAACTGATCGAGATAAACCCCCTGGCCGTGACCCGCGGCGGCCGGGTGGTTGCTCTCGACTGCAAGTTCAGCGTGGACCCGGCTGCCGCCGCCCGCCAGACCGGGATCGCGTCCATGGCTGCGGACGAACCCCTTACACCGCTGGAGCGGTCCGCCCGAGAAGCAGGCCTGAAACTCGTAGAACTCGATGGGGACATCGGAGTGCTGGCCAACGGAGCGGGCCTCACGATGACGACCATGGATGTGATAGCCCACATGGGTGGCAGGCCCGCCAACTTCCTCGAGATCGGCGGTGACGCGTACACCAAGGCCCGCCCGGCCCTGGCGCTGGTCCTCCAGCATCCCGGGGTCAGGAGCCTCGTGGTGAACTTCTGCGGCGCCTTCGCCCGTACCGATGTCATGGTGGACGGCCTGACGCAGGCCTGGCTGGAACTGCGGCCCGAGGTCCCCGCCTTCTTCACGGTGCACGGAACCGGCTCCGACCGCGCCCGGCGCCTGCTGGCGGAACGCCTGGCAACAGAGCCCTACCCCACCATGGACGAGGCGGTGGAAGCTGCTCTCGCCGCCGGCCGAGGGCACGCATGATCGTGAGAGGCAACGAGCGCGTGCTCGTCCAGGGGATCACAGGGAAGCAGGCCACGTACTGGACTTCCCGGATGCAGGAGTACGGAACACGAGTGGTGGGAGGAGTTAACCCGAGGAAGGCCGGCGCCACCCATTGCGGGGTTCCGGTGTACGGAAGCGCCGCCGAAGCGATGGACAACACCGCTTTCGATGTCTCCGTGCTGTTCGTGCCACCGATGAGTGTCAAGCAGGCCGCCCTCGACGCTCTGGCAGCCGGAGTTGCAAAGATCGTCTTGCTCACGGAGCACGTTCCTGTCCAAGACGTCCTGTACGTGCTGGCAGCAGCCGGGGAAGCAGGGACAGGTGTAGTCGGGCCCAACTCCCCCGGCCTTGTAACACCCGGCGAGTGCTTCGTCGGATTCATGCCCGCGTTCGACGAGACCATCTTCCGGGCAGGCCCGGTGGGTGTCATATCCCGCAGCGGCAGCCTCGGCACGCTCGCATGCCTCAACATCGTCCAGGCAGGACTCGGCCAGTCGGCCTTCATCGGCATCGGTGGCGATCCCGTGATCGGCACCACAACACGGGAAGCTCTCCAAGTGCTGGAAGCAGACGATCGGACCGAGGGTGTCCTGCTGATCGGGGAGATAGGTGGCGAGATGGAAGAGGAGGCGGCCGGGTTCGTCCCCGTAATGACCAAGCCGGTCGTCTCGTTCATCGCCGGCCGGGCGTCTCCACCGGGCAGACGGATGGGGCATGCCGGAGCCATCTTCCAAGGCGAACGGGGCTCTTACCGTTCCAAGAGAGAAGCCCTGGAGGGAGCGGGTGTCCGGGTGCTGGACACCCCTTCGCAGATCGGCTCGACCATGAGGAAGGTGCTGGGATGACGGCCTTGACGCGACGCAGGCTCGGAGGGACCGGATTCGAAGTGTCTCCCATCGGTATCGGAACCGGGTCTCTCGGGGCGGTACCGGAGGTGACCGAGCCGGACCAGATCGACCGGTTTGCGGTTACGACCCTGCGGACTGCCCTCGAAGCAGGCATCAACTACATAGACACATCGCCCGGCTATCGAGGGGGTGATAGCGACCGGAGGGTCGGGATGGCCCTGCAGGACGGATGGCGGGAACGGGTCGTGCTGGCCACGAAGGTGGGGAGCCACCCGCAGCGGCCCGGTGACTTCACGGCGCGGACCGCGGAGTGGATCATCGGGCAGAGCCTGGATGTCATGGAAACCGAGTACATCGACGTCGCCCTCGTCCACGATCCCCACGACATGGATCCGGTACTCGGACGTGGCGGAGCGGTAGAGGCTCTGGAGCGACTTAAATCCAGCGGCACGATCCGGGCGATCGGAATCGGGGTCCAGAACCACGACTTCCTTAGAACCGCGATCGGCTCGGGACGCTTCGATGTCGTCCAGAGTCCCTATGACTTCAACCTGTTACGCACCACATCCGAACCGCTCATCGAGCTGGCCGCCGGCCATGATATGGGATTCATCAACGCCTCCCCGTTCGCCGCCGGGCTGCTCGCCGGGGTGGACCCCCAAGAGATAGTGGCGGTCCGGGCCGCTACCGGCATGTGGAGCCTCCGCGAGGGCGACATCACCCGAGCTCGGCGGATCTGGAACTGGGCAGCCGGAAGGGGGCTCGATCTCAGAGCGTTGGCGATGCAGTTCTGCCTGCGTGATCGCCGCATCTCCACCACGCTCATCGGTCCCCGCCGACCTTCGGACGTACTCGAAGATCTGGCCTCCGCCACTGCGGAGGTTTCCAAGGCCGGATGGGTAGCGTTGGAGGAAGCACTCCTATCCTTCCCGCCGGCGGCTCCCGGGGGCGAGGCTGCGGTCGGGCCCTACCCGCCGGATGGTTAGGAGGCTCTCGAGGCCGCCCTCGTGTAGCTGGCGGACCGGGTCAACTCCGGGCAGCCATCGCCTCCAGAGTGTCGGGAATCCCGCCGGGGGTTACCACAACTGGTTCTAGGTCAGCTGATTCCAGGAATCTCACCGCGGCAGTGGCCCGGTATCCCGACCCGCAGGCAACCCAAAGATCCTTGGACCCGTCCAACTCCTCAGGCAGTCCATCGCCCAGGTCCGGTAGGTAGCTGTAGACGGAGTTCTCGATGTGGCCTTCCTCCCATTCGCCCGGCGACCGGACGTCCAGCACCTGCACGCAGGGGTGGTCGACTGCGGAGGCCAGTTCGGCCGGGGTTCTCGTACGGCACGAGACGAGGCTTCCTCCTGCTACGACCCACCCTTCCACTCCATAGATGGCACCCAGCACCTTGTCGAAGCCGATCCGGCCGAATTGGCGGCTTACGTCGTCCACATCCTGGTCCCGGTTGGCGACCAGCGCGACCGGGCTGTTGAAGGGCAGTAGCCAACCCGCCCACACTGCCACCTGATCGGAGAGTTCGAGGCCCAGCGACCCGGGAACATGGCCTGCCGCGTACTCCGAACGAGGGCGGATGTCCACGAGGTTCGCGCCGGGGGGCAGGTCGGAGAACTCGAGTTCCCGCATGTGCTGTCTCGGCAGCGGTTCGGGACCGAGCAGGTTGATGGGCCCCATGTGTGCGTAGTAGCTGGGAAACGGCTGTAGCCCGCCCAGCTGTCCGGCCGCGAAGGCATCGGCGCTCTCGTATGCCAGTACTGGGTTGGTGAGCTTCTCCACCCCGATGGTCGACGTGTGCCGCCCCGCACCGGATGCGGTGCAGAATGATCCTTCGCCGTGGGTCGGATACAGGGCCGTCTCATCCGGGAGTTCGGCCAGCCTCCGTACGGAAAGGTACTGGAGTCGAGCCAGTTGCTCGGCACGAGCGTCGCCCAGAAGGTCGGATCGGCCCGCAGAACCCACCAGCAGGCTTCCACCGGAGAACACGGCCCGTACCGCGCCGTCGACAAGGATCAGGTAGCTCATGTGCTCGGCAGTGTGACCCGGGGTGTGCAGCGGCCGGATAACCAAGCCATCTCCACCAAGATCCTCGGTGTGGAAGGCCGGAAGATGGTCGAACGCCACCCCGGCGGCGGCGGGAAGAACGAGCTGGGCCCCCGTCCTACGGGCGAGCTCACGGCCCCCCGATACGTAGTCGTTGTGGATATGGGTCTCGAGCACGTAACACAGTTCGATCCCTGAACCGGCTATCGCCTGCTCGAAGCGCTCGACATCCCGCTGCGGGTCCACGACCACTCCGACGCCGTCGTGGATCAGCAAGTATGTCGAGTCGCCCAACCCGTCCGTACGAAAGGTGCTGATCTCCATGGTCCTCCACCACTCAAGTGTTCTGACTGCGGGCTAGCCGTCACCATACAGGTTCCGTCACACCGGGCGGTGCACAACCTCATTCTGCTCTCTAGTAGCCCCGCCGCGGGGGGCGAGCGTCGACGGCGGCGGCCCCGGAATCCCTGCTGTACGACCACCCGAAGATACGGGTTAGGAGGGTGCTGAGCAATCCACCAGCGGACTGCCAACCGCCGACATGCTGCCTGGGCCGGCGGGCGGCAGGCCCGAGCAATCGTCAATGTTCAGCACCCGCCTAGTGTCCCGAGTCTTTGGTTCGGTTGTGGTTGGAAGACGTGCAGTCATGCGACGGGTTGGTTGTGTCACAGGCCTGTTGCATGCTTGTAGGTAACCGCAAAGCACCAACGGTCCGCTTTCGGTACCGACCGGACCGTGATTTGGTTCATGT
>JAPOQZ010000198.1 GCA_026710435.1 bacterium | reverse complement strand
TGCGCAACGTCTCGGACGAACACCCGAACTTCTCCGCGATCGAACAGAACATCCGTCCCTGTCAGAACGGTGCTCCCCCCGGTGCTCCAACACCAACCGGACAGCCCGCTCCCGAACCTCCGACGAATACATGATCGGTCTTCCCATGACACCCTTTATCTCCCAACCAATTCGAGTCTCCGGGGAAACCGGGGCGGTTCAGTGTTGACGATTGGCAGCGTCAAGGCGGCGTGTTGTCCGCTTTGTGACTTGTACATCAGGTGTCGGCCGTAGTAGGTGTTCTCGCCGTGTGGCTTCGCGTCTGGGGGCCGCAGGGCGATGTGTTGGTGGATGTAGCCGACGTCGGGTGCCATCACCGTGCCGGGCTGTAGTCGGCCGCGCTCGCCTCGGGCTGCGGACCAGTCGAGCGCATCGACGTGGTCCATGAACATCCCGCTCTTCTCGACTCCCAGCAGGAGTATTCCCGCCCCGCCCTTGCGCAGCGACAGCCGGTGCAGGCGGGCTAGTTCGTCTTGGATGTGCTTTTTGAGCCACGCTGCCATGCCGAAGATGGCCAGCGGGCCGTCCATGACGAATCCGATCCCGTTGAGCACGTCGAACCGATCGTGGCGCTCGAACCAGCGGATTAGGTTGACCATTGATAGGTGCTCCACGACGATTCTCACCATCGTGAAAGCCTGCTCGCTGCTGCCGTAGTCCTCGAACCTCTCGTGACAGCGCAGCGAGTCCGACGGGTACACCGTCTCTCCGCACGCTGCGCATCTCGTCGGTTCAGGCTGCGGGGTTACGCGTCGGTCGCAGGACTCGCCTGGGCACCGGATGGGGGCTGCCCGGTCGTCGGTGATGGCTCGCAGCGTCTCCAGCAGGGTCTCGTGGTCGCCCGAGAGGGTCGCGCCGCTGATCTGGCGGTGCACGACTTGGCGGAAGAACCTCTTGGGGGTGTCCGCGTCGTTAGACTTGCCGATGACGTTGCGTCCGGGGAGCACGGCACTGAGAGTGTGCCACTGTTCGAGCTTTCTAACGTCGGCGGGGCTCGGGATCGGATCGGCGGTACTCTTGCCCATTCGGGCCAGTTCCCGCAGCTTGGCCAACGCGATTACGACTGCGGCCATGTTCAGCAGCGATGCCTCCGCTCCCGGGTGGCCGTTCTCCACCCTCGATGTCACAGTCGAGCCGTCTATGGCTATGAGGCGTTTCACCCTCGCCGACCCACGGCTCGGCGCGATGGTGGAGGGCAGGGCTACGGTTGTGGTGGATGCCAACTTCTTGATCTCGCCGCCGAAGTCGCGCACGGCGGGGTTGTCGACCAGTCGGGCTACTCTTCGACCGCCTCGACCCCGACGATGGCTACACCCCAGAACACCAGCGACGGCTGTCCGTCCCGAACCGTCTCTTCTTCGACCCCCACGGGATCATCACACTGCTCAACTCCTACAAGTTCACCCTCGAAGAGAACACACCCATCGACCAAGACGTAGCACTCGACCCCGAACTGTTGGGCAGAGTGTTCGAGAACCTCCTCGCCGCCCACATCCCAGAAACCCGGACCACGGCTAGGAAACGTACCGGCTCGTACTACACCCCCCGCCCGGTTGTCGATTACATGGTCGACGAAGCCCTCGCCCGCTCCCTAGCCGAAGTCTGCCGTAGGAACGGAAGCAACCATGTCTCTGAGACACTACTCAGGCAACTACTTGACCACGGCCATGAACAAGACCCCGCATCGCTCCCCGACGACGTCAGAAAGGCGGGTGTCGAGGCGGTAGCCACCATCAAGATATTAGACCCGGCAGTCGGCTCCGGAGCCTTCCCAATGTCGATACTCCACAAACTTACCCTTGTCCTCCGGCGTCTCGATCCTGACAACCAACTATGGGAACAATTCCAGCGACAACTCGCTGTCCGCCGAGCAGAGGAAGCGCTGCAGGCTGATGAGCAGGCGGAACGTGACCAACAGCTACTCGCCATCAGTGACACCTTCGGGAAGTACCGCGAATCCGACTTTGGGCGGAAGCTGTATCTCATCCAGAACAGCATCTACGGAGTGGATATCCAACCCATCGCATGCCAGATCGCCAAGCTGCGCTTCTTCATTGCACTCGCTATCGAACAAGAACCAGATCGTGACGCGGAGAACCGGGGGATAAAGCCGCTACCCAATCTAGAAACCCGCTTTGTAGCAGCGAACACACTACTGGCCTTGTGCGGGCAGCAGCAACTATCACCCACACGCGTGGCGGAATTGGAGGCACAGCTTCGCTCAATCCGGGAACGATACTTCCACGCCAGTACACGAGCCCTCAAACAGGAGTGCATAGCACAGGACGGCGCCCTCCGCCGTGAACTTGCCGAGGCGCTACGCGATAGCGTGTTCGATCTGGCCGCCGCCGATGCCTTCGTCCAATGGCGACCCTATGACCAGAGCACAACCGCGGACTGGTTCGACCACAGGTACATGTTCAATGCTGGTGACGGCTTCGATATCGTAATCGGCAATCCCCCCTACGTCCGTGCTGATGTAGACGCAGGACACTTGGCCCAACGGGCACGCATCACAAATAGTGGACTCTACGAGACTCTATGGGAAAAATGGGATCTCTACATCCCATTCATCGAACGCGGCTACAAGCTCCTGAACGCAGGCGGGTTCATCACCCTGATCGTGTCTGATGCATACTGTCACGCCAAATACGCACAGAAATCACAAAAGTGGTTCCTAGAGAACAGCCGCATCGTACAACTCGACTTCCTGAGTAAGATCAAAGTGTTCGACGCTGCTGTACGGAACATGACCTTCCTTTTCCAGAACAGCACCGCCGGACAGGACGACCCTCCCCTACGTCGAGTCCACGAAGGCAAGGTAGGCAACGTACGCCACCTACCCACTAGCCGACAAACGGACCTCAACCACAGAGCCTTCTTCCCCGAAGACATGGCACTTGACGACTTCACGATCCCAACCGTGACACTGGAGACCATCTGCTACATCTCCGTAGGCATCGTGGGGGAACGCACATGAGAAGAAGGCACCGGGACTGTTCGTACTGAAAGATCTCATCTCGGAACGCAGGGACAGCCTTCACCGCAAGAAGTACGTCGAAGGGAAACATCTCCAAAGATGGCTGCCACGCACCGTCAGATGGATCGAATGGGACACCCATCGAGTACCACGCCTCCTCAGGCGTCCCACCTTCCCAGAACTCTACGACGTCGAGTCGAAACTAATCTCGGTTGATATGTCGGCTGGCACCGACCAACTACGCGTCGTCTACGACGACCAACAACTCATCCACAACCACTCCGCATGGTCGTTCGTCCCTTGGCACAGCCTCGCGGGTGTCACTAACCGCTCAATCACGAAGAAGGCCAAGTACCGATGGCAGAGAGGCGTGCCCACGCTAGGCCCGACACGGGAAGAACTCGAAGAGACAAGCAGGCGCTTCGACACCAAGTACCTGCTAGCCATTATGAACTCGACCGTAGCACGCGACTACTTACGAGCTAACCGCCGAAGCAACCTCCACCTGTACCCCGACGACTGGAAACAACTACCTGTCCCCGACATACCACCAGCAGAGCAGGCTCACATCGTGGAAGCAGTGGACCATATCCTCGACTCCTGCCATGAAGCAGATGCCACAGCCCACGAAGCCGCACTCGACGACCTAGTCAAGGAGCTGTACGTACGCGCGTGACCGGGGGACCATATACTCGCAAAAGGTCCGGGATCCGATGGGAGGGTCGACAACATCACCGACTGGTGCTTCAACCAGTTCCAACAGCACTACAACGACCTGTCGATCACCAAAGACGGTGTCTGGGCGTACATCTACGGGGTGCTCCACGCCCCCGACTGGCGCACCAGATACGCCCATGACCTACGCAAAGGACTACCACGTATCCCGTTCGCTGCCGACTTCGGGACGTTCCGGGACGCCGGGCAGGCTCTTATCGACCTGCATCTCGGCTACGAGACCTGCGAGCCGTGGCCGCTCACCGTCACCGAACCCGACGATCCCGACTTCTACCGCATCGACGGCAGGATGCGCTGGGACCGGACCCGGAACAGCGACCGGAAACTGGTCGACAACCGCAGTGTGCTGCACGTGAACAGTCGATGCCGCATCGAGGGGATCCCCGACGAGGCCCACCTGTACAACGTCAACGGGAAAACACCCCTGGAATGGGCCATCGACCGCCTCCGCATGACCACCGACAAAGCCTCCGGCATCACCAACGACCCCAACCGCTGGCACGAATGGGCCAACCAACCCCACAACCTGATCGTCCACCTGCAACGACTCGTCCGGGTATCGGTAGAAACACAGCGCATCATCAGCAGGCTGCCAGCCGCCCTAGCGGAGGCTTCTCAGCGTGGTGGGTCGCCGATGGTGGTCTAGGAGGGTGCTGAGCAATCCACCAGCGGACTGCCAACCGCTGGCATTCTTCCTGGGCTGGCGGGCGGCAGGCCCGAGCAATCGTCATTGTTCAGCACCCACCTAGAGGGCGGAGCCGCTGAAGGCCGGAGGAATCTACTAGTATAGCGCAGCGGTGGGTGGCGATTCGTGTGGGTGGACCGGCGGCTGGCAGGCCGCTCATGCTGCGATGGTGGGGAGGTAATGCAGTGGTCGGGGACGCCGCCTGGCGGGTCATGTTCCACGAAGGGTTTTTCGTTGACGATGCGGGAGTTGTCGTCTCTACCCATAGCGTACGCCTGATTGAATCGGACTTGAGCGGCAACGATTGGGCTGTAGGGGTACCGATATTGGTCAAGGGCATCCGGGAACGTCACGCCATAGGGCGATGCGGGACGATACGTGTGAGCAAACCCGAGCAGTTTCGCGACGCGGGTGAGACGCTGATCAGCGACCCCCAGGAGATGTTGGTCAAGCGAGAGACAGTCATCGAGGAACGTGTAGACGATCCTGACGAGATGTTGAGATCTCGGCTTATAGATGACGAACTCAACCGGCTGTCGGCCCTGGTCGGGTCGACTCTCAGGACTGCTACCTCCGGCGTCCGCACGACGCGATCAAGGAGCAGCATGCTTGCTTCGGGAAGGAACGGTTGGATATGGTGCGCGTCTCTGGAGCCAGCAACCTGCGAGGAGTGGGAACGTTGGTGGGCTGCTCTGGATCCTGACTACGACCATGTCACCCGAATAAGGAGTCCTCGTGTGTTTGCCCGAGCTCTGGGGCTGATGGTCGCCAGCCAACTCGGGCCGAGGGGACCGTCGGTCACGCTGTCAGACAGCCTCTCGGGAGCGAAGACGAATCATCCGAGCCAGGCGGTGTTTCATGGTCCTGTTATCTATGCGGAGGATCCCTACGAGTACATCGCCGAAGCCATCGCACCCGAAGAGCGTTTCTTCCGTTCGTTGTTCTCCAAGAAGTCCGAGTTTCGGGATCAGCGGGAGTATCGGTTCGTGATATGGGCGGAGGAAGAACCCATCGAACCCACGGTGGATCTTGTGGTCTCTCTCGGGATGATGGAAGCATTGAACGGCTGGTGCCGTGTCCGCGGGTGAGGGAACAGCTATAGCACCGGGACAGGCAACCGGGCCGCCCGCGGGCGCCGACCAGCGACCAGCTATCGGTATAGAGGAGCAGCTAGGCGTATACGCCTTCGTGGGGATGCTGCGCGAGCTTGTCAACCTGCGACGAAACGAACCGGCAGCCGCGAACGCGGCCCTGTATGGGGAGGTTCACATCAGAAAACTGTGCGCAGCTTTCCGAGATCCCATTGACACGCTGCGCTTCGTTGGCAACCACCTACTCATCAACCTCCACGCTGACGTTGAAACCAAAGCGACGATCGCGGTCGGACCCCGGGGCACCCTTTATATGAGGACCCGGAACCGCAGGACACTCTCACACCTACCCGCCAGCCACGACCCTGTCGGGCAATGGACGCTCGTACACGACCTTGAGGGCGACATCCGGCCGCTCGGCCTACCCGCACGAGAACAAGACATGTCAGGCGAAACCGCGTCGGGAACAGCCATCAGCAAAACCCCGACGCTTCCACAAACCAACCCCTATCCGGCCTTCGGCCCCCATCAGACTGCCGACCCGCCGCCACCTAGTGAAGATCGGCCACCGATCACCTCGCTGTTGGAACTAGCTGACGACCCCGCGGTCAACCGCCGACCCCACCAATACGCGCCGGAGGACGACCCGCCCAAGGACCTAGACGAGAAAACCCTGATCTACTCCCCGGTCATGGACCTCAGAGACCTTGCCGACCGGGCCAGCAGCCAGGAAGCGGCAAGTGCCACCTGGCACGCAGAAACCTACATACGCCGCCTCTGCGCAACGTTTACCGACCCAATCAAGGACATCCGCATCGACGACAACTGTGTCGTGATCACGGTCAAGTTCCCCGACGAATCCGAAGCCTACGCCAAGATCGCGGTCGGACCCCGAGGAACCACACATGCCAAGATAGGAAACCGCAGCGGATACTCAGACACCGCATGCAAAGGCAGCAGCTATAGCCTCCAATCGTCGCTGGCCAACATGATCGAGAGTGAACTACGCGCTCTTGGTTTGCCAACACCACAAGGAGCCAAGCCGCACCCCAGCCAGAACCCTCGACCCGATCCCTTTGTCGCCTCCCCTGAACAGGTGGCCGACATCCGTCGTGGCTGGGCCAAAGACCCGCTCGTCACCGAGATCACCATCGACGCCGGCGCCCGACCGGTAATCAGAAGGGTAGGAGCGCTGGGAGGTACCAGCAGGACAAAGATCAAAGCCGATCGGCTGACCGTGACAGTAATACCCCGAGATCCCACCACAACGGTAGACATCCATCCCGCCGACACCGACCCCACGACTCCGGGCCATCAGATCAACACACCCGCCGGGGAAGACACCGCCATCACCATCACTGCAACCACCCAGAACGGCACCAGCACAACCCACACATTCATCGCGCAACGCCGCCAACAAACAGAACACTCCTAGGCAACTAGGGTCGGAGTCCAGGTTAGTTCGAGGTTGTGGACGACAGCTGCCATGAGGGCAGCGAGTGTATGGGCAGCGTCGCCGAACACGCTGCAGGTTGCTTTTTCGAGGTACCACAGCCGCGGTCTACCTACTAGAAAGTGATATAGCGTGGATGTAGCAGAACGGACGCTATGGGTATCTGTGGCGACGCTGGTAGTGACGGTAGTGATTCTGGTAGTAACCGTGACACACCTTCGGGCGGTAATTGCTGATCACTATCGGCGGTGGCGAAGCGTTCGGTGTTTTCACTGCCATGATGATGGGAAACTGCGATTCTCCCCGATTTGGGGCAGGATGCCGGTGACGGAGAAGGTCAGCGTCCTACGGGGAGCTTGGGACTGGTGGTGGTTACGCCACTGTCCTAAGCATCGAAAAGCGTTCGGGCGGTCCTGGGATGAGCGTTGGGCTAAGTGGCCCGAGAAGCGTCGGTATCGGAAGATACTACGAACACAGAAGGGCGTTTGCACGATATGCAGTAACCGTCCACATGATGGGCGTAGGCTTCTATGGAAGGATAATCTCTCTCCTCAGACTGAGCTTCGCCATCGTCACTGCTGGTAGTGGTAGGAACGGCCGCTGGTGTTGAGATCCTTGATGGCGCCGTCGAACGCGAAGATGTGGTCAATCATGTCGGGGGTACCGGGAGAACGGCTGATCCGTAAGGCTCCCGCGTAGGCTGCCGGGGGTCAATGTAAGTTCCACGTATGAAGGTGCCTTACGCGGACCGGAACGGCGTACTGGTTCACGCGTCGCAGGTGGAGCGGGGTTTGGCGTGCGGATGTTCCTGTGTCGAGTGTGGGACCCGTCTGGTAGCTAGGAGGGGTCCTAAGACCAGACCTCATTTTGCTCATCACGCTGGTTCGGGGGATTGTGATGGGGAGTCCCTGCTTCACCGGCTAGGCAAGCGGCTCCTGGCTCAACGCATTGAAGTGGCTATCGCCACTGGGCGGTCTGTGAACGTCCGGTGGGAGTGCGAGCGGTGTTACCGCGAGCACGAGACGGACCTGGTTCAAGGGGCTACCGGTGTTGGTGTTGAGCATACGATCCGAACTGCTGATGGTGGCACGATAAGGCCCGATGTGGCAGTGTTCGGCCCCTCGGACGAACCGCAGACACTCGCAGAGGTGGTCGTTACCCACGAACCGGACCAGGCCGTCAACACCTACGCCGACGTGAACGGCATCGCCGTAGCCGAGTTCTGGATCTTCACCGTTGCGGACCTCGAACGTCTAGAGCACCCACGAACACTGCGACCCAAGAAAGCCACATTGGGGTGTCTGACCCGAATTTGGCGGGTGTTTCGCGTTGTGCCTGGTCAGGGGGGGGTTTGGGTGTGACGTGTTTCCACTACATTGGCGGTGTGGGGGGCTGCTGGGGGTTAGGTGATGGTGGCTTTGTCCCAGGTGCGGGTGTCTGCTCCGATGGCGGTGAGAGTCCGGGCTTGTAGAGGGCTGCGCCGGGTGGTGAGCGTGATTCGGCGGCCGCTGGCACTGAGTTGGTGGCGGCGGATACGGTCGAGGTCGCGCAGGG
>JAPOQZ010000059.1 GCA_026710435.1 bacterium | reverse complement strand
GCTGTATCTGTCACAGGCTCGTTGCACAATGGTAGACAGCCGTATACACCGGCGGTTCGTTTCCGACGTCGAGCGGACCGTGGCAGGGTTCATACTGTCCGGAACCGGCCCGCACAGGGGATAGAAGGTCGCGTCCGTGACCCTCGGAGGTGGCGGCGGGGGTGGGATCCCAAGGAAAGAGGCACGTTCGGGCGGTTTTCGCGTTCTCGGGGTTCGGTGGCGTGGAGGTGTAGCCCGCCCTTATGTGACGAACTTCCGACTCGGGACACTAGGAGGGTGCTGAAAAGTGACGATTGCTCGGGCCTGCCGCCCGCCGGCCCAGAAAGAATGCCGGCGGTTGGCAGGCCGCTGGTGGATTGCTGAGCACCCTCCTAGAAGGTGATCAGAAACCCCCTGTTGGCCCGACGGTCGGTGAAAGGCTCTCGGGTCAGCGAACGGCGGGGCAACCGCTACCCCCGTTCTTCAGCACCCTCCTGATCCGGTGCCTCCGGGCTCGCTTCGGCCATCGCGCCGCTGCCGGGTACCCACCCAGGTCCGCTAACCGGAGTCAGGGGTAGAGGTGTCCGGGCTGGGCGTAGCCTCTTCGCTTGGTTCGTCGGTGGAGGGGGGCGCTTGTCCGGGCGGTGGTTCCGGACTCGAACCGTTGGATACCCCTATCACCCCAGGTCAGAGGCCTGTTGGTGTTCGAACGATGTTACTTCGGATGTTATAGGCGCTTCGAATTAAAACGCCTAGTCTGCTGTCCAGCCGCCCCTGCTAGGCACTGTCAGCACCCTCCAACCCGAGCGCCCTCGGCGCCCAACCTCTACCCTGGCGTGCGCCCCAGGCTCTCGAAAGACCCCCTCCGCGCACCTCCGAGTTCCCAGAACATTGGTCAAGCTGAGGCCTAAAGGATCGCAGTGTCCACCCTCAACACGTCCACCGCGGATCCACACAGACAAGCGCGATCCCGCCCCCGTCCTGACTAACCCGTTCGCGAGATCCTAACCAAAGCCGACGAACTCCCAGCAGCATCCAGCCCTTTCATCCCATCGGGGGATCGTCCAACTGGTCGGACTCGATAGGTAGTCAGCCGGGACCGCTCCCGGCCCGTCTCGAGGCGCTGGAGGGAGCTGAGGAGTCCTTCGGGAGGTAGGGCCGGTGGCCGGCTAGGTGGAGGAGGCGGGAGAGGGGGCAAGGCTTCCTTTCCCTCCCCGGCCTCGACCTTCCCGAGAGGTTGCAAGGTTGCGCACCGCTGGCGGGCTTGCCGGGATGTGCTGGGGTGTCAGGGTTCTACGTCTGGTGGGCTCGCGGCCGTCGAACAGTTCGACCAGTGGCTACACGACCAGTAACTGGTGGATGAACCATCGGGAGCCTCGGCGCCCTTTGCGTTCGGTGAGGCCATGGGCACCAAACCGCCGTCGCAGGTCCCCGTCATCTCCAAGACCCGCCGTCACCCAAGAGTTGACGATTTGCCGCATCCCCGTGGCAGCAGGTAACACGTCTGGCGATTATCGACAGGTCGGCCCACATGGCAGTCCCATCTTGGCGGGTTATCCACAGACCGGGGTGATTAGGCCCCTCTTTCTTGCGATTAGGGGCACCCGAATGCCTTTACATCCATGTAATTCTGGCATTAGGCTCACAGGGGTCAGCCTTTCGGGAAGGAGCGAGACGGTGCCAGATCTACCCGTGCCGGCATTACGGCCACAGGCGATGAACCACCTACAGTCCTTCATCGACCATCAACTACCCGACCTCCTCGAAAACCACCACGGGGAATGGGCAGTGCTCGACGCCACCAGCGGCGACCTCCTCTGTGTCAACCCAGCCCCCAAGGCCTTCGCCGTCGCGTACACACGACCCTATGGCGAAGTCATCCTCGAACAGGTGTGCAAGCCCACACCGATGACGGCAGGGACAGCAGAGGTCGGAACGCTTGCTAACCGTTGAAGGGCGGTTCGGTTACTCACGACCAGCCCTCGTCAAGGCTACTGTCAAAGTACCCTTTCTTCCCGAAGTCCCCGGCAAGCAAGTCGACGGAATGCTCGACACCGGAGCAAGTGTTTGTGTCATATCACCAACCGTCCTCAACCAACTCCCCCTACCCCATGCCGGTCGGTACCCGTTCCACACAATCGGCAACTCTGTTGAGGTCGACTGCTACACGCTAGGCGTCAGCCTCGAGGACAACCAGGGAAACCGGGCAGTGGTCGAGCCCGTCAAGGCCACATGCCAGACGCTCCCCGGAAACTACGATTTGATCATCGGGCGTATCATCCTCGGCCTCGGCACACTCACGACGGATTCCCAGAGGTTCACCTTCCAGATCGAACCAGGACAACACATACCCACCCACGAATAGTCCACACCAACCTCGACCAGCACCGAACCCTCTGCCTAAATCCAGTGCTGGCGGATCACCGACCACCAATACTGCCTACTGGTTGGCAACGTACTTGTATTGCCAGGCTTTCGCTGCCACCGAACGCGTCCCGATACCGGAGGTCGCATTTGCCGCCGGCGTGGTCCCGCGCCGGGTTGGGACGCTTGTTCACCCTCAACCCGTGGTCGGCGAACACGTCCGCCAGCGCCGCTTCGACGGCGGGCCGTTCCGCTTTCATCATGTCACGGTCGGCGGATCCGATGTAGTTGTAGTCGAGATCGAACGACAGGCGGGCCGCGTCGAGGACGAACATGTTCAGAGCTGTGCCGCCGGTCAGCGCCAGCCGCCCGCCGACGTATGGGTGGGCAGCGATGTCGTCGGCCACAGCGAGGAGCCGCACCGCTATTGAGACCCTACAAAACCGCAGGTCGCAAGCTATTTCTTTAGTTTGTGTCCCACACACAATCCCACAGAGGTTGAACCGCCCCGTGTTTGCCGGAGAGTGTTTTATGTGGCAGCAGCTATCTGGGCTGGGGCGTGCTGCTGATGGTAGTTGGCCTCCTTTTCTGCTGGTGGTATGTGTCCGATGGGCTCTAGGAGCCGACGGTGGTTGAACCAGTCCACATATTCGAGGGTGGCGTACTCGACCTGGTCACGGTCTTTCCACGGGGCCCGCTTGTGGATAAGAGCATTAGCGGATAGGGACTGAGTTGGGGCTCCAGCGGTTTCTCCAGTCGATGAGTTTGCTGGTGATGATGAGGGTGATGGCTAGCTGGAGTTGGGCGTGTCGGTGGTGGGTGTGTCGGTCGGTGTT
>JAPOQZ010000060.1 GCA_026710435.1 bacterium | reverse complement strand
GGCCGGGTCGGGCGAGTCCGAGATCCGGCGTTGGATCATCGAGAACGACTGGCTCGAAGCCGTCGTCGCCCTGCCCGACCAGTTGTTCTACAACACCGGGATATCCACCTACTTCTGGGTGGTCACCAACCGCAAGACCCCGAAACGTCGCGGGAAGGTCCAGTTGATCGACGCCCGCGAGTCGTGGACCAAGATGCGCAAGAGCTTGGGCAACAAACGCAAGCAGATCAGCGACGAACAGATCACCGACCTTACCCGCCTCTACGGCGCCTTCGAAGAAGGCCCCAGATGCAAGATCTTCCCCAACGAGGCCTTCGGGTTCCTCCGCATCACCGTCGAACGCCCCCTCCAACTCCGCTGGGAAATCACCGACGACACCCTCGGGGCCGTCGCCGCCGACAAGAAAGTCGCCAAACTCCCGTCCCTCGACCACGAGTTGCTCCTAGACGAACTCCGAGCCAGCCGCGGTGCCACATACCACACCGAGAAGGAAGCCAAAGCGTCCGCGAGGAAGGCCCTCACATCCGCGATGGGCAAGAAACCGACTGCGGCCCAGACGAACCTTGTCGCCGCTACTTTCTCGGTACGCGACCCCTACGCACCCGTCATCACAGCCAAAGGCAAACCCAAACCCGACCCCACCCTCCGCGACTACGAAAACGTCCCCCTACCAACCAAACGAATCACCCACGAAACCGACACCACCAGACGCCTCAACACCCCCGAATACCAGACAGCTATCAACGACTACCTCGAAACAGAAGTCCACCCCTACGTCCCCGACGCCTGGCACGACCCCACCAAAACCAAAATCGGCTACGAAATCCCCCTCACCCGCCACTTCTACACCTACACCCCACCCCGCCCCCTCCACCAAATCGACAACGAAATCAAAACCCTCGAAACCGAAATCCAGGCACTCCTCACCGAGGTAACAGGGTGAGACCCGAATCTCGGTTGAAACGCCAAGCAAGGATCATCGCCGGACAATCGCTACCATCGTCACAGGTAGGTGACCTTGATGAGCATGTGCTTCCGTTCCTTCAAGGCAACGCCGAGTTCACTACAAACAGCCCCGTACCAGTCCACGCGTGTGACAGCGCGCCGAAGAGAGCCCGCGCAGGGGACATCCTCCTATCCGTTCGGGCCCCGGTCGGTGCCTTGAACATCGCAGATCAGCCTTACGGCATCGGTCGGGGTCTATGTGCAATCAGAAGCACTCGTGCCGACCAACGGTTCCTCTGGTGGGCACTGCACCACAGCACTGCCGATCTCCAAAGCCGAGCAACAGGTTCCACCTACGAGGCAGTATCGGTAGAAGACGTAGCCGATACCTTGATTCCGATTCCGCCACTGACCGAACAGCGGGCGATCGCTGACTACCTCGACACCGAAACCAGCCACATCGACACCCTCATCACCAAGAAACGCCGCATGATCGAACTCCTCGAAGAACGGTGGATAGCGGTAGTATCGGATGCTACTACCGCTTCGGGTAGGAACGGGAGTCGCATTGCTCTCCGACGCATGGTCGAGAGCACGATAGGCGGCGCTTGGGGAAAGGATCCGGGTCAAGGTGACTTAGACACACTTTGCGTCAGGGGAACAGACTTCGACACGGCATTCCTCAGAGTGGACAAAGACCGCGCCCCCGCACGTGGCTTCACTTACGAGGAGTTCCAACGCAGGCGACTTGTCGACGGAGACCTCGTGATCGAGAAATCAGGGGGAGGTGATAAACAGCCCGTTGGTCGAGTTGTTCAGTGGAGTGGCGATGATGCTGGCGTTCCTACGAATTTTGCCGCGCGTCTGCGCCCGGCGGCCGGAGTAGATAGCCGATTTCTTGCGTTCCTCCTTAGAGCATCGTACGAAATAGGGGTCACACGCAGGTGGATCAAGCAGACGACTGGTATACAAAACCTTGACCTCGGTGGATTCCTGTCCGAGAAGTACGCCCTTCCTCCTCCTCGCGAACAGTCTTCGATCGCCAAGCAACTTGATGAAGCGACGAGACATCGAAGTCTTATGCAAGGCAAACTGTACACCCAGATTGGTTTACTTGCGGAGCGCCGCCGAGCGCTCATCACGGCTGCGGTAACCGGTGAACTCAGCGTGGCGTGATGATGTCCCGTGGCACCGTGAATTATGCAGATCTCGGCTGAACTCTCCTGGGATGCCGACTCTCAGGTGTCCGAATCCGAGGTCAGCGCCAGTCATTCTTGGTCCCCACGATCTCACCCACCTCGGCTTCGTCGATCCTCAGGCCCCCCGTTCTCGCTCCCCGCGGCCGACGCGAATTACGACACGAGGGCGATGGCGAACCGGCCCCCAAAATCCATCGTGAACATGGCTCGGGACAGTACATCGCGACCCAACAAGACATCCCAATCATGGGAATCAGTCTTGGTTTCCACCACCTCTACCTCCAGCATCTGGGTAAAGGTCGGGGTTATGAAGAACACTAGGTATACCTCGTACACGTTCAGTTGCGCCCTGCCGGAAGGCGAGACTACAGAGCGTAGGCCAATGGGGTTGTCCCGTATTCCAAGACAGGCGGCGCCGTACGCGATATGCAGGTCTCCTCTGCCCCGGTGTCGATCAGGGCCCGGAAGCGGGGTATCTCTTGTGGCGGTTGCCAGTCGCGGTCGGCAAACAATCCCACTTCTACGCGAGGGCCTGTTTCGGGGTCCCACTCCCCGCTATGACTGAACATGGGAGAACCACCCTAAGTCCAGGTCTTTCTCCTTAATTGGCTGAACGGAGAACTCACCGTCGGGAAAACGCTCCCTCCCTGTCCATCGTGCGTCACGGCTTGTCGGCAAGACCTCAACCAACTCCCCACGTCGCAACAGAGCACATTGTCCCGGATGGGTCTCGGCCAATTCAGGCAACAATTCTCGGAAGGCCTCATAGTTGTGCTGAACCTCCTGCGCGGTAGCCATGTGTGGGCTCCTTCGACTTTGGTCAGGCTGTTGGTGGATTTCGTGGCAGATGGGTCACGGCAACGCAGGTACCTTCCCCTTCAAGCCGGAGGCCCTGTATCTGGGTCGGGTGCCATCCGGCCTCGGGAAGTGCCTTCTGATACTATAACCTACCATCAAATCTATCTGACTGTCGATGTGTCTTATTTCGGGACCATCCTCGCCCGGGTCTGCACGCCTGCTTCGATGCATCGGAACCGGGAGGGTACCGTAGCCCTCGCCGCGGTAGATCGGTCAGGCTTGGAGTAACGGAATTGGGTTCGGTTGACGAAGCAGCGTTCGAGGCTCAGATCGCCGCGTGGCTGCTCGACCATGGTGGATACCGGCGGGTGAAGGTCGGGGGCGCCGGCGGGGACTTCGACGGGAACGCCGGGGTGGACACCGCGGACCTTTTCGAGTTCATCGGAGCGACCCAGGGTGACCGGTGGGACAAGTTGGTGGACTCGGGGTACGGCGGGGACGAGGTCATCGCGAGGGCGAAGTTCGTGCAGCGGTTGGCTTCGCAGCTCGACAAGCGGGGAACGGTGGACGTG
>JAPOQZ010000157.1 GCA_026710435.1 bacterium | reverse complement strand
GGGAGACTGCCCGGACCCAGCCTGCCCTCATCCGTCGACAGGGTGATCCACTGGCCGCAATGGAGGGGCAGTCGGGAGACTGCCCGGACCCAGCCTGCCCTCATCCGTCGACAGGGTGATCCACTGGCCGCAATGGAGGGGCAGTCGGGAGACTGCCCGGACTCACGTATCGGGCGCAGGTCGATCACGGGTTGGCGCCGCAATGGAGGGGCAGTCGGGAGACTGCCCGGACGCGGTTCCGGCCCAGCGTGGCGGCTTCGCTGTTCGTGCCGCAATGGATGGGCAGTCGGGAGACTGCCCGGACACGCTACCCCCATTACCTCAACGTGTGAAGGCGGCGGCGCCGCAATGGAGGGGCAGTCGGGAGACTGCCCGGACGAGGGCGTATTCGGCGAGCCGGTCGACGAACCAGTCGCCGCAATGGAGGGGCAGTCGGGAGACTGCCCGGACTTAGCGACTACATGAAAGGAGGGAACCCGGTGCATAAGCCGCAATGGAGGGGCAGTCGGGAGACTGCCCGGACCGCCAAGTCCTCGTCGACCCATGCGGTCGTGTCCGCGGCCGCAATGGAGGGGCAGTCGGGAGACTGCCCGGACTTCGCCCTCGTGAATCCCTCCGCCTCCAGGGCCTTGAAGGCCGCAATGGAGGGGCAGTCGGGAGACTGCCCGGACCCCCTTGTCGATGCCGTACACGTAGTCGGAGTCGATGCCGCAATGGAGGGGCAGTCGGGAGACTGCCCGGACACAAGTGAGCGTAGCTCAGTGGTTAGAGCACTCGTCTGCCGCAATGGAGGGGCAGTCGGGAGACTGCCCGGACTGAGTTCACCATCGACTTCGACATCCCCATTCAGGAGCCGCAATGGAGGGGCAGTCGGGAGACTGCCCGGACACCCTCACACTCGTAGTCGGCAGTGAACGGATGACCGCCGCAATGGAGGGGCAGTCGGGAGACTGCCCGGACCTCGTCCACGATGGACTTCCCCCAGGGGGTCGGCTGCCGCAATGGAGGGGCAGTCGGGAGACTGCCCGGACTCAGTGGTCTGGTGGGCGGCTTCCACGGCGGCGTCTCTGCCGCAATGGAGGGGCAGTCGGGAGACTGCCCGGACCGCTCTGGCGGCTCCCCGCTGGCGGTCGGGCAGGGCGCCGCAATGGAGGGGCAGTCGGGAGACTGCCCGGACTTCGAGAAACCCGAAGAAAACCCCCGGTTTGGTCGAGCCGCAATGGAGGGGCAGTCGGGAGACTGCCCGGACACCTGTTGCGCCGTCCGTAAGGTGGTGTGGGCGGTGCCGCAATGGAGGGGCAGTCGGGAGACTGCCCGGACGCAGAACGGTACCCGGTTGTTGGGGATCATGCCCTCATGCCGCAATGGAGGGGCAGTCGGGAGACTGCCCGGACATCGCGATGGCTCGAATCGGATACGGGAGGGTGATCTGCCGCAATGGAGGGGCAGTCGGGAGACTGCCCGGACGAAGTCGAACACGTCCACATTCGAAACGGTCCCGATGCCGCAATGGAGGGGCAGTCGGGAGACTGCCCGGACCCAGATGCACCTGTGCAGGTGTGCAAGCTGTGCAGCTGCCGCAATGGAGGGGCAGTCGGGAGACTGCCCGGACCGCTCGCACTGGAAGTTAGCCGTGACCTGCGGCTTTGTCCAGGGCCTGCGAGCGGTAGATTGTAGGCGGCTTTTAGGGTTGCTGATTCAGTTGTCAAGGAGCCAAGAATCCGTTGTGGCAGAAGGCTGCGAGCACTTGCCGGGGGTCCGCGAGTCACTTGACCGCTCGCATCACACGATCACCGGGCCGGATGTTGGCAAGCGGGCCCCGACACCCATGAACTGGAAACACTCGCTCCCTCGTTGTATAGGGTCACCGAGATCAACGATAGCGATGGAGTCGGCGGCGTGGTGGATGATTTCACCGAGGTCGGTACGTAGTGCGAGCAACTCGATCCGATCGAGATCACAGATGAACACAGAGTACTGCAGGGGCCATCCGTAGCCCTTCATCGTCTTGTGGACCCTGCGTAGCCGTTTGTCCTCACGGATGTCGTACGCTACGAGATACCTCTTACGTTGCGCCATAGCTCACTACCTTGTCATGAATGGTACGTATTCGGGAATCTCCCCGAGAAGGTATGCGCCGAGCATTCGGGCTTGCACCTCTAGTACGCGGCGGTAGGTGATCCGGTACTTGTAGGTCGGATGGGTGATTTGGTGATCGAGCCGGCGTTCGTACGCAGCCAGAAAAGAGCGACGGGCCTGCTGGTTCATGGCGACTCCCTGAGCTCGCACCACGAAACCGTTCGATTGGATCTCGCCGTTGTTGATCACATTGACGACTACAGAGTCGGCGATGAGAGGCCGGAACTCCTCCGCAAGGTCTAGGGCTAGCGCAGGGCGTCCGAACCGCGGGCGGTGGTAGACACCAAGGTACGGGTCGAAACCGACTCCTAGAACGGTGGCCGTCAGGTCTTTGGTCAGCAGGGAGTATGCGTAGGACAGTAGGCAGTTGACAGGGTCACGGGGAGGTCTCCGATTGCGTCCGTTCACATCAAAGGTGCCGGGCGGGTCGTTCTTCAGCATCCCTCCGAACCGTTCGAAGTACAGCCGAGCGGCTGCCCCCTCCAAGCCGAGCAGCGATTCCACCGATTGCACATCTGCGGTTTGGTCCGCCATTTGCTTGAGTTGAGCCAAGACCGGACCGGTATCGGCTCGAGAGTTTCGCCTGAGGAATGTACGGCAGTTGCGGATCTTTCCTTCTACCAAACGTTTCGCGATCGGCAGGCCGGCCTGGGCAGCGATAGCGACCTGCCGCCTTCGGAGCTCGACATGCTTCGAGGGAAGACCGTGGGCCACTCCTTGAAACCAACCTCCGTAGGAGAACCAACAGACAGGTATCTGCCTGCTGAAAGCCGCCCTCATGAGCTGTGAGCTCAATTGCACGTTTCCGAATACGGAAATCTGGGAAACGTCGATGGCTCGCACCTGCTGGAGTTCCTTGTTGTGTCGGGTGACCCTTACGCGTCCACCTCTGATTCCTATCTTCGCGCCCTGCTCCGTGACATAGAGGGGCCGAGCGGCCGAGTCCCTGGGTGTGAGCCTTCGAGGTCTCTTTGCTGATCTTCGGGTGTGAAGATTGGTCTCATCGGGAAGGCAGATCCCCACCAAGGAGCAATAGGCACACTTGGGACTGTCGACTAGGGGTGGAGGAATCTGCGGAGTACTAGCCACCCGTCGCATCAGGTGGACTACAGATTCCACCTGGTCAAGTAATTCACTGTCGAATTCTATCGTCACACGGCGACGGGTTTTGGTAAAGTACATAACACCCTGGGAACAGTTGTATCCTTGATCACGCAGAACGAGACCAATAGCATATAGCTGAGCCAGTTCTGGAGTCCATTGAGGTCCGTGGGGAGGCTGCCCTCGTTTGTACTCTACTGGAATAACAGTACCATCACCACCTTCAATCATGTCGACTCTTGCGATCAGACCGAGGCGTTCGGAGCTGATGAGCACCGATCGGGCTGATTTCACAAGGTTCTCGTCGGTAGGGCTACCCATCCGGCCAGAACTCCTATCGACAACACGATGGTTGTACCGACCTTCTACAGTATCAGCGTTGTCTTCGAATTCGGCCCGAACCCATTCTAAGTAAAAGAGCCTGTGACAGTACTCGAACTTTCTTATCATTGAGGCCGGAATCAATTGAGGAGGTTTGCTATTCATGTAGAATCAGTAGATAGCTCTTGCTGGGCCCATGTTACCTAGACCGTTAGCTGCTTTGGACCGCCTAATGGGTGATTGCATGATGGAGTGGATTCCCCAGGCTCGTAGCCACCGACGGCGATAATCCAAATCGGTATGGTGTCGTGTGTCCATACCGGAGTTGGATGCGGTGACATGAGAAAGTAGTGACCTGGTAACTCGGAGGCTGGTCGGCCTGTTCCAGAGAGGCCAGACGAAGGAGCCGTCTCGGTTCCATTCACCTTCACAGTTCTGTGTTAGCGTGCGCCCCGTTTCCCCGAATACTGGAAACAACGTGAATCCGAGTATTGCGAAAGCCTCTGGACCAGGGCACGTCCGCTTATTAACGCCCGGCTTCGTGGCTGCCAAGGCCCAGTTAGGATCATCACGGGTGTCCCACCTTAGTGATGGCAATCTACTATCGTACTCCCAAGGCCCGTGAAGGGCCATAGTGAGATGATGCTCACGTACACCATCGAGTATCTTTCGTGCATCTCTCAGAAACGCTACTTTCCCGGCCGAGAAGTACAGGTCACTCGGTTTAGCCTTCCGGTTGGCATCATAGCTGCCCTCAGCTACGAGACAAGACGCGAATCTATCAGGGAGCCGACTGCCGGTCATGTTCTGAAGTAGGTACGTTCGAAGATCGTTCCGTCTGTCGTCGACCATGAACTTAGCGTCGTCATCCGCTTTGTATCCGAATCCGGGGCTGAGAGCTGGACTTGACAACAGGTCCGGAAAGACCTCAAGGGCGCGGTCGACGATTCTGTGCACATCGAAGCTAGCGTCGACCACCGCATGTGGGATCACATCCTCGGTCCACCAGAGTCGCGGTTGATCGTCTTGATCCTCGAAGAGCACTTGGACTCCGAGGGCCGCGAAGAACGCCAGCGGATTGGTTCCAGGGAGTCCAGTGAGATGGGTTCCAGTCATCTACTCCGCTCCTCAAAGAGCCTTTGTTCCTCAGCGCTCTCGTGCCAGTCGGCTAGGCGAAGGATGGCCTCGAGCCAGGCTAGGCCGTGATACCCGTAACGTTCGTTCAGGAGCCAGAACCTATCGGCGTGCTCGAGCGCGAGGGAGGACTCAACCAGATCGGAGGACGACTCCAGGCAGTGACCATCGAGATTGAACTGCAACTCTTGTGGGTTGGGATCTGTGGGTATTGTCAGGAAGGGTCGCCCGTGCCCGTGATGAGTACCGATCAGGTGTAGCACGAGGTCGATGTCGTGGGGTTCGGCTTTGGAAAGCAACCTACAGTTAGACTCAACTAGGGCTATACTGGTAATTGGGTGTGGTATACTGTGGTGTTTACCACTACTTAGACGATGCGGAGACTTGGCCAACGGTTCATTTGACTCTTCTATTCTCTGCATGTGTACAGGGTCACCTCGGACAAGGAAGCGCTGGAAGCGCGGATCCACTTTGCCAAGGTCGTGAAGTCTTCCAGCCAAGCGGAGGCTGCTGACTAGCTCATCTGAGAAGCCCAGCCGTCTGCCGAACTCAGCTGCCCGCGTTCCGACACCATCCAGATGGTCACGAAGGGTAATCCATGCACCGGTAAAGGATGACGACACATCTGAGCCGTCGAACGTAGCGGGATCAACGGTCCGCTCAGTGAGTATGTAGTAACTCTTCTTAGGGTCGTCTGCACCGACGGCGTCGATTCTGAATCTCCCCTTCACGCCAGTCGGATTGCACGATGGGCGGCATCGCTGCCAACCCTTCTTGACGTGGACTTGGGATCGGCCCTTTACACGACAGATGAATCCGTTTGTCCAAGCTGGCAGATCGTCCACTTCCGCCAACCATCTGTCAACTCGCTCACGTAGTGGCTTATGTGCATTAGCTTCATCGGCCGGTCTCGGCGGACTCGCGGTCGGTCCGAGGTACCTCGGATGGAGTCGCAGGGTCACAGTTCTTCCTTGAAGCTGGGCGGGATCACCGAGATCCTCAACAACAGATGTTGAGGAGGGGTCCCAGGTTCCCCCTCGAATGCCTCCAAGGGTCGGATGAACGACGATTACGTCACCGGGTCGGATATCCGGCGGTCTGATCTCCCTAGTGTCGGTCCCTTTGCCTTCCCAGCGCTTGAACCGCCGATCGGACGATTCGTCCGACGATGCGACCATCGAACTACCACTCGGAGCATGAACGTCCACATCAGCCACGTCTGTTTCGGCTTGTGCCATGAGCCAGGCTTTGGCGGCGCTCAGAGGGACCTGCAGATACTCCCCCGGCCGGGGAGGCACCAGACGCAAAGCTTCCGAGGAGTCATCCCACCGCCATACCAGCGAAACGTCCGGGTCGCTTCGGTGTTCAATACCATGAAGGAACCAATCCACCGATGGCTGTACGATTGGTTGAGGGTTCGTCTGCACCCAAGCCTCCATGTACGTTGTCAACAGCAATGGAGCGTTAGGCTTCGGTGCGGTCGCCCCGTCCGGAAACGAGGCTGGAGCAAGAGACAGGGGTCCGACATCAATCAGGTTATCCGGAGCTCTTGCAGCTAGCCGTTGAAGCTCTTCCCAGGTGACTCTGAGTGACTCACCATAGATGGGATCAGGCCTCTTGCTGTGGAGAGAGGAAGGTACACCGAGAATCCACCCGCGGGCAGGTGTGTTTTCGCTAGTCCCCAGAGTACCTCTGCGATCCAGCCGCCCGAATCGTTGGCTCAGGCTGTCAACGGGGGCACACTCGGTGATTAGGGCATCGAAGCTGAAGTCTGCTCCTACCTCGATCGTTTGAGTTGCAACGACAACCGTAAGGTCACCTGTCTTGAGTTGACGGTCGGGGTGCACCGCGTCGGAGAACCGGTCAAGGACGGCTTGGCGGTCGATGGGCCGCATTCGGCCCGTGACGAGATGGGACTTGATGCCAGCCTCGGTCAGCACTTGGTAGGTCTCCCGGGCGGTCCGTACCCGGTTGACCACTACTCCGACACAGCGGACCGACTCAGTGAGTTGCTTCTTGAGGATCCGCAAGATCTGCGGGGGAAGAGCTTCGTGTGGAGGTTTTGTCTTTCCCGGCACAGTCCTCACCTCTGCGGACTTATGCGCCTGTACGCGCCTGCGTAGTTCGGTGCTCGCCTCAAGGTCGGTTGGTACAAGCTCGAAGCGGCGTCTTGCCGACTCATCGGGCGTCGCCGACATCTTGACCACATGAAACCGCCTAGGGAGAGGGCCACGGGGCAGAGCCTTGACAGCGTCGAGCGTCTCGGAAAAGGGTTTGCTGATGTGTACCTCGTCCAAGATGACTAGGCAATCGTTCCCTGCCAGACCCGCATGGATAGGTCTCGACGTACGGGGGACACCGTAGCCGCTGAACAGTAACCGGGATCCGAACTGGTCCACGGTAGAGACAACCACCCAGGGTAGATCTGGACGCCTACTCCATTCACGGTCGATCGGAATCTCCCCGCGGAGTGCAGACACACCTAAGGGGTCATCTTCGCCAACCGCACCGAGTTTGGCCTTTAGCCTGCGGAGCACCTCTGTCTTGCCAGACTTGATCTGCTTCTGGATCCTGAGTGCCCGTATGCGGACTTGATCGACGATGATGCGGCGATCGATGACGAATACCACACGACGCGGAAAGGTCTCGGGTCGGATCGCAAGTGAGAACACTGCCGTATCGAGTACAGCGGTCTTTCCGGTTCCGGTGGGCAGGTCAATGACGTCCGGCCATTTGCCGGTTTCCAAGACGTCGGTGGTGAGGCGCTCCTGCCACGGGAAGGGCGGATGGTCGTGGACATCCTTGAAGTACTGTGCGAAGTCCTTGTCAGAGAGGTCACTCATCCGTCTCGTCCCCCATCTTGACGGGGCGCATTAGTCCGAGACCTAGGTATCTACCGGCACCTAACACAAGAGGTCCGGATACTGGTTCCGCAAAGGTCACAGAGGAATGCACTAGTCGCCGTGCCACGCCGGCGCCGCGGCGACTGCCCTGCCAGAAGGCCGGAAACTGCTGGGCAGGCCGAGAACCCGGAATGAACGGATCCCATGAGACAACCACGTGCTCGGGTTCTGGCAGCCCGATGTGCTCGCAGGAGGCGATGACCGCATCCTGCGCTCGCCGCCAAGCCTTGGACCGAGAAGACGCCGTACCTCGGCCGAGTGGGCCGGGATGGCTTGGCAGAGCGATCGGTGTAGCTGAGACCCAGCGACGGGCGGGTCGCTGCCAGACCCCCTGTCTGAGTGTTATGAGGTCACTTGTTCCCGTCTGGCGCGTCATCGCAATACGACCTGCATTGCCGAGTTCCAGGTACATCTGTGGTTGACCGTCGTCGTACCCATTATTACGACAGGAATCCTCCCAAGTGCTGATCGCACGGAGTACAGATCGCCGTGATCTGCTGTCGAGTGACTCTGGTATCAAGATGGCGGCGCCCATCAGCCGACCGTCGGCGTGCTGATGGCCGACATACGGAAGAGGCAAGAATCCGACGTGCGGCGAAGCGGATGGGGTGCCATCCTTACGGTGTCCGGTCAAGCCCTCTGGGAGCGGATCGTCCGCATACTTGAAGATCGCCCGCCGCAATACCTTGGCGATCTCGGCGGTCCGGGTGGATGGAAGATGCCGCGACGCAGGTAGGAACTCGAAGATCAACCACTCGCCAGCGGTATCGGGTCTGAGGACAGTGGCGGACCGAGCGTTCCAGGTGTCTTGGAGTGATCGGTACCGAACCGTTGTGAAGGGCAACGTGCGGGGCCGGCATCCTAGGTGCTGGCGGTATTCGGACTCCAGGTGCTCGAGTTGTCCTTTCCTGACCCAGCGTAGGACTGTGCCGCGATCAGAAGGCACGTAGGTTGGTGCGGGGGATTCGCGTGCACTCCGGCACGAGACCAGTGAGGAAGAATGTCCCAATCTGGTCACCCGACCCAACAGACTGTCAAGTGCGTTGCTCGTGGAGCGGGTGGGTCCGCTCTCCCAAATGTATGTAACTCTCGGTTCGACCGGTGTGACGGAAGGGTACAGCCTGGCTTGGCGGATTCGACGCTCAGGGAGGATCTCGATCCCGGTCCTAGCTCGACCGGATACCAGGTTGGTGACATTCCGCTCCTTAAGTAGCCTCGTTTGAAGGGTTCTCCCGCGTCGCCTATCGGCAGCGTTGTCGGACTGCCCGACCTCCAAGAGTTCTCTCTTCAAGCCATCTATCTTGCGTACGCGTCTCCGATAGGCAGCGGTTGAAACCACGGTCGCGTCGTTTACTGGCACGAAATGGGTTAACACGCTCCTCCGCTCGGCCTGCGAGGCTGAAATCGAAGGTGGATCTTGGGCCTCGAACCATTCCAAGGCGTTACGCTCCGCCGGGTCCGGACGGTCCGAGTCGGCCCAGGTTGCCACCATTGCTGAGAACAACCTGGCCGGATGGGGAGGCCACTCGGCCAAGTTACGGTCATAGTGCGACGTGGCTACGAACCGGCCGGTGAGGAAGTTCACCTCGACTGCGAACATTGTCACTTTGTCGGCTGCTTTGTTGCAGACACCTCGCGACTGCGCTTGATCAAGTCGATCAGTTTGGGTGCCGGGATCAACTGTATGTCGTTAGTTGCCCAGCCGATGCCCGTCGTGGATGCGTGTTCGGTTGCCTCATCGAGCACGGTCTGGGCCGTTGTCCGGTCTATGTCGACCACCTCGGCCGGTGATCCGTCCCGTCCAAGCAACTCGACGCGGGGTGAGTGTTCCGGGATCAATAGGCAGCGCGACCGGAGGTCGTAGTCCATCTCATGCTGGTATGCGATCGACGCTACACCAAGTGCGGCGACAGCAGTTCTGGCGGCGATCTCGGCTTCCCGGTTATGGTCGGCGAACCGCAGGCGCCGGAGGGCGGCCAGCGAGATCACCGTCGTCTGAATGGCCTTGGAGATTGTCACGCCGCCAGCGTTCGCATCGATCAATGGCGGAATGTTCCCGTGGTTGATCTCGGATGGTTTACCTCTTCCTTTGACCTTTGGCCTCTTCTTCGCTTGGACCGCTTCCTCCGGAGCCATCGTCCAGACCTGCTGAGGATCGCTGTGGACGAATATCTGGCGCGCAGCCGCTTCGCGTTCGACCTGGAGTGGATCAATCCGACTGCTCACCTTCCGTCCGAGCTCGGCATCGAGACCGACGATCTCGGAAACGTAAGCACGCTGGAACTTTGAACCGAGACCGCCCTTGGGTCCGGTGGAGTCCCACATGCCGAAGAGGAGACCTGTGGGCGAGTAGTGGTAGAGGGCGGTGGCGTTACGTGGTTGCGAATCGGTGATTGCCCGCCCTACGTCGTGTAGGCGGAAGAGTGTTCCGTCAAGCAAGCTGTCACGGAAAATGGCGTCGGCGAGCCGGTGGGGGGCTTCAAGAGCAGTCAGCCGACCGAGATCGGCGATGTCCTCGTCGATACTGAAGTCAACGAAGGGGACAGGAAATGAGAGTTCCTGAGACTCCCAACCTTCCAGAAGGGCCAACTCAGCACGATTAGCTTGTGAGGCTACCGAGTCGAGGAGGACCGTTGTTGACACCCGGTCTCCGATACGACGGTCTTCAGTCGCGTACTTGATGCCTCTGTCAACGCTGTAGGTCGGCGGAAACACCTTGTCGCCGGTTCCTCCGGCAGGCTGCAGGTTGGTTCGTGACCGGAGGGCAACTGCCTCCCCGGCAGCCGCCGCTCTCAGCTTCTCGAACGTTAGTTCTGGCACGATCTCGTCCTCCATTAGCTAGTCCCGTTTCGCGGTCCGTGTTACCAGTATGCAGAGCCCATGTGACAATTGCAGGGTTTGGCCGGAGAACACCAGAATCCAACTACCGGGAAGGCCGCTTCCTGGAAACCTGCTACATGCTCAGGGCTCGCTTCGTTGGGGAGATAGCGGACTACGGCGGGGATCGACAGCGAGCGACCAAGCGGAGACAGCCGACATCCCGTTGATCGTCGTGGATCTCATCTGTTCCTACCGTCCCGGTAGTCGATCGCCGCCAGATGCTGGACCGGGGCAACACTGACCGGGTTCGGCACAAGGGAGGGGGAGTCCTGAAGGACTCCCCGATCTGGCTACGTCGTAGGGCGACTCTGAACGCGCTGCCATCCAGCAATGGAGAGAGGACCGTAGGTCTTCTGTGTTGAGACCGCCCGGGGTTGATTTTGTTGCAAGGAGCAGACACCAACGAGCGGTGGGACTCGGCACGAGGACACCGCCAGCTTGAGCTAGCGACCAACCTTGGCCGCTTCGCGCATCCGGTGACCCATGTACTTCTCATCCAAGACTCCATCAACCTACCAGGTCTAGTGTAGTGCGATTCTAATCGCACTGCCATAATATAACCGCCAGGAAACCGTTGATCCGGCGCACCCGAGTCGGCAACCTTGCTTATGTTAACACGTGCGCTTCACCGTGGGAAGCCACACCCATCTAAGGCGAGCGGACTCACTCCCGCCGCCCGCTGACAGCCTAACCCTCCCCGAGGATACACGATGTGCGGGACAACGTCGGCTGTCCGCGAAGCCATTCGAATCCCAGCATCCCTGCAGGACGTGTCGATCGGCAGAGATCGTGTGTTCTGTGGCAAGATTGGGATTCAATGACGACTTGGCGGTTGATTGTCGCTGCGCCGCGCGGGCAGGAGCACGATGGCTGATGAATTCAAGTCGCTCGCCGGGCGGCTGCTGGTGGCCGTGCCGGGGATGCTGGATCCGAACTTCACCCGGACGGTGGTGCTTATGTTGGAGCACACGCCGGAGGGTGCGGTGGGTCTGGTGCTGAACAGGCCGACCGAAGCGGACCTGCTTGACCACCTACCGGGGTGGTGGTCCGCGGCCGTGATCCCGCGCGTGGTGTTTGTGGGTGGACCGGTCGGTGAGGGAGGTGGAGTCGGCTTGGCGCGCGGGCAGGGATCGGCGCCCTTGGAGGGATGGCCGGAGGTTCTGGGGGTTAGGGCGGTGGATCTGGAGGCCGAACCCGGTCAGGAATCTGGTCTGGAGGCACGGGTGTTCACCGGGTATAGCGGGTGGGGGCCCGGGCAGCTCGAGTCGGAGCTCTCGTCTGACGGCTGGTTTGTGGTCGATGCAGCGGTCGAGGACGTGTTCACTCCCGATCCGGCGGGGCTCTGGGAAGAGGTCCTGCGGCGGGCCGGGGGCCGTTACGCCTGGTTCGCTACCTATCCGGTCGATCCCAGGCAGAACTAGCTCTGGTCAGCGGATGTCGGTGGCCCGACCACTGGCAGTGTTCCCTGGCTTTCTATCAGGCGGCGTGGTTCTGAGTGATCGGGCGCAAGCCATTCCGTTCTTGAGGGTTGGGCGTTCAGGATCCGGGTGCAAGCTTGTCTGGCTTGGGGTTCCGGGATGAACCACGGCACTATGAATACACCGCTTTGTCATTCTGAAAAGAGCGATTACGTTGTATAGGGGTTGAACATGTCACAGGTGTGTGGTACAAATACAGCATGGAACACGAACAACTGTTCGCTACGAGAGGGACTGAGAGGGACGCCGGCCAGCCGTCGAGCGGCACCGGCGACACTACTGAGGGCTGCGACGCCGGGGAGCGGATGGCCGCCCTCGTCGACGGTCTGGACCGCTTCGTAGACGAGGAGACCTCCCGCGGCCATCCTGAGGAAGCTCTCGGGTTGCTCCGACGTTTCGAGGCTCGGCTGTCGTCGCATCAATGCGACCTCACCCGCCAAGCCGCGGCTGCGAACCCCGATGGCGATTCGGTGAGGATCCTCAAGAACAGGTCCCGGTTGTCGGGACGCGAAGCGAAGCGGATGGCCAAAGTCGCGGAAGGTTTGGCGGACCTCCCGCAAGTCGCCGACGCTCTGGCGGACGGGGACATCACCGTTGATCATGCCAAGTCTCTGGTCGACGCGGCGGAGCGGGTGGGATCCGATGTGGTGGAGTCCGATCCCGGGCTGCTGGAGGAGGCCACGCGGTCGGGGCCTGACAGGTTCGCGCGTAGAGCACGGGACTGGTCCAACCGCAAGTTGATCGAAGCCGGCGTCGACACTCTGGAGCGTCAACGCCGAGCACGTGAAGCGAAGCTGTGGGTAGATAAACAGTCGGGCATGGGAACGCTGTGGGCGAAGGTCCCGGCCCACCAGTTCGCGCATCTGCGACAGGCCGCCGACGCGCACTATCTCGAACTGTGGCGCAGGGACGCCGCCGGGGGGCGGGACCCGGACCGGGTGCGTACACCGGCACAGCGTATGGCCGACGTGGTCGTCGAGCTTTTCACCAACCTGGACGCGACCAGCGGCGAGCCCCTGGGTGCTGATGCGGGTCCCCGGGCTAAGGCTTCCACTCAGCTTGTCGTCGTTGCTGAACAAGGCGTGGTGGATGGGACCGATCCGCAGGGACGCTGTGAGATCATCGGGGTCGGTCCCGTACCAAGGGGCATCTTCCGGACACTGTCGGCGGACACGCAGCTGGCCGGGATGATCTACGACCGGAAGGGCCGTTCCCTCTGGTTGGGTCGCAACCAGCGACTCGGCAACGCGGCGCAGCGGCTCGCTGTAGCCGTGCGGGACGGGGGCTGTTTCCAATGCGGGGCACCCATGCACCGCTGCGAACTCCACCACATCCAGGAATGGCACCGCGACGGCGGGCACACCGACATCGACAATCTGGTAGCCGTCTGCCGCCGCCACCACAGGCAACTCGAGGTACGCGACCTGGTAGTGCAACGCAAACCCGGCGGCGGATACCAAGCCGTGCCACGAGATGGACCACCACCCTGAACCCGCCCCGGATCCGGGCGTGCCCCCAGCCGGTACATATCCGAACCTGACTCGAAACACGGATGGCCGGCGATGCACCTCGGCACACCGGCAGCGGACCGGGCGGGATGACCTTGGTTGGGTGGGAACCAATCGGGGTTTCCCGAACGTCTATGCGGAAAGAGCGGTCGCGCACCGGGCCGCAAAGAGGCGTTAAAGAGGAGGCAAGAATGCAGGGGATCAGAAGAAGAGAACCGGGTATCAGTCAATGGGTCGCTTCCGTCCGGGCGAGGAAGCGGGCCTTGGCCCACATCGCCCTGGGATGGTTGCTGGTGTTCGGTTTGGCAGCCTGCGGTGACGGTGAGGAATTCGCGGCCGCCACCACTGCGGCCCCGGCTACCTATGCGCCGGCGGTCACGGCGGCTCCCGAGACCACCAGGGTCTACACGGCCACCACTGCGGCTCCGGCTCGGGCCGAGACGTACGTGGCAACCTCCACAGTGAGGAGGGTCGAATCAGAGGCCGTCGAGGAAGAAGCAATAGCGGACGTTGCCATGGCCGAGGAGGCGCCGGCACCCACAGATGCGGCTGCGGCCACCACGACCATCGCCTACGGAGGCACATCTGCCCCCCCGTCGGCTACCACGTTCAGGGATTACCAGCAGTCCCGCTTCGTCTCGACTTCGCAGGACAGGACGTCGACCTTCAGCCTGGATACGGACAGGACATCCTTCCAGTTGGCCCTCAACTGGGCTCGGGCGGGGTACGATGTTGATCCCGACTCGGTTCGGGCGGAGGAATGGATCAACGCCTTCGACTACGGGTACGAGTACCCGGCACATCTCGACAGCTTCGCCATCGTCACCGACCTGGTGAGGCACCCGCTGGACGACCGGAGGCATCTGGCCCGGATCGGGTTCCAGGCCCCGGAGTTCCGTGATGACCGGCCCCTCAACGTGACGCTGGTGCTGGACGCGTCGGGTTCGATGAAGGACGGCAATCGGGTTGCGATCGCCAGGGAAGCCGCCGACAGTGTCAGGCGGGGCCTGACCAGCCGTGACCGCATGGCCGTGGTCCACTTCACTCAGGATGTGATCGATGCTTACACGGTGGAGCACAGCCGTCCCGACGATCGGGCCGTGTCGAACTCGATTGCCAGCCTCGCTCCGCACGGCAGCACCAACGTCCAGGCCGGCCTGGATCTCGGGGTGCGGCTTGCCGACCAGGCCCGCCGGCAACGTCCCGACGCCCACAACTACATAATCCTGATGTCGGACGGCGTCGCGAACGTGGACGCCACCGATCCGTTTGCCATACTGGAGTCGGCCTACGACGCCGACAGCGCCAACCCGCTGCGCCTCATCACCATCGGGGTGGGGATCGACAACTACAACGACTTCCTCCTCGAGCAACTTGCGCAGCACGGCAACGGCTGGTACCGATACCTGAGCGACACCCACCAGGCCCGCTCGACATTCAGCCGGGACAACTGGCTGGCTCTGTCGGTGCCCTTCGCCGATCAGACAAGGGCTCAGGTGATCTGGAACGACCAGGTGGTGGAGTCGTGGAGGATGATCGGCTACGAGAACCGGATTACATCGGACGAGTCCTTCGTCGAGAACCGCAAGGAGTTCGCCGAGATACCGGTGGGTGCGGCCACCACCGTGTTCTACGAGTTGGAACTGACCGATCGGGCCTGGCGGGATCCCGCCAGGATGGTCGACTTGGCGGACATCGATCTGCGGTGGGTCACTCCGTTGAGCGGGCTGTCCAACCGCCAGTCCACCACCTTGAGGTCGAGCGCGGACACGGCCTTCCCGTCGGCTGAGGTCATGCTCCAGTTCGGGGCTCTGGTCGCTCTCTCTGCCGACCGGTACAGCAGCCTGCCTCACGTGGGCGCGGCCGCCTCGGAGGTGGGCTGGGAACTCTGGGCACTGTCGGACCGGCTGCAACCGCTGGCCGGGCAACTGGGAGGTCTCGACTCCTACAACGACTTCGCCTTCCTGCTCGATCAGATGATCTACGCCGCTCCTTCCGACGGTTCGGGGAGCAGCGGCTACAGCCGGTAGGTGCGTCCATCGGTTGGGGTCATCGAGACCGGGTCTCTACACGGGACGCTCGGATCTTCCGCAGAGGATCGGAGCGTCTAGGATCCGAGCGTCCCGGTGTGTGGGGAGGCTCGTTCGGGAACCGTTCCGGCGAGGGTGGTGGGAACCGTTGATCGGCCCATCCGCCGAGGGATGGACCCCGTGTCGGTGGCAGCCGACCGGTTTCAACGCCGCCAGGGACCCCCTAGGGTATGGCCCATGCGACCCGTTGATACCGATCTTCTCAAGGCCTACGTCCTCAAGGTGTGGCGATACAAGCAAGGCGAGGTGGTGAGCCTCATGATCCACCTCGGGGACCGGCTCGGCCTGTACAGGGCGATGGCCGGAGGCGAGGAGATGACATCGGATCAGCTCGCCGAGCAGACCGGATACTCCGAGCGCTGGGTCCGCGAATGGCTGCTCGGCCAGGCGGCAGCAGGTCTGGTGACCCGTAGCCCCGAGGCAAGGTACTCGTTGGAGGCGGAAGCCGAGCGGGTGCTCGTCGAGGAGAACACTCTCGCCTTCGCGGCCGGAGCCTTCATAGGGGGTTTCCATCCCGACCGCATCGACGAGATGGCCGAGGCGTTCCGTACCGGTCTGGGGGTGACCTACGAGGACATGGGACTGCCGGTCGCCCGCCAAATGGACCGGATGAACGGGCCCTGGGTGGGGGACTACCTGATCACGACCGTACTGCCCAGCCTGGACGGGCTGGTCGAGAAGCTGGAGGGCGGAGCCGAAGTAGCCGATGTCGGGTGTGGAGGGGGCATTTCCGTGCGGGCTATGGCCGAACGGTTCCCGTCATCCACCGTCGTCGGCTACGAACCGTCCGCTCACGCCGTCGCCCGAGCGCAGCGCAGGGTGGGCGGGCTTGCCAACGCCTCCGTCCGGCAGGCCCGCGGCGAGGAACTACCCCTGGACGCGCGTTACGATCTTGTACTCACGCTGGACTGCATGCACGACGTCCCCTTCCCGGACCGGGTCGCCTCCGCCATCCGCCGATGCTTGAAGGAAGACGGCGTCTGGTTGATCAAGGATATGAAATGCTCGGACGTGTTCGAGGAGAACCTGAGGAATCCCATGCTGGCCATGCAGTACGGGTACAGCGTGTCGGCGTGCCTCCTATCGGCGGCTTCGGCGGAGGACGCCGCAGCCTTGGGAACATTGGGTTTGCCCCCGGCGGTGGCGGAGCGGATCGCTCGGAAAGCCGGGTTCAACTCGTTGCGGGTGATCCGGCTGGAGGACGACCCCACCCATCTCTACTACGAGGTGCGTCCCTGAGAGCTCTGGTAGGCGGTCGGCGAGACGTGCCGACTGCACCGACCCTTGCCGCACCGGCGTCCGGGTAGCCGGATCTCGCCATGGCCGTAGACCTCGCCGGGTTCATCACCGACATGAAGGCCCACGCTGTCGAGCACGGTTTCCACGTCCACGCCGAGCGCCATTTCATCGAGTCCTACTCCCTCGGCCAGGCCTGGGAGGTGGACCTCCATCCCGAGGAGGCCTGCGAGGGTCCGCTCGAGATGCTGATGGTGCTCGAGGTCGATCCCCGAGTCATCCTGGCGTTCGACGACCTGATAGCCGGACATTTGGAGATCGAGGAGGAGCAGGACGGCAAGCTCCAACTCCCGCTGTTCTTCAAGTGGGCACTGCCGCCGCTCCCGAACCCTCCCGATCTCCTCATCCTCGCCACCGAACTCGCAGGAGTCTCCGGTACCACCCTCCCGGTGGAGGTCTCGGCCACCGACACCTACATGTCGGTCACGGACGCACCAACCCGTAGCCTCTCGCTGGTTGGCCGCCTGGACCTGCCGCTCCGCAAGATGTTCATGCGCGAGCTCAAGACCTGCGACGTTCTCGAATGTGCCCACGGGGTAAGCATGTGGCTGCTCGGCCAGGCCGACGATTGGCTCGGCGGAGGACAGGCAGCACCCTCCTAGCGGACAGTCCAACCGCTGGGGAACGGCTAGCCGGTTCCAGGCCGGGTAGGCAGCTGCGGGACACGGGCCACCCGAGCACCCCTTTCCTACATTGCAGGGAGATTTCCTTACGGACAGGCGACGTGCGGGCCGCTCATGCCGCGGTCGTGCGTACGGTGTCCCTCCGCTGGTGCCACCTGGCCCAGATGACCAGCATCGACGGAAGTACCAGGATGGCGGTCAGGCTGGCCAGCAGGATGGTGTAGGCGGTGACGAAGCCGAACTGGCGGAACGGGATGGTGGTCGACGTGACCAGGATTCCGAAGCCGGCCACGGTGGTGATAGCCGAGCCCATGAGTGCCCCGCCGGTGTGGCTGAGGGTCGACTCGATCGCCATTGCCAGGTCGGGATAACGGCGCCGATCCTCCAGGAAGCGGTGGGTAATATGGATCATGTAGGGGATGCCGATGCCGATCGCCAGCGCCGAGATGGTGGCCGTCACAGGGCCGAACGGTATGCCGAAGGCAGCCATGAGGCCGAACGACCACATCACCACCAGCACCACGGGAAGTGTGGTCACCACTCCTAGCATCGGACGACGGGCTTCGAACCAGAAGTTCGCCACGAGGAGCACGAGGGCGGCGGCAAGCGTGAGGAGGAGCGACGAGACCTGGGAGTCTCGTAGGGTGGTCACCACTACGTCCTGGACGATCTCGTCCGAGGTGCCGACGGCCGAAAGCCCGAGTTCGGTCACCGGTTCGAAGTCATCGATCAGGTCGAGCCGCAGGCGCCCGGCCTGTGACTCTCCCGCCTGGGTGGTGAAGTCGAAGAGGGCAGCCTCGTAACCGCTGTCGGTGCGGCTCAGCACCGGCTGCATCATCTGCGGGGCTTCCTCCCAAGCGACGTCGAAGACGGAGCCCATGTCGGCATCAGGGGACACCAAGCTGGTGACCGGATCACCCCCGGCGGCCATGAATGCCTCCCCTACGGAAGGCGAGTAGATGGGCGAGAACGGTGCGGACAGCTGTGCGATCACCGATACCGGCGAGGTGCCGCTGGGCTGGTTGCCGAACTTGAGGATGTTGGGCGTGTCCGACGCCGCGAGGTTGGAGGTCACCATGGCGTTCCACGCCTCTCCGGTGGCCACGTCTCCCTCGATCAGGACCTGGGTGGTCTCGCCGAAGCCTCCACCGAAATCGGCCACCAACCCCTCGAAAGTGGCTCGAAGGGGCGACGTGACGGGTATGAAGTCCAGGAATGAGAACTTCGTCTCGAGCTGCGACCATCCCCAGGCACCCACTCCACCCAGGACGATGGACACGGCCACGGCAACTCCGGCCGCTTTCTTGGCGATGCCCGATGTGCGGCCGATGAACCTGCCCAGGGCCGGGGCTTCGCCCGCACTGAGTTGTCCCGGCTCCGGCGTCGCCTTCCGCATCCCCCGCCTGCTGAGGACAAGGCGTACCGCGGGGACGAAGGTCAGCTTCAGCAGGAAGGAAGCGACGATTCCGATGGCCGCCAGCGCGCCGAACTCGCGCAGGGCCGGGATTTCGTTGAATACGTTGGTGAGGAAACCGACCGCGGTGGTAATCGTGGCCAGTACCAGGGCCACTCCGACCGTGCGGATCGCCTTGCGCACCGAGTCGTCCACGCCGGCGCCTCCGGAGATCTCCTCCCGGTAGCGCGAGGTGACGTGAATCGAGTAGTCCACTCCCAAGCCGATCAGCAGGATGGGCAGGATCTGGGCCATCGGGCTCTGATCCTGGAACAGGAGGTAGCCGATCCCGTTCATCCAGGAGATGGCGAAGAGGATCGCCACGAGGGTCAGAACGGTATCGGCGGTGGTGCGCCTGAGGCTTCGATCCAGGAACGTCCACGCCAGGAACATGACCAGCAAGAGCACGCCGGCCGCCACGAAGAGGGTGTTGCTGGGCCAGTCCTTCAGGAAGTCCGGGAAGGCGCTGTCGAGGATGATGGCCAGGGTGGGGAGCACGACCACCACGATGGCCACCGCCACTGCCACGACGCCTACCCGCATCACCACGCGGCCGAGGGTCCTCTGGGGACGGATCAGGAACACGAGTGCCAGCACCAGCGCGATGATCAACCCGGCCGTTCCGAAGAGCCGGCCGATCTCGCTCTGAAGTTCGCTGGTGCCGGAGAACAGAAGTTCGAAGGAGAAGGGCTCTACGGATATCCCGGCCGGGAGGGATGTGGCCCGGATCTCGTCGGCGGCCGTGGCGCTCTCGTCCTGGAAGCGTTCGAAGTCGGCGGAGGTGTCGGCGCCGCGCATGAAGACCACCACGAGGCCCTGGTCGGACGAAGGCGCGGCGAGGTCGGCGTAGGTGGGCACCATGCCCTGCACGAACCCGGCGGGTCCTGGCGGCATCGCGGCGAAGCCCTCAGCGAAGGCTCGGCGCACCTCGTCGTCCGTTGCCGGAGGGGGAGCGGCGCCGCCGGGACCAGAGCGGACAGGTGTCAAGAAGCTGACGACCGGATCCCTGTCCTGCACGAGACGGTCCGCCAGCGCGCCCTCGGTGATCGTCCGGCTCAGTGCATCGACGGCGGCCAGCCCGTCCGCGCTGAACACGTTGCCGTCCTCCGCCTTGACGATTATCTGCATAACGCTGGTGGAGGTTTCCTCGCCGAACAGGTCCGAGATCCGCTCCGCGGCGGCCAGTTCCGGAGCGTCCGGGGCGAAGGCCTCGTTGGCCTCCTCCGACGGAGCGAAGTTCCCGGAAAGAGCTCCGAACGTGAGGGAGATGATCACAGTCAGGCCGATGACCGCCCAAGGCCACCTCTGTACAGCGCGTGACAGGCCGTTGACCAACGTTTTCATGGGGCTCCTTGTAGGCCGGGATGCGGCTTGTTCTGTGTCGTCCGAACTCCGGGTTCTGCGAGAGAGAATATGTTGCCGCTGCGGCTAGCTGTAATCGCTCATGCTTCCGTCGGAGATGATCGCCGGACAACCTCAGCCTGTGCGCCTCACCTGGTCGAGGTCGGCGATGAACCTGCGGTTCTCCTCGGGAGACCCGACCGAGACACGGGTCCATTCATCGGTTCCCGGGCGGATGATCGTTCCCCGCTCCAGGAGGGCTTGGATCACTTCGGGAGTTCCCGGCCCGAGACGGGTCCACACGAAGTTGGCCTGGGTGGGGACGAACCCGATACCCCGCTCGGTGAAGGAGGACTCGAGGTAGGCGACACCCTCACGGTTCATCTCGAAGCGTGCGACTAGCCGCTCCGGGAAGCGGAGGGCGGTGGTGGCCGCCGTCTGGGCGAGCGAGTTGGCGACGAAGGGAATCTGTGCCTTCTGGAGTTGGCGGAGGGTTTCGGGGAGGCCGATCATGTATCCGATCCGCAGTCCGGCTAGCCCGTAGATCTTCGAGAAGGTACGGGCCACGGTCACGTTGGGTCGCTCCAGGGCCAGCGGGATAGCCGTGGGCCGGTCCTCCGCCGCCACGTACTCCCCGTAGGCTTCGTCGACCACCACCAGGGTATCCTCCGGCACCTGCGCGACGAATCCCCGGACCTCAGCCTGGGTCAGGTAGGTCCCCGTCGGGTTGTTCGGGTTGCAGAGATACACCAGGGTGGTGTCCGCCCGCAGCGCCCCGGCCAGCGCCTCGAGGTCGACGGCCATAGCGCTATCCAGGGCGACCATGACGCTCTCCGCATTGGCCAGAGCGGAATTGATCTCGTACATCGCGAACGACGGACACGGATAGACGAAACTGCGTCTTGGGCCGCCCAATGCCCGCGCCGTGGTGGTAAGGAGTTCCGAACTTCCGGCACCGAACCAGACGTGGTCCGCCGGCACCCCCAACGCATCGCCAACGGCTGCCGCCAGGTCGACCGCGCCGCCGTCCGGGTAACGGTTGACTCCTGCCGCCGCGGCTATGATCGCTTCCTGGACTTCGGGGAACGGGGGCATCGGGTTCTCGTTGGTACCGAGCTTGACGACATCCCGTACCCCGTACCGCCGCGTGATCTCGTCGATTCCGGGGCCGCCCAGGTAGGGCGTCAACGAAACGATCTCGGGGCGGATGCGAAGCACGGCGCAACGTTACCAGTCGGAGGGCTCAACACGGTTGAGGTACCTGCCCCGAGGATACAGGATGCGGGTGGGTTTCCGTGGCCGATGTAGAGGACAGTCTACATTAGAATAGGACAACAAGTTGACTACCCAAGTAAGCTAGGCCCCAAAGACAGGGACAGATGGGTGCCGGATGAATGCCGATGACAAGGAAGTCGCCGTTCACGGAAGGGGTGAGACAATGTCCAGACGGGAACTCCTTCTTCCCGACCTCACTATAAGAGGCTTTAGGGGGCTGAATGAATTGACGATCCCACACATGGGCCGCGTCACATTATTGACCGGTAGGAATGGTGTCGGTAAGACAACTGTTCTAGAAGCGATTCGAATACTCGCCTCCTATGGCCGACCGTCCGAGCTCAGAGCGATTCTCAATACATCCGATGAGTTAAGGGATACAAGGAACAGTAAAGGAGGGACTCGTGTGGTTCCCGACTGGCCTGCGCTCTTCTTTGGTAGACGAATGACTGACACTACAGAGTTGACAATCGGGCACAGTAGTTCTCAAACTCAGCTAGTCTTATTCTCTTCGAGACTTACGGAAAAGGAGCTAGACTTATACTATCGTGAAACTATTCCCGAGGAGCCCATACGTGCCATCAGAGTTAGTTCCGATGGTATCGATTCTATTGTTGGGCTCTTCCCTCAAGAAGAGTGGATCCCTGGCGGGGTACGGCGTCTTGCACAGGAGTTACCCTTTCCGATACTCTGTGAGACTCTGGGGCCAGGCATCATAAAGAATGCCGACTTAGCACGGTGGTGGGACAAGATTGCACTGAACCCTGAAGAGGACAGAGTCCGGGAGGCTCTGAGCATCCTGACCGGGCGGGAGATAAGTGGTGTTGTCATGATTGGGAAGAACACGTCACCTAGATCAATGGTTGGAGGTATTCGACCAATGGTCAAGTTTAGGGATGAGCAGACTCGAGTGCCGTTAAGGAGCCTCGGAGATGGGGCCATAAGGCTCTTTTCCATTGTTCTTGCATTAGTTAACTGTCGGAATGGGTTTCTTTTGCTTGATGAGGCAGAGAACGGACTACACTACTCCGTACAAAAGACCCTTTGGACTATGGTTCTGCAAACAGCAGAAAGCCATAACGTTCAAGTCATCGCTACCACGCACAGTTATGACTGTATTAGAGGCTTTGCATACGCAGCAAATGAACTATCTGATATAGAAGGCAGGCTAGTACGACTTTCTCACAAGGGTGGCTATCTACATACTGTGGACTATCCGGAGGCTAAGCTGTTGGTGGCTGCTGAGAACAGCCTAGAATTGAGATAGCGGCCACGGTGTCATCCCAAATGCTTCAAGGTGGGTACTTACTCCTTGTTGAAGGTGAGAGTGATAAACATGCCTTTAGACATATCATGGATAGCTATCCAAATACAGCAAAGTTTGAGGTCAAGGTATGTAGGGGTGTTGATAGGGCGATTGAGCTCTTGGGGGTTTTGGCCCTAGACGAGAATCTGGTCGCGCTGGGTATCGCTGTCGATGCTAATGAGAGTCCCAGTTCTCGCTGGTGTCGCATTGGAGAGGAACTGCTAAGTGTTGGGATTCGGCTAAAGGAGAAACCCGAGCGCGGTGGGACAATTATCGAAGCTCAAGGATATCTTCCTCGAATTGGAGTATGGATCCTTCCCGATAATCAGACAGAAGGTGAACTTGAGGACCTCGTAGCAAGGATGATCTATCAGGATGATCCGATATGGCCTCTCGCCAAGTCATATGTTGATAGTATTCCCGTAGAGGACCGACCATTTATTTCAACGGGTACAAAGATCAATAAGGCCCAAGTGTATGCGTGGCTGGCGACAAGAAAGAAGCCAGGGCTAATCGGGAAGGCGATCGGGTCCGAAGCACTTGACACGAGTGTGGAGGACGTAAGAGCGCTGAGTCGATGGCTTGCAAGGCTGTTTCCGATAATGAACGACTGATTATCAGTGACCAGAGCTCATACTAATTGTTTAGAGCTTGCGGTGTTAGGCACCGAAGCTCTCCGGCCCCAGATGGATCGTGCGCCGACACGCCTCGGGCTAGCGGTCCTAAAATGCCCTGAGATTTGGACGGGAGGGAAGGCCGGTGCTGCAGATCCTGGATGACTCCGGTCGTCTCGTCGGGACGCCACCCGATCTGGACGACAAGGACCTGGTCGAGATGTACCGGTTGATGGCGCTGGGCCGCCAGTTCGACCGGCGGGCCATGAACCTGCAACGGCAGGGTCGCCTGGGGACCTTCCCGCCCGGTGAGGGTCAGGAAGCCACCCAGATAGGTTCGGCCTACGCGATCGGGCCTGAGGACTGGATCTATCCCAGCTATCGCGAGCACGCCGTCCAGTTGGCCAGGGGGATGCCGCCGGTGGTGATGCTCTCCTACTTCCGTGGACTTCCGAACCGGGACTGGGACGTGCACCGCTACCGGATGAACATCCATACCATCCCGATTGCCACCCAACTGCCTCATGCGGTCGGCCACGCCTATGCGGCCCGCCTGGCCGGCGAGAATCTCATCACGGTCGTCTACTTCGGCGACGGGGCAACGTCGGAGAGCGACTTCCACTCGGCGATGAATTTCGCGGGTCTCTGGAAGACCCCCACCGTTTTCCTGTGTTCCAACAACGGCTGGGCCATCTCCATGCCGGCACGTAAGCAGACCGCCGCGGCTGCCCTGGCCGACAAGGCGGTCGGATACGGCATGCCCGGGGTACAGGTGGACGGGATGGACGTGCTCGCCGTTTACAGCGCCACCCGCGAGGCGGTGGAGCGGGCTCGCAGCGGCGGAGGTCCGACCCTGATCGAGGCGGTCACCTACCGCTACGGTCCGCATGCCACTGCCGACGACCCGACCCTGTACCGGAGCGCCGACGAGTTGAGCGCCTGGCGGACCCGGGATCCCATCGACCGCTTCAAGAGGTTCCTGGTCCGCGAAGACCTGTGGTCGGACGATATCGACGAGCAGGTCACCGAGGAGGCGTCGAAGTTCGACGGGGCGCTCGCAGAGATCGAGGGTTGGGAGGAGCCTCCCAGGGAGGAAGCCGTCCGCCATGTCTACGCCCGAGTCCCCGAGGACCTGGACCGCCAGTTCCGCACCGCTCTGGAAAGGGAGGGGAGTCCGCCGTCGCGGATCGGCAGGGGCGAAGTGCGGAGGACGGGTCGCGACGGTCCTCCCCGCGGTCCGACCAGCCGCTGGACTATGGCACAGGCGATAAACGCGACGCTGCTCGAGGTCATGGAGCGCCACGACGATGCGGTGGTCATGGGGGAGGACGTGGGGATGACCGGGGGTGTCTTCCGGATCACCGAAGGGCTCCTCGAACGGTTCGGCGCCGAGCGTGTGATCGACACCCCCCTGTGCGAGACGGGTATCGCCGGAACCGCGGTGGGTATGGCGATCGGCGGTGCCCGTCCGATGGTGGAGATCCAGTTCGACGGTTTCGTCTACCCGGCCTTCGACCAGATAGTCAGCCACATGGCGCGTTTCCGCTTCCGGACCAGGAGCAACGTGTCCCTTCCGATCGTGGTCCGGTGGCCGAACGGGGGCGGGATCGCTCCCCACGAGTTCCACGCCGATAGTCCCGAGGCGTACTTCGTCCATACGCCCGGCCTGACGGTGGTGATCCCTTCAACCCCTGTGGACGCCAAGGGATTGCTGGCGGCTGCGGCGGAGAGTCCCGATCCGGTTCTGTTCCTCGAGCCGAAGGTGCTCTACCGGGCTTTCAGGGAGGACGTACCCACCGGTTACTACACGCTGCCGATCGGTCGGGCCAGGATCCGAAGGCCGGGAGATGATGTGACGGTGGTCACCTACGGAGGTATGGTGCGCGTGGCCCTCGAGGCAGCCGAAGCTCTCGCCGGCGATGGGATCGATTGCGAGGTGATCGACCTGCGGACTCTGAAACCCTGGGACCGGGAGACCGTGCTCGATTCGGTCGCCAAGACGGGTCGCCTGGTTCTGGTGCAGGAACCTCCGAAAACAGCCGGCATGGCGGCGGAGGTGGCGGCAACCGTGGCGGAGGAGGCTCTCTACGACCTGGAGGCGCCGATCGTTCGGGTCGCCGGTTTCGATGCGCCGTGGCCCCAGTTCGGCGTAGAGCACCACGCGATCATCACTTCCCGGCGGGTCATGTCCGCAGTCGAGGAAGTGGTCAACGCCTAGTGTCCTGTATCTCTGTTTCGCTTGCGTTCCGGGTTTGATGAGCCGAACCGGAACCGACCAACGCTACGAGCGGGCCGTATCTGTCACAGGCTCGTTGCACAATGGTAGATAGCCGTATACACCGGCGGTTCGTTTCCGACGTCGAGCGGACCGTGGCAGGGTTCATACTGTCCGGAACCGGCCCGCACGGGGGATAGAAGGTCGCGTCCGTGACCCTCGGAGGTGGCGGCGGGGGTGGGATCCCAAGGAAAGAGGCACCTTCCGGTGGTTTTCGCGTTCTCGGGGTTCGGTGGGGTGGAGGTGTAGCCCGCTCTTCTG
>JAPOQZ010000202.1 GCA_026710435.1 bacterium | reverse complement strand
ACAGGGGATAGAAGGTCGCGTCCGTGACCCTCGGAGGTGGCGGCGGGGGTGGGATCCCAAGGAAAGAGGCACCTTCCGGTGATTTTCGCGTTCTCGGGGTTCGGTGGGGTGGAGGTGTAGCCCGCTCTTCTGTGACGAACTCCCGACTCGGGACACTAGGAGGGTGCTGAGCAATCCACCAGCGGCCTGCCAACCGCCGGCATAATCCCTGGTCGGCGGACTGCAAGGCCCCAGCAATCGTCATTGGGCAGCACCCTCCTAGCCGAGGGGCCATTGCTCGAGGTTGTAGGCCATGTCCCAGAACCGGTATTCGTAGTTGGTGCTGATGATGAAGTTGTCGAGCATCTGCTGGCGTCGCTCGTCGGACAGGCCCTTGGAGTACTTGTCCACGAAAGCGCGGTAGTTGGCCACCAGTTCGTTGTGTTCCTCGCTCATGTAGAACTCCCACCACTCGGCGGGAGCGCCCTGGAGGTCGGCGCTACGGAGCTGTATCCCGATCTCGTCGTAGGTCCATGGGCAGGGCATGAATGACCCCAGGTACTCGACGGGGTCCTTGGTCCACACCAGGTTGAGGATGTGGCGGGTGTAGGCATGGCACGTGGGGGCGATCCGGGCCCCGGGCTGTCCACCGACCCGGCGCAACATGTCTTCCTGGTGGTGCAGTTCGTCCACCACCATCGCGGTACGGCTCAGGAAGAAGTCCCGTACCTCGTTGTTGTGCGCCTTGGCGGTGGCGATCGATCGGCATTTCACCACGTTGTTGATGTAGTGGGTGTTCTGCTCGAAGTAGAAGGCAAGGCGCTCGTCGGAAAGAGTTCCGGCGGCCAGGTCCTGCAGGAAGGGGTGCTCGTAGATCCTCTCCCACATGTCCTTGGTCTGCTTGTACATGTATCGGGTCCAGCTCATCGGGTCTCCTTGCTCGCTTCGAATGATCCCATGCCGGCTACGGCGTGTCCCCGGCAGCCGGGATCCGGTACACGCGCTCGGCGTTGCCGCCGAGGACCAGGTCGATCTCGTCGCGGCTGAGGCGGAATCCGAGTTGCTTCGCCCACTCCGGCAACATGCGGATCACGTCGACCCACTCCTTCAGCGTCATCGACACCTCGACGTTGGTCATGTCGCTACCGAAGAGCAGCCGGTCGATCCCGATGCGGTCCCTGATCCAGACGAAGGTCCGCACCAGTTCGTCGACGCTGGCCCAGTGCTGCCAGAGGCTGATCTCGAGGTGTACGTTGGTCTTGTAGATGGCCACGCTCATGGCCTCCTTCGCCCACGTCTCGAAGCGTGCGCCGTGGCCGAGGATGAAACGCACCTCGGGGAAGTCCGCCGCAGCCGAGTCCACGTACATGGGGTGGCCGTACTTGCTCTTGAGGCGACCTCCCGAGTGGCCCTGATGTAGCAGCACCGGAACGTCGTAGGTGCGGCACACCTCGTACAGGGGGTGGACGACCTCGTCGTCCGGGTAGAAGCCCGTGGTAGGGTAGAGCTTGAGTCCCAGGAATCCCCAGTCGACGATCGCCTTCTCCAGGAACTTGGCAGCCTTGGGCCGGCGAGGATCCACCCCGCAGAACGAGTAGACGCGTCCCGGCCACATCCGGGTGAGTTCGTAGTAGCCCTCGTTCTTCTCCTCGAACGGAATCACACCCTCGTCCCCGGTGAGGAGACCCCTGTCCATCGGCATCGTCACCGAGACGTCCACGCCCGCTTCGTCCATCCGGGCGATGGTCTTGGAGCCGTCGGGATCCCAGCAGGCGTCTACCGACTCCCGGTAACGGCGCTCGGCGTCTTCGAGATCCATGTCGAACCACCGAACCTGGTTGACCCAGGAGACCGGCATGGCTTTCTGGGACTCCGGGCTCCAGGAAGGTTCCCGAAAGATGTGGATGTGAGCGTCCACGACACGGCTCATCGGGGTCCTCCCTGCTGTCTTCTGCGGCGATAACCATCCATTGACGGGATGGCCGCCAGCAGCCTCTTTGTGTAGTCGTCTCGGGGATGCTCGAACACCTGCTCAGTGGGGCCTTCCTCCACGATCTTGCCGTCGAACATCACCATCACCCGCCTGCTGAGCTGTCGCACCACCCCCAAGTCGTGGCTGATGAGGACGTAGGACATGTTCATCTTCTGCTGCAAGTCGACGAGGAGCTGCATCACCTGGCCCCGTACCGACACGTCGAGCGAGGAGGTCGGTTCGTCGAGGAAGACGAGCTTGGGATGCGTGGCGATGGCCCTACCCACTCCGACTCGTTGGCGTTGACCACCGCTCAACTGGCCGGGATAACGGTCGAGGTGGAATCCACGCATGCCCACCATGGTCATGATCTCGTTGGCCCGTCCCTCCTGTTCCTCGTTCGACATCCTCAGGTGGAGCTTCAAGGGCTCGGTCACGATCTCACGCACCGTCATCCGCGGATTGAGCGACGAGTTGGGATCCTGGAAGACCATCTGCATGTTCCTGTAGAGGCGGCGGACCCTGGCGCGGGGGGTTTGGTCAACGCGGACTCCATCGAAGTTGACCTCGCCGGCGGTCGGGTCGACGAGCCTGAGGATGCTACGAGCCGTGGTCGTCTTGCCGGATCCGCTCTCGCCGACCAGCCCGACGCTCTCGCCCCTCGCAACATGGAGGTCGATGTTGTCGACGGCCACAATGGTCTGCTTGCGCGGCCAGACGCCCTGGTAGAAGTGCTTGCTCAGACCGCGCACCGTCAGGAGGAAGTCGGCGGTGTCGGATGTCACTCGTGCCCTCCTTCCGTGTCACCTCTCGTGATATGGAGCGGCCCAGGCATGGAGTGGTACTGCTCGGCGAAATGGCACATCGAGAAGTGCTCCGGCTCCACTTCAACAACGGCAGGAGCGGTCCGGCAGATGTCCTCGGCTGACGGGCAACGATCCTGGAAGAAACAACCCTGTGGCAGGTTCCGGAGGTCAGGCGGGGCGCCGCGGATGCTGTACAGGTCGCCGACCCCGCCTTCGACGCTCTCCGTGGATCGTAGGAGTTCTCTCGTATACGGATTGGCGGGTCGCTCGAAGACCTGGCCGATGTCTCCGAATTCCATCGTTCGGCCGGCGTACATGACCGCCACGTTGTCGCACAGCTCGCCCACGACGCCGAGATCGTGGGTGATGAGCAAAACCGTGAGCCCCATGGACTCGACAAGGTCCCGGAGCATGGAGATTATCTCGGCCTGAACGGTGACATCGAGCCCGGTGGTCGGCTCATCGAGGATCAGGAGTTTGGGAGGGTGTATGACAGCCAGCGCAACCATGACCCGCTGGGCCATGCCTCCGCTCAGTTCGTGGGCGTACTGGCGGATGGTACGATGCGGGTCGGTGATCCTGACCCGTTCCAGTATCCGGAGCACAGCCTCCTTGGCCTCGTCCTTGGTGGCCTCGGTGTGCGTTCGTAGCGCCCGGCCGAGTTGCTCCCCGACCGTGAACACCGGGTTGAGGGCTGCCTTGGGATCCTGGAACGCGATGCCTACCCCGTCGCCGCGGAAGCGCTCCATTCGCTCCTCCGGCCAGGTGAGAACATCCTCTCCCCGGAACAGCACCCGGCCGGACACGTAACGGAAATTCTCGGGCATGAGCCGGGGGATGTTGAGGGCGGTCATGGTCTTGCCGGAGCCGGTCTCGCCCACAAGGCCGGTTACCTTTCCTTCCTCGATGGCCACGTTGACGCCGTTGATAGCGCGGACGTCACCACCGATGGTGTCGAAGTAGCCCTCGAGGTCTTGGATCTCCACCAGGTTGGCTGCCATCAGGACCTCTCCACCCTCACTTGCGGGACCTCGGGTCCATCACATCGCGGACACCGTCGCCGAGCAAGTAGAACCCCGTCGTGAGGATGAGGACGAACAGACCGGGATACACCGAGACCCACCACTCGCCGGTGATGATCTCCGTCTGGCCGCGGGCGATCATCGATCCCCACTCGGCGGTGCCCGGTTCGATACCGATTCCCAGGAAGCCGAGCGCGGCGGTAACCAGCACCACCCACGCCGCGTTTACCGATGCGTAAGCGAGAACCGGTGAGAGACTGTTCGGCAGGAGATGGCGGAAGGCAACCCGTATCGGCGATCCACCCACCATACGAGCGGCCTCGGCGAACTCCCACGTACGCTTGGTCAGGATCTCGGCCCGTACCAGACGCGCGTAGTACGGCATGCCGATGAATGCCATCACCACCACCACGTTGAACTCCCCGGGCCCGATCGCCACCACCACCATCATGGCCAGCAGCAGCGTCGGGATGGACTGAAGGATCTCTAGGAGGCGCAGGAGGATGAGATCCACCATCCCCGCGTAGTAGCCGGCGATGGTGCCGAGAACCACGCCGGCCACGAGCGCCGATACCACCGCCGACGCGGTGATCCGCAGATCGAGGGCGGTGGCCGCGATCGTCTTCGAGAAGACGTCCGACCCCACCTTGTCGGTGCCGAACCAGTGCTCGACGCTGGGTCCCGACAATGGCGGCCCCACCAGCACCGCACTGGGATCGTGGGTGGTGATGAAACTGGTGAGGAAGGCGATCAGGATGAAGATCCCCACGAGGATGGTTCCGGCCGTCAGGCTCTTGCTCTGGCCGAAAACGTACCGGATCTTCCCCCACCGGCTGCGTCCTGGGGCTAAGACTTCGAGAGAAGCGCCTTCCGGAGCTCGGTCGCCCGTCATGTCGATCACGACTGCCTCCTCATCTCGTCCTCGGGTCGATCAGCATGTAGACGATATCGACCAGGAAGAAGGCCACGATGTACGTGACCGACGCCACCACCACGAATCCTTGGAGAGCGGTGAAGTCCGATTTGAGTATCGCGTCGAGCCCGTACTTGCCCATTCCGGGCCAGTTGAATACTGCTTCCACGAGCACGGCCCCGGTGAAGACGAAACCCACGATCGTTCCGATCATCGTGACGATCGGCAGGAGGGCGTTCTTCAACGCGTACCGGAAGTAGATCACCTGCTTGCCGATACCCAACGCCTTGGGTGTGCGGATGTACTCGGAGCGCATCACCTCCACCATCGAGGCGCGCGCCACCCTCGTGATAGGAGCCACGATGACCACCCCAAGGGTCAACCCCGGGAGTACGAGATGGCGGACCGACTCCCACCACAGGGCCAGGTCTCCTCGAAGGAGGCTGTCGAGCGTATACAACCCGGTGACCTTCGCCGGCGCTTGCGCGCCGAGGGGAAGCCGGCCCACCGGCCCTGGCAGCCAGCCGAGGATGACGAAGAAGATCAGGATGAGCACCAGACCGAGCCAGAACGACGGAAGCGCCATCCCGATGAGCGTGATGCCCCGGACCGAGAAGTCCAAGGGGCTGTCGCGCCTCGCCCCGGCCAGCACGCCGAGCGGGACGCCGATCACCACGGCAAACGTAAGCGACACCAGGGCAAGTTCTACCGTCGCTGGGAGCCGGTCCCACAAGTCGCTCGTGACAGGCCGGCCGGTGATGGTCGACTCGCCCAGGTCACCTTGGACGAGGTCGGTGAGAAACACCGCGTACTGCTCGGGGATCGACTTGTCCAGGCCTAACTCAGCTCTGATCTTGTGGCGGAGTTCCTCGTCGGCCTGCGCCGGGACGTAGAGCGCGACCGGATCCGGCGCGAACACCCGTGCCACCAGGAAGGTGAGCGTTACCACGCCGAAGACGACAGGCACCACCAGCAGGAGCCGCGTGAACAGCTGGCGGGATAGGCCGGAGTCCATCCCAGGTCGGCCCTACACCGCTGGGGCCGGCCAGAACCTGAGCGGTGCAACCGCGGCACTACATATGAGAGTGCCGCGGTTGCACCGCCGGAAAGTCGCTCGGTTCACCCGGTCGGCCTCAACAGGTACTGGCGCAGATGCGGGTCGGCCGTGAACGCGATACCGGTGACCGCCGGATGCACGGCGCCGGGGAAGCCACGCACGGCGAGCGGGATGATCGGAAGGTCGCGCGCTCCGATCCTCTGGGTCTCGCGGTACGCCTCAGACCGCGCTTCGAGGTCGGGGTTGAACCGGTTCTCGAAGTGCAGCGTGTCCAACTCGACATTCGAGTAGTGGCTCGCATTCGAGAACCCGCCTACACCCACCGGGCCCGGGAACCCGCGGGTTACCAGCCAAAGGTTGACATTCGGATCGGCGTCGTCGAGCCATATCAGCCCGCTGCGCATCTGGATGCCGGGCATCAACGTATCGTCGCTGTACCGGGCCGTTGTCTGTTCCTGGAAATCAGTCGCGGGTAGTGGCCTGAGTGCGAGATCGATCCCCACCTGCGAGAGGCTGGCCTGGAGGAAGAGGGCTATGTCCTCCCACTCCTGCCGCTCCGTGTTGTAGAAGAGCTCGGTCGAGAACCCGTCCGGGTAGCCGGCCTCCGCCAGCAACTCGCGAGCCCTGTCGAGGTCCGTGTCGTAGACATCCCACGATGGGATGAACGACGGCGATGCCGGATTGACGATCGAGTACGAGCGGGTCGCGTTCGTGAAGACGTTCTCCACGATGGTGTCATAGGGCACCGCGTGCGCGAGCGCCTGACGCACTGCCAGGTTGTCGAAGGGTGGGGTGGTCACCGGGAGGTCGAGGCGCCAGATATCGGGGATCTCGGCGTTGACGATGGTGAAACCGGCCTCGCCGAGGGCGGTGAGCTCCCTGGTACCCAGAGCGAAGGCCACGTCGACCTCGCCCCCGAGCATGAGCGCCGTGATATCGGCCGGGCTGTTCAGCGTCCGGTAGATCACCCGGTCGAAGCCGTTGTAGGCCTGGCCGAGTTGGTTCTGGTCGCCCTCTGTCCAATGGCCCGGGACCCTGCTGAGGATCAGTTCCGTTCCCGGTGTGGCCGATTCGATCACGTACGGGCCCGAGCCCTCCGGGTTCTCCTTGAGCCACTCGTGGCCCCAGGGATCCTCTTCCGTTGCGCGAGCCTGGACCTCGACCGAATCCACGATCCCGAAGATCGGGAACCGCATGCTCGCCAAGGAAGCCTTGAGGAGGAAGGGTGTCCCGTCAGCGAGTTCGTAGTCGAAGCGGATCGTGTGGTCGTCGATCACCGTTAGCTGGCGAGACGGCTCGAAGATGCCGGCCAGGTTGGAGTTGAAGGTCCCGAAGCCCGGCACTTCGATCGCCCGTACGAAGGAGTACTTGATGTCATGGGCCGTCAAGGGGTTACCGGTCTTGTTGAACGTCACGCCATCGCGGATGGTGAATGTGACCGATCCTCCGTCGACCTCCCAGCTTTCGGCGAGGCCTGGTGCAACGCCGAGGCCCTGCCAAACAAATGTTCCGTCCTCGCGTTCGGTGAGCGAGTAGGTGAGGAGGCGGTCATACAGTCCGACGCCGGCCTCACGGTTGAAGTTCACGAGGCTGTCGGGCGGATCGAGGCTGTTGAAGTAGCCCGTCCAGGCTATGACGACCGTCTCATCGTCCTGCACCCTGTCCGGTGCCTGCATCACGTCGCCCTCGTCGATGGTTGGCGCTTGGGTGGTGGTCGTCGCCTCCGCGGCCGCGGTGGTGGCCGGAGCTTCCGTGTCGGTTGCTTCGGCCGTGGTCGCCGCCGCTGTTGTGGCAGGCGCGGCTTCGGCCGCGGTGGTGGCAGGCGCGGCTGTTGTGGCAGGCGCGGACGTCGGCGCGGCCGGTTCGTCATCGCCGCACGCGGCGGCCGCGACAGCGAATGCCACCGACAGAATTACTGGGTAGAAGAACCTCTTCCGGGTCATTGGGCCTCCCTCTTAGGAGCGCTTCCAGGCTCGGGCCCTAACCCGCCGGGGGTCATTCGGGCCGGATTGCCTCCGTCTCGGATCGATGATACTCGTGGCCACCTCGCGGGACACGAGAAAATACGGTTTAGATCGGCTCAGACGGGCCAACTCCGCATGTGATAGGCGTCGTCCCAGAACATCCACTCGTACCGCATGCCGAGGCGCCACTTCTCGAGAAGCCCGTTCAGGTCATCCTGGTCGAGGCCGACGGTCAGCCGATCAACCGCAGAGCGGAAGTCGTCCATCAGGTCGTGGTGGATCTTGCTGCCGTAGTACTCCATCCAGGACTCCCGGCGCTCCTCACCGATGTTGCCCGAAACCTGCTCACCTATCAGGTCGTAGGTCCAAGGGCAGGCCACGAAGCTCGCCAGCCAGTCGATGGTGCGGCCGTCGAGGGCGTTGTACCACATGTGGTAGGTGTAGCCGCGGCAGGCCGGCGCCATGGGCGGCAGGTTGTCAGGATCGCCTCCGAAACTCACAAGCAGGTCCCCCTGCCGCTCGTCGCTCGGCTCGAGATTCCAGTCGCGGGTGAGCAGGTCGAAAGTTTCCTTGTCTGGAGCCTTGGCCGCCGCCACCAGCCGGCATCTGTATACGGCGTCGACGTATTGGAGGTTCTGCTCGAAGTAGAAACGGAGCACTTCGTCCGGGAGAGTTCCGGCTTCGAGTTCGACCAGGAAAGGGTGGTTCAGGATCGCGTTCCAAACCTCGGTGGTGTTATCCCAGAACCACTGTGCCTGGCTCGATGTTTCGTCGCCCATCGGCGCTCTCCTCTCTAGCTCGCGGTCCGAATCGTAGCTGTTAGGTTGCCCGTTCACGGGTTGAGACGGGAGGATATCGGTGTCAATGCTTCAGGGTAGGAGGGCGGTGGTAACCGGCGCGGCTTCGGGCATCGGCGCGGCCATCAGTCGACGATACGCCCTGGAAGGTGCGTCCGTCGCCCTGGTCGATCGTGACGGCGAAGGCATTGCGGACATGGCCGACCGGATCCACTCCACCGGATCGACGGCGATTCCGGTGCGAGCCGACCTCGTGTCTACTGCCGATCTGGGGCGTGCCATGGAGGAGTCGGTGCACGGTCTCGGCGGTGTCGGCGTGCTGGTGAACTGCGCCGGTGTGGGCCAGCGTCCCAAGCTGATCGAGGACACCGGTGATGCAGAGTTCGACCGGATCTTTGCGGTCAACGTCCGTAGCGTCTTCCTCCTGATCCGGGCGGCGCTCCCTTACCTGGCGCAGTCGAACGAACCCGTCATTGTCAACATCGCATCGAACATCTCGATCCGGCCCCGTCCGGGATACGCGGCTTATACGGCGAGCAAGGGAGCCGTAGCCTCTCTAACTCGAAGCCTGGCCCTCGAACTCGCTCCACGAAACATTCGGGTCGTGGCCCTGTGCCCGGCGGCATCGGACACGCCGATGCTGGTGGAGTTCATGGGCGGCGCGAACACCACGGAGAGCCGTTCGGCGATAGCGGAGGCGATACCCATGGGTCGTCTCGTGCAGCCGGACGAGGTGGCCGGCGTCGCAGCGTGGGCAGCGTCAGAGGATGCCCGGATGGTCACCGGAGAGTTGATTTCCGTCGATGGTGGTCGGGGCCTCTGATCCTGCCTTCGGTCCGGCGCACGGAACGATCGACGTGAGCGGGCTCGGCCCGTGGAGGAATCCGCGCTTTGTCACCGGAATCGTGGCGTGGGGCTACATGATCTATGAGCAGCTCGCGGGCGGTATGCGAGGCGGTCCATCCCACCCCTCGGTACGGAGAGGCCGGTGCCTTATTGGTGAGGACAGCCTGGATCTCGCATTCGAAGTGCTCGATCCTGTAGAGGCTCGGCGCCGGCAGCGCCGAGAGATACGGTTCGATGAGTGCGCCGGCGCTGTTGTGAGAGTATGCCCCCGCATCCCCGATGACCTTGGCCCTCATGGCCCGGAATCGACCTGCCTCGTCGACGCTCATCTGCAGGGACACGATCTGTTCCCTTGCCTGCGGTGCGGAGACCAGATTCTCGCGCCGGTCCTCGATCCACCTCACGGGGCGCTCCAGCGCCACTGACGCAAGGGCCACCGCTACCTCCTCCGGCGCGGCCGGGATCTTCTGGCCGAAGCCGCCCCCCACGTCCGGGACGATCACCCGCACCCACGATTCGGGGAGCCCGGTGCTGACGGCCAGGCGACGGCGCAACAGGTGATGCCCCTGGGTCGAGGACAAGACTGTCAGCCGCCCCCGGCCTGTGTCGTAGGAGGCCAGGCAGCCGCGCGTTTCCATGGGTACGGCAGTCGCCCGTCCCCCGTGGAACTCGGATCGATACACCCGGTGGGCTGATGTCGACGCCTTCGCCGGATCCCCGAACTCTTTGACCTCGCTGAACACCACGTTCGAGCCGAGGTCTGGGAACAGCAGCGGAACCGGGCTCGGGGCTCATCGACACCAACGAGGAGATCATCGAGTTGCTGGCCACCTACGGGCTGATCCATGCCGCCAAGGGGGGTCGGACCACACTGATCGACACCTTCTACAGTCGACCCTGGATACATCTGCTGGGTGCCGAAGCCGCTCTCCGGGCTTACGACGCGGTCGGGCTTCGTGTGGCGCTCGGATCACGATGCGGGATCAGAACACCTACACCCATGAGGATAACGAGCGGTTCCTGGCCCGCCTCCCGGCCGCGATTGCGGAGGAGGTACGGAACTCGCCCCTCGGCTACGCGTGGCCGATCGACGGTCAGTTCCGGGTGTTGACCGGCTGTACCGCGAGTGGGATGGGCGCCGGGGACGATCGCGAATCATACTGGCTTCGGATTGGACTCCGACCTGTTCGGGCGACCTGTGCCGGCGCTGCCGCCGGGTGGCAGACGAGTACGGCACGACGATCACCACCCACGCGCTGGAGACCCGCTCCGAGCTGATGTGGACTGTGGAGAACGTGGGTCCGTCGGGGATGCGCCGCCTGGCGGATCTCGGGCTGCTCGGCGAAGACGTTACGCTCTCCCACTTCGTCTGGGCCACCGACGAGGACATCGCGGTTGTAGCCGGTAGCGGAGCGGCGCCCGTGCATTGCCCAGGTTCGAACTTTCGTTCCTCCACGGGAATCTGCCGGGTCCGGGACATCCTTGCCGCCGGAGGTTCGCTCAGCATCGGTACCGATGGGACCGCGCCGGGGACCGGGAGGACTCTGTCGGCGAGGTGAGGCTGGCGAGCTATCTCCAGCGGGATGCCGGTGATCTCACCGGGGGCCGTATCCCAGGGGAGATACTGCTCCGAGCCGCCACCGAAGGTGCTGCCGTGCCGGCGGGGTTCGGAGGCGAGGTAGGAACGCTGGCTCCCGGTTACCAGGGCGATCTCATCTGCTTCCGCACGGATAGGATCGGTTTCCCCGCCGCCCGGTACACCAGGACTCCTGCGCCGGATCTCCTCGTGGAGCGGGCCGACGCCGGCGACGTAGAGTTCGTCACGGTGGGTGGCGAGATGGTGGTACGGGACGGAGAGGTCCTACTCGTGGACGAGCAGCGGATCATCGACCGTATGAACGAGCTCGCCGAAGATCTCTACAAACCCACCGCAGAGGCACGCCGTCGACGGGAACTGGCCGACCTCATGACAACCCACATAGAGGAGATCTGCCGGCGCTGGTACCGGATACCGGTCGACCGTCCGGTCTCCATCATGAACACCAGAAGCGCGCCGGGTACGTGAACAACCGAGTGGAGGGGACTCTCGGAGCACACCGCAGAGCGTTGCACGTTTAGGAGTAGCGGACCAGGCTCCGGATGCCCTCGCCGCGTTCGAACTGGTTGAGGGCGCCGTTGATCTCGTCCTGTTCGATTTCAGCGGTTATCAACTCCTCGACCAGCAGCTTACCGGCGCGGTAGAGGTCGACGTAGCGAGGAATGTCGAAGGCCGGCCGTAGCGAGCCGTAATAGCAGCCGAGGAGCTTGCGCTCGTCGAGCAGGAGAGTCATGTCTATCGAGACCTCGGTTCCGTACGGCGCGATCCCGACCTGCACCGCCGTTCCCCCACGACGGAGCGACCTCACAGCGGTCGCCACGGTTTGCGGATGGCCGATCGCTTCGACGGCCAGATCGACTCCCATGCCACCGGTCATCGCGATGAGGGCTTCCGCGGTGTCCTCTTCAGCGGCGTTAACGGTGTGGGTAGCACCGAACCGGCGAGCCGCTTCGAGTTTCTCCTCGTTGACGTCCACGCCGATGATCTTGCCCGCCCCCCGCAGGCGTGCCCCTTGGAGGGCGTTGAGGCCCACACCCCCGCACCCGATCACCGCGACGCTGTCGCCCAACTGCACGTTGCCGGTGTTTACGACCGCACCGATCCCGGTAGACACGGCACACCCGATCACCGCCAACGGGGCCAGGGGCACATCCTCGGGCACCCGGATGGCGGCCGAGGCGGGCACGGTCACCTCCTGCGAAAAGGTCGAGAGCATCAGGTGATGGCTGATCGTCGTGCCTTCTAGGTCGCTGAAACGGCTGGTTCCATCGTGAAGCTGCCCCTCGTAGGAGGGTCCGATGGCGGTCACGCACAACGCCGGGTTTCCGGTCGCGCAGTAGTTGCAGTTGCCGCATGGTGACACCCAGGAGAGCACGACCCGGTCGCCGACCTGCACGGTGGACGGTCCGGGTCCGACTGCGGTCACGATCCCGGCTCCTTCATGACCGCAGATGATCGGCAGGTTCACCGGGATGTGTCCCTGAACGAGGTGCAGATCGCTGTGGCAAACCCCGCTGGACACCATCTTCACGGAGACTTCGTTGGCCTTGGGTTCTTGGAGTTCCACCTCATCGATGGCCAACGGGGTGTTGAAATCGTGAAGTACCGCCGCTTTCGTTCTCATTCCCGATCCTCCATCTCCAGTGGTACCTCTACCACAAGGTAGCCTCCGTAAGCGTACGGGATGCGGACTGTGAAGGAGCACTGCGAATGAAGTACGGGATAGGCGCCGTCAACTCACTCCTGATCGACGACCCGACTGCCATGCGCGACATCTGCCAGGCTGCCGAAGGCCTCGGCTTTGACTTCCTGACCCTGATCGATCACGTCCTGCTCGCCTACCCGGCGGCCGACGGGACACCGAGGGCGCACTATCCGGCCCAGACCCCCTACCACGACATCCTGGTGGCGCTCGGCTTTCTCGGAGGCGTGACCAGTCGTATCGCCCTGCGTTCTGCCGTGGTGATCCTGCCCCAGCGAGGCCCCGCGGTGGTGGCGAAACAGGCAGCGGCGGTGGACAGCCTGTCGGGTGGTCGCCTTGAACTCGGACTCGGGATCGGCTGGCACCGGGAGGAGTACGACGCGCTTGAGGTTCCCTTCACCGAACGAGGCCGGCGCATGGACGAGGGAATCGAGCTCATGAAGCTGCTGTGGACCCGTGACCGGGTCGACTTCCAAGGGGACTTCTACACCGTCGACGGCATGGGTATGGAGCCCAAGCCGGTCACCAAGCCGCATCCGCCGCTGTGGTTCGGCGGTACGACCCGACCGGTGTTCCGGCGGGTGGTCGAGCACGCCGAGGGGTGGTTGTCGCGGCCCGTCCAGACGGTCGAGCAGATCGGTGCTGCCTGGGGGGAGATACGCCGACTCGCGGCCGCATCGGGTCGGGACGCGGACACACTCCGCCTGCATGTCTCGGTGGGTCTGGGTCCGGAGGAAAGCACCGATCAGATCATCGCCAACGTCCGTAGGATGGTGTCAGTGGGAGCTACCGATGTCTCGTTCTTCACCAGCTACATGCCCGGAATCCACTCCGCCGCAGATCACATCGCTCAACTGCAGCGGGCCATGTCCGAGGTCGTGCCGGCGGTTCGGTCCGCATAGCCAAACCTACGTTGTGCCGTTCCCTGCAAGGCCAGATGTGGCCCGCCGCCCGGCCGGTCGGCGTATCAGCCACGTTTCTCGCTTTCACCAGGGTCGGGCCGCCCGATCAGCGGGCCTCATAGCGATGGGAATGTCACCATGGCTGTGCTGTCGATACGGTTCAAGCGTCAGGGCGCCTACGAGCGGCTCAAGCGGGGTGCGGCCCATCGGGCCGAGTCGATCTCAGCCGCTGGGGAACGACTGATCGACGAGGGCCTGCTCATGGAAGCCCATCCCGGGATCGTCTTCCGCGACGGGCCGAGCGGCCGGCGCGCCGGTCTGGCTGCCGGGCCGGACGTATGGGAGGTTGTCGGGTTGATGCTGGGGCTGCGGGGAAACTTCGAGGAGCGAGTCGCCACCGCGGCCGCTCAACTCGGCCTCGCCGAAGGGCATGTCCGAGCCGCTAGCCGGTACTACGCAGAGTTCACCGACGAGCTCGACGCTGAGATCGCGCACAACGACGACGAAGCCGACCGTGAGTTGGCCGCCTGGGAGAACGAGCGCAGGCTGCTGTCGGGGTGAAGCTCCTCCTTGACGAGATGCACGCCCCCGGCGTCGCGGTCCTCGTTCGGGACCCGGGATACGACGCCATCGCCGTCAAGGAGCGCGCCGATCTCATCGGGCAGCCCGACGACGATCTGCTCCGGGCCGCGACAGCCGATGGCAGAGCGGTCGTGACTGAGAATGTGAAGGACTTCGCAGTGCTCCACCGACGCATCGTCGCCGAAGGACAACAGCACTCAGGGATCGTCTTCACCCATACGCGCCGGTTCCCCGCGCCGCGCAGAACTCTCCGGGCTGGCGTAGCGGCAAGGAACCGTACGAGATCGCGGAGTCAGTCTCGCTCATGCCCGTCGGGCCTCTCGGAGTCCTGAGATGAGGCGGGCCGCGTACGAGAGCGGTTTCTCACACGAACACGTTGGCATAGTGCTTGGTTTGGAGGCGGCACTTGACCTCTCCCATCAGCCGGGTGAATAGGTCCCTTGCTTTGTCGTCGAGAATACCTTCCAACCTGTCACGCCTTCCCAGGCACCCGACCACACATTAAATACACTCAAACCCCTATATCAACGGGGAACACCGGAGAATGAGGTTGTCCCGTTTCGGTGAACGCTTATGGCGAAGTAGTGTTGACGATCGTTGAAATTCCCCATTCGTGATCACTGAAGTTCCCCACCTCCTGGAGGTAAATACCCGGTCTCGGGTAGGGCCCTCTCCAAGCAGCTGATTGGAGATCCGGCAGCGAGGAGAGGGAGCCCCTTTCAAGGATAAGCTCCGGCTAGACAGATTCGGGTTTCTTCTCCGATTACTTCTTGGGACGACTGGTCAAGGTACCTGGTGCCGGCTGTTTCGGAAGTTTCGACTGTGAGATGTCGATCTTCTTACGTGTTGTGTATCCAACTCGTTCCTCTTGACAGCCGTACTTCCGTTATCTAGTTACTCGTTGTTCGCGGTCCATTGGCCTCTCCGTAGCCGGACGAACCGCTTGGTGGCGCGGATCTCCGATGTCCTATTACGACTTGGACTGTTTCGGTAGTTACGACTGTGAGATGTCGATCCTCTTCTTTGTCGTGTAGCCACCGTGTACCGTGCGACTCGGCCGCCTGTTACTGGTCTTTTTCGCAAACCTGACGGTTTTGGATGAGCGGTGCCGTTTAGCTGCCATTGGTTTTCTCCGGTAGTCTTTCGAACTCTAGAACTTCGATGTCTTCCCATCTCAGTAGTACGCCCCAATCGAGGACTATCGGTATGTCGTCCTCGTCGGTGATTGTTTCACCTGTTTCGGGGTTGATGTCGATCATTGCGGGTAGGTACAAATCTTGTGGTTCTGGATATCCGGATGTGTACGGTTCGTTACCGTGTCCTTGGGCGTAGACGCCTCCTATCCAGGTCTTGGATCTGAGCTTACAGCGAAGGATGCCAGCGGGCTCATCTTGGAATAGATGGTCCCAGGCGCGGGGTGCCCGGTTCTTTCCTATGATGAACCGCGCTCCGGGCCAGTCCTTCTTCCATGCGTACCCGAGTACGCTCCCGATAACTCCGGGTCCGATGGTGTAGAGGATGGGGAGGATCCAGAACCACCAGGGTGGCATGGCTAGTTCGGCGAAGGTAGGACGGTAGTCTATGTAGGCCCAGTAGAGGGCCCAAGCGGAGAGGGAAAACAGGACGGCTGATGCTCCCATGAGTCGGAGGGCTCGGTCTTTCAGGCCGACTCCGTACAAACCGGCTTGTGCTTCGAATCGCCAGACGAACACAGCTCCCGGTATGACGAAGGCTATGAGGAGCAGTGCTGAGGTGCTGAGACCCGCCATGTGTAGACGGTACCATGAGTTTGTGCCTAACGACTACTGTGTGCCTTGGCTAATAGTGCCGAAGCCTGGTTCAGGTCACGATCGGTGGACTGGCGGAATGGGATCCGCTGGGCGGTTTTGGACATGTCAGGTTCCTATCGCACGATACCTACGGGATCGGACCGGCGGTGCTGTCCTTGCGCGGCGGCATGAACAACATCATCTGGCTGATCAAGCTCGACCGACCCGGCTCCAGCGGTTCCGCCGCGACCGATCTCCGGCCTCCTTCCCTTCCGGACCCGCCGCGGATCGGGCTATCCCTCGACAGCACGGAAACGGACCGCGGCTCCTAGATGGGGCTCGGAACTCGGCCTGACCCAGGCCGCCGTGTCCCGCTGCGAGAACGACCTCCGCGATCCGTCCGGAACCCTCCTCGAAGAGCTGGCCTCGGCGTTGGGTGTCACGGTCGAGTTGCTCCGGAGCGCCGGAAGGATGGAGGGCGCACTTGCGGTCGGTGCTCACATGCGCAGGCGCGCCACGGCGCGGCCTACGGTATGGAGACGGCTGGAGGCCCAACTCAATCTGGCCCGGCTCCATTGCCGGCAGCTTGCCGACCGCATCGACCTCGATACCGACCTCACCATTCCCTGGTTCGATCCGTTCGAGTTCGATCCGGCTACCGCAGCTCGCCTCCTTCGCGCCGAATGGCGCATGCCGGACGGGCCGGTGCGCGATCTGATCGGATGGATGGAAGCCGCAGGGTGCTTCGTGTTGGAGGTTGGAGAGCGACTTCGGTACCAGGAGGGTGGACGGGCTCTCCCAATGGGCGCGTACGTACTCGGTCATCATGATCAACGCGACGGCGCCGACCGACCGCAAACGGCTGACCCTCGCCCACGAATTGGGGCATCTGTGCCTTCACAGCCAGGGAGTACCCGACGATGTCGAAATATGCGGGTACTGGCTGATGCGCTTGCCGTGTTCCTCGGCGAGCACGGATCGAGGCTCAGTGACGCCGAGTCGTTCGTATGGTGGCTCGATCGAGCCGACCGCTGAGCCGTCGTCGGCATCGGCATCCTTCCGCGGCCGCCGACGATCTCCGTGGCGGGCTACTGGTATCTCGTTCTTCACCTGCCACGTTCCCGGCGCCGGCTCGGCAGCAGATCACATTTGCTCAGCAGGAGCGGGTCGTCCCCGAGGTCGTACCTCCGGTAGAAGCCGGTCCGTAGCCGCCGCCCCCGCTGGTCTGCACGCGGATGACCGAGCCCGGAGCCAGAGAGGTAGATATCTTCGAGGCGGTGGACACGACATGGCCGTCGGGTCCCAGGATGGTGACCCGGGTAGGCCGGGCATCCTCCCCGCCACTCGCGCCCTCCGGCCGGTGCTCGTCGATGGCCTGCTCGCAGTAGAGGGTGGCGACCTGCGGAACGTCCAGTATCTGGTACTCGCGGCAGATGCCCAGTCCTCCGGGAAGCTGTCCGGCGCCGGCGGAGTCCTCCACGAGTTCACTTCTGAGGATCCGGACAGAGTATTCCGTTTCGGCCACTTCGACCGGAAGGAGCGCAACATTGGACATGTAGGTGTCGACGCCGTCGATGCCGCGGCCGTGATCGTGAGCGCCCGTGCCACCTCCAACCACCTCCATGAGCACCGCCGTCTCGCCGGTCCCGGGGGAGCGGCTACCGATCTGCAAGCCGAAGAACGTAACGCTGCTACTCGCCACCGCCCTGCCCGGCCAGAGGTCGGATGCCGTCCGGATGAGGGTGTCGGCGACCACCTGGCAGGTGTTGTGACGCACCGAGACCGCGGCGGGAAACCTCGGATTCAAGATCGTGCCGGGTGGACAGGTTATCGAAACCGGACCTAGGAGACCGTCGTTGGTGGGGATGTCGAGGCCCACCATCGTACGAATCAGGTAGGCGACGCATGCGCGCGTACTGGCCCACGGGACGTTGAGGGCGCCCGCAACCTGGGCCGAGGACCCGGTGAAGTCCACCTCCAGTTCATTACCGGACTTGGCAAGCCGGACGCGGATGGGTACCGGGTCGCTCCCGAGGCCGTCGTCGTCCAGGTGACCTGTCCGGATGGCTTCTCCGTCCTCGAGGTCTCCAAGCGCTGCCCTGGTCAGCCGGGAGGTCCGGTCCAGTACTTCCGAGAAGGCGGCGCGAACCTGCTGAGAACCGTAGCGCTCCATCGTCTGGAGCAGCGCTCGCGCGCCTGTCAGGCAGGAGGCGTGCTGGGCCCGCAGATCGGCCACCAGCCCTCGGGGATCCCGCACGTTGGCGGCGATCATCCGGAACAGGTCGTCGTTCTCCTCGCCGCTCCGGTAGAGCTTGATAGGCGGGAAGATCAGACCCTCGGCATAGAGCTCGCGGTGGTGCGGCGCCAGGGTGCCCGGTGTGGGGCCTCCCAGGTCGACGTGATGGGCGGTCGATCCGGCCCATCCCACCACCGAACCGTCGGCGAAGACCGGCATGATCAGGTTCAGGTCCGGCGTGTGCATGCATCCCATGTATGGATGGTTCAGTAACAAGGCGTCTCCCTGCCGCAGGTCGCCCGGTTCCGGATACTGCTCCAGGCAGGTCTGGACGGCCAGCGACATCGCTCCCAACTGAGCGGGGATGCGTTCGTCCTGTGCCACCGACTCACCGCCCGGGGCGAAGATGGCGCAACTGAAGTCCTCCATCTCCCTGATGATGGGGCTGTGGCTGGACCGCTTGAGGATCACCGCCATCTCGCGGGCCGCGTGGAGGAGCCGGCTGTGGATCAGTTCGTAGGCAACCGGATCGAGTCCAGGGTCAACCATGGATCGTCTCCTTGATCCAGAGGTTGCCGTACCCGTCCACCGTGGCTGTCTGGGCGGCGAGCACGACTGTGGTGGCGTCGGGCTGCTCGATGATGCAGGGTCCTGCCAGGGTGGCGCCGGCGCCGAGATCATCGCGTGAGTAGACGGCGACCCGGACTGGATCGGACATTTCCCTCAGCTTCAGCATACGGGCCGAAACCGGGCGCGGGAGCCGCGAGTCCTCCCCTGTAAGAGGCCCGGTCCCGACCGCCAGAGCGCCGAACGCGGACATGCGCAGCGTCACGGCCTCGACGGGTTCGTCGGATGTGTGCCCGTAGAGGCTCTGGTGTACGTCCCGGAAGTCCCGGCACACGCGTACGGGATCGAGCCCGGTCGAGACGACAGGGACACTGAGTTCGAACCCCTGACCCTTGTAGCGGCAGTCGATGGCGGGCTGCACACGGATCCGGTTGCGGTCGATGCCGTCCTTCCGAAGCCGGTTGCGCAGCTCCTCGCCAATCGTATTGAACCACGCTGCCATCTCGCCGATCGAGGCCGTGTCGATCGTCCTGAGCACGGTGGCCGACTCGTCGATTCTCAGGTCGGTGGCCAGCAGGCCGGCCGCTGAGAACAGCCCGGGATGGCGCGGGATGACGGCATCCTGCATCGAAAGGTCCCGTAGCAACTGTCCGGCGTGGAGCGGACCTGCCCCGCCGAAGGCGAGCAGCGTGTAATCCCGCGGGTCCTCTCCCCGGTCGATCGAGACTCTCCGCACCGCCGATTCGAGATGGGCATTGGCGATGGCTATCACGCCCTCGGCGGTCACCGACGTGCTCAGACCGAGTTGCGAGCCCACCCGGCCGATCGCATCGAGGGCGGCTCCCCGATCCAGAGTGAGGCTACCCCCGAGCGGGGTCCGCACGCCGAGGGTGCCCGCCACGAGATGGGCGTCGGTGAGGGTGGCGTTGCTGCCTCCCAGCCCGTACGCAGCAGGGCCCGGGTCGGCTCCCGCGCTGCGGGGACCGACCTTCAGGGCGCCTGATCGGTCGATCTCTACGATGCTCCCTCCTCCCGCGCCCGCGGAATGGATGTCGAGGGACGGAGACAGGATCGGGTGGGAATCGATGTGTCGCATCGGTACCACCGACGCTTCACCGTCGCGGATGAGGCACACGTCGGCCGATGTGCCCCCGATGTCGATGGAGAGGAGGTGAGTCCGTCCGGTGGCGGTCCCGAGGGCCACCGCTCCGGAGACCCCGGCGGCGGGGCCGGAGACCAGGAGCTTGTGTGCTTCGGACTCGGCCCGGGCGGCCGGCACGCCTCCTCCGTTCGATTGCATGACCAGGAAGTTTCCGGGTATCCCGAGTTCCCTTATCCCTTGCTGGGCTCCCGCCAGGTAATCGCGCACCACCGGTCGCAAGCCGGCGTTGACGGTGGTGGTGACCGTGCGGGGATACTCCCGGAACTCCCTTGCCACCTCCGACGACCGGGACACGGGGAGGTCGGGGAGAGCTATCCGGAGCGCATCCGCCAGAGCCCGCTCGTGACCGTCGTCCAGATAGCTGAACAGGAAGGAGACAGCGACCGCCTGCGGGTCTCGTGACTGCACTTCGGCGACCGCTCGCTCGGTCTCGGCTGCGGTGAGGGGCTTGACCACACCGGTCCCGCTGATCCGTTCGTCCACCTCGATGCGGTCCTCGCGAGGTACGAACTCCCTAGGGCGCCTCTGGCGGAGGTCGTAGGCGTCGGGGCGGGAACCCGACCGGTAGGTGAGGATGTCCCGGAATCCCTTGGTGGTGAGGAGGGCCACCCTGGCCAGTTTGTCGTTGATGACGGCGTTGGTGGCGATGGTCGTCCCGTGGAAGACGAGCGACACATCGCCGAACTCCAGACCCTGACCTCCCAGTGCCGACAGGGCGTTCAGGAGTCCCCGCGCGGGGTCGGCGGGAACCGTGGGAACCTTGGCGGTCAGCCGCCGTCCGGTTCCGTCATCGGCCACCACATCGGTGAAGGTGCCACCGATGTCGATGGCCACGGTCCAGTTCATCGAGGAAGACTCAGACCTGCCAGGCACTCTCGTTGTAGGCCATGTCCCAGAACATCTGCTCCAAGCGGCTGCTGGTACGGAAGATGTCCTGGATCCTGGCTAGGTCAGAGTCGCTCATTCCCTGGCAGAGGCCTTCCAGCTTCGCTTTCACCTCTTCGAGCGTGTCCCAGTACTCCTGACCGCCGAAGAACTCGATCCACGGGCGGTAGACCTGGTGGTCAGGGGCGTCGGGAAGCCGTTGCTTGCCGATCAACCCGTAGCTCCAGGCGCACGGCGTGAGGGAGGCCATGATGTCGGCGGCCCTGCCCTCGTAGGCCACGGTCAGCATGTGCCGGGTGTAGGCGAGAGTTGCGGGTGCCATCGTCGTTGCCTCGGCCGCATCGGGAACCATCTCCCGGACCTCGGTGAGTAACTGGCGGTTCTTGGGTAACTCGAAGTCGACGATGTTGCTCACGATGGCGGCGAAATCGCGCATCGTGTCCTCGTCGTCGGCCTTGGCCACCCCGAGTGCCATCGCCCTGGCCAACTCCCTCAGGAAGACGATGTTCTGGCCGATATAGAAGGCGAACTTCCTTTCCGGAAGGGTGCCCGCGGCCATCTCCGCCACGAACGGATGGTTGTGCAACTCGTGCCAGATCTCCTTGCAGCTATCCCGAAGCGAATCGCATATGCTTGTCATCGGTTGTCACCTCTCTCCGACCCGCTGGCCGCCCGCAAAGCCCAGCGGCCCTGTCGTAGTGTTGTACTCGTAGCCGGTTGCCATCGGCTCCTCCGCCCAAGGGCGGTAGAAGTCGAACAGGTACGGCTCCACCTCGAAGGCCAGTTCAGCCCACCGGGTCCATGGTTCCTCCAACTCGAACAATCCCTTGGCGATCTCCTCGTTGTACTCATCCCTGATCTTCTGCTCGTTGACGGTGGTGATCTCGCCATCGTCGAGTACCACCTTGCCGGCCACCAGCACCGTCTCGATGTCGGTGCCGTCGGCCCGGTCCAGTATCACGTCGAGGACCGGAGTGACGTAGAAGCGGGCTGGCGTCTCGAACACCCGCTTGCGATCGAGGATGAGCAGGTCGGCGTCCTTGCCGACCGCCAGGCTGCCGATCCGATCCTCGGCCCGGGCGGCCCGTGCCCCGTAGGTGGCCGCTGATCGCAGGAGTGCCTCGGAGTTCAGCCGGCCGTGCTCCGGTTCGGGCCCGCGGGGTAGGCGCTGTAGGTAGGCGCCCAGGCGAACCTCCTGGAGCATGTCGTCCCGTTCGGAGAAAGAGATGGCGTCCGTGCCGAACGCCAGCCCTCCGCCGGCGTCCAGAATGTCGCGCACCCGGCACACCCCCGTACTCAGGCGCAGGTTCGAGCCGGGGTTGCTCGCCGCAACAGCCCCGCTATCGGCCAGGATCTCGATGTCACGGTCGGTGGTCCACACGAAGTGGGACAGCGACACGTCGGGTCCCAATAGGCCGATGTCGTCGAGTCGCTGCATGGCAGTGACGCCGTACCGCTTGATGTTGTACTGCATCTCGGACCGGGTTTCCAGGCAGTGGGTCATGATTCCCGTGCCGTATTCGGTGGCGATCGCCCGGCACCGCCGGTAGAGATCGTTGGAAACCGCGGGAGTCCAGTCGGGAGAGAGCAGTACCCGGAGCCTGTCGTCGCGGCGGTCCCATGTGGCGGCGGCATCCTCGTAGGCGGCGATGAGATCGTCGGTGGGAAGGGCATACCCCATAGGGGAGTTGCGCACCTCCTCCGCCAGTTCGGGAGGTAGGCGTTTCAGGAAGTCATCGTTGGCCTCGTGGACGTAGAGGTTCTCGTCGCGCAGCGTTATGCCGAGAGCGGTACGCATACCGAGGTCCTCGTAAGCCTCCAGCGCATTGTCCATGCCGAAGTTCTTCGGACCCGGTCGGCCGTAGAAGGCATCGACGGTAGTCGTGATCCCTCCCCGGACCGCGGTCATCAGGGTGACGAGGATCGCCTTGTACATGATTTCCTCGTCCATGGGCTTGAACACCGGATGTACGTAGATGTTGGCTCGCTCGAAGAGCATCTCCCAGAGGCCCGGGCCAAGCGCCGACTCGGAGTGGTAGTGCGAGGCGACGAAGCCAGGCATGACGAAGTGATCCGGGGAACCGAGGATGCGGTCGAACGGACCTCTGCCCTCGAGTTCGGTCCTGGGTCCGGAATCGACGATCTTCTTACCCTCAACGATCAGTGCACCATCGGGGATGAATGCCTCTTGGGCGAGCGTCACCACCGGGTTTCCTACGACGAGATATCTTGGCATGTCCCCGACCTTTCGCCTCGCGGGTGTCCGGAACCGGCGCAGGTATTACGCGGTGCGTGGCGAACCGGTTCGGGCCGTCTCGATGAGCTTACTTTGCGTCGCCTTCCGGTGCCTGAGGCACGGATCGAAATGACCCCCAGTCCGGGATGCGGTGCCTTAAGTACGCTATGCCGTAGACCACCAATAAGAAGGGGCCTTCCCATGCAGATCGACATGCACACCCATGTGCTCGCTCTTTCGGACGATCCGGAGTTCACGGTCCGCTACGGGCGTGAGGGTTCCCTCTGCATCTACCGGAGTTCCGGGTCGGTCCCCTCTCATCGCATGCCGACCGAGAGGGAGTGGGAGGCGAGCGGCTTCTCGCGCAAAGGTTGGCCGGTGATCGGCGGGGCTGAATCCAAGCGGGACCACGCTGGGTTCGACAAGATCGTCCTCCTATCGGTGTCCCCCCAGTGGCTGGACGGACAGTTGATAGGAACCGTCGATCCGACCGGCGTGACGGGTGTCGACGGACCTCCGGACCCCGAGAAGTGCAACGACTACATAGCCGCGCTCGTGCGCCAGGATCCCGACACCCTAATCGGTTTCGCATCTGTCAACCCGGCCTACCAAGGTCCGAAGGCGGCAGTCGAGGAACTCACGAGGGCGGTCCGCGAGCTAGGGCTCTCCGGGGTGAAGCTCTACCCGATGTACCAGCACTGGTCGCCCGACGACCGCGACCTGGGATTCCCGATATACCAGTGTGCCCTCGACCTGGGAATCCCCGTCATGTTCCACCAGGCCGGTTCCACCCGGATCGACGCGTCTCTCGGTCTGGGCCGGCCGGCGTTGCTGGACGATATCGGCCGGGAGTTCCGTGATCTGACCGTCATCATCGCCCACATGGGAATTCCGTGGCAGGACGAGGCACTGTTCCTTCTCACGAAGCATCCCAACTTCTATGGCGAACTGTCGTACCTCATCGCAGCGCTCAGCCCGAGGGAACTGTTCTCCTTCCTGCACAAGGCGGAGCCGTTCTTCGTGCCCTTGGAGAAGCTGTTCTTCGGTTCTGATTACCCCGGGTTCCTGTATGACCCGGTAGTGCTGCGCGAGAAGCTGCTCACTCTCAACGATCACGCCGAGCCGCTGGGCCTCGATCCCATCTCCCCGAGCAAGCTTGAGGGCATCATGGGCGCCCACGCGGCTGCAGCCCTCGGATGGTGAAGGAGCCTCTTGGCTTTCTTGCCGAGCCGACGATGCCCGTCCGCTGCGACGCGTGCCTGGAGAACTGGGGGCCAGTGGTATGCGGTCGGCAAAATGAGATACCCTGTCCGGTGTCGTGCCCGGTTTCGAAGCCCCAGCGATCAGTGGACACCCTTCCCCGCTGAGTGAGGTATGACTTCCGGCTACGGACTGTGTGATTGCTGGCCGTGATGCCGGTTCGTGATCTGGTTGCCAGGTGCCGGGATTGCGGTTTAGTTGGGTTGGTGGTCGTCTAGTCGGTATATGCGGCGGGTGTTTTCTCCGAGGATCTGGTCGATCTGGTGTTGGGGGATGCGGTATCCGAGTTGTTTGGCCCATTCTGGGAGCATGCGGAATTGGTCTACCCATTGTTTGAGGGTGAGTGATACTTCGATTCCGGCCATGTCGGATCCGAAGAGGATGCGGTCGGCTCCGATGCGGTCTCGCATCCAGATGATCTTT
>JAPOQZ010000270.1 GCA_026710435.1 bacterium | reverse complement strand
GTGTTCCAACGACTACAACAAGAACAACTCATCGACCCCGACGTCCTAGGCCTAGACAGCACCACAGTCAAAGTCCATCCCGACGGGTGTGGCGCTCTCCGAAAGCGAGGCCCCCAAGCCATCGGACGCTCCCGGGGAGGGTTAACCACCAAAATCCACATGGTCGCCGCCGACGCCCGCACCGCCATCATCTACGCTATTTCCCCAGGCCAAGACCATGACGGACCCCACGGACGCGAACTCCTCAAAAGCCTCGGACCTGCAAAGAAGAAACCAATAGGCGAACAACTGCAACTGTTCTTGGTCGCAGACCGAGCCTACGAAGGAGACGCAACACGGCGACTGGCCGTCGATCTGGGTTACACACCGGTCATCCCACCGAAGAGCAACCGACGCGACCCATGGGACTTCAACCGCGACATCTACAAACGACGAAACGAAGTCGAACGGCTCTTCCGACGGCTCAAAGGCTACCGGCGCGTCTTCGTCCGCTACGACAAACTCGACGTCATCTTCCTAGCATTCATCACCCTCGCCCTCATCCACGACACCCTCAAAGCGTGAACACGCCCTAACAGGTCAATCCACGCAGCGACCAGATCGCCGTCCCGAGAAGCTGCCCAACGGTTGAGGTCATCCAGCTGTTCGTCGTAGCGCAGGGCACGACCGGTGGCTATGGACCAGTGTTGGCGGGCCAGCCGTTTCCTCAGTCGAAAGCAATCGTTCTTGCCTGACCCCTTCCTGATGCGGCAACAAACCGCATCCCAGATCTCGTGCATAGTCCACAGGCTCATTGGCGGCACCTGCTCAGGTCCTTCAATCAGGATGTACCGCCACGAAACGAGCCCGGTCGTCTGCTGACTGCTGCTGCGGTTGAGCGCCGTGACAAGAGGCCACCCCTGCACAGCCTCATACTCGTTGAATACGTCCGGCCTCACCGGATTGTTGACAATGAGGTCGCGTGTGACCCGGCGCGCTGCATCCATATAAAACCGGCGTGAAGTAGTCATAGCCATGAGCAGGAAAGAACCATAGCCAACCCTCCCGCCGCTGCCCCCCGGTCCCCCCGCCGACCACGCCGAGCCTGGCCAGGCCTATATCCGATAAAGGGCATCATGACAAGCTGGCCCAGGGGCGTTCCCCCAGTTAGAAGCCGGTTTCACCCGCCAGCAGCCGCGGTGGTGCACAAACCAGGACAACCACGTACGGATATGCGACGGTTAGCAGTAGCGAACGGTGGTCTAGCACGGCTTCTAGAAGGAGCGGCGAAGTACCGGTTTCCGTCCGAGGCCGGTCGCATCGAGGCTGCTGGGCCTTAGATGCTACGACCATCAGCTGCTGATCAACCGGATCACGACGTCCCGCACCAAGGGAGTCGACCTGAACGACTCCAACTCCCCCACCGAAGCCCACCGGTGCCTCGGCCCTCCCCCACAACCGCCTCCTCGACGAGATACGCCACGTCGGCAACTGCACCGGACCCGGAGCCGCGGCAGCAACTGGCCAGAGAAGCCGCCCCCGGCGTGATCTGGCTCCTCGCGAAGGACACGACCAGTGAGGGGCTCTTCACGGCCAGGTTCCGGAAGGCGCCGCGACCACCCACGGCAAACCCCGACGATCCGCTTCCGCATTGAGGAGCACCAGATACACGCTGATCGGTCATCGCGGCGATCCCCGGAGGGGGCCGACACCAGAACATCTCGGATGCCGCCCGGCTTTAGAATGCTGTGGGTCGGCGGGCCCTGGTTTGGAACAGAATGCACTAGCGTCACGCCGAGTCTGACCGCGGCGGATTTGGCTTGTGACACGTTGCGAGGTCTGCTGGTGGGAGCTATGGAGGAAGAATGAAACGGTCACATTCCTGCCTGCTTGTAGTGAGTGCTTGCGCTATCGGTGGTCTCGGAGGCTATCTCGCCGCGACGGTCGGGTCATCAACGCGAGCGAACCCACCTCGGCCGCTATCCAACTCCGCCCCTTCTGCGATGCGGCGGATCCGAATATGAACCGCCGCGACGCGCTCGCCACCGCGCGGTGCGAATCTTGCTGGGTTTTCTCGACCTGGGCTTCCCAACGGCGCCTCACCTGTGTTCATCAGGCAATCAATTGTAGAAGTAGCTAGATGTGCTGACACTGGCTGATGTGCTGACGTTGTTCGCAGTGCTCTCAGCAGTCCAGTTCACGGCGAGGTCCCTTCGGAACTTAAGAGACGCAACACGGCTGGTTCCCATCGGGAGCGTAACGCCCCCAATGGTTCGTGAACACAAGACCGTTCCGCTGTGCTTTATAGGGGGGGAGACACTTCTCGGCAGTGTAGTGACGTACTTCTTCGGGAAACTGTGGATCGGGCCTAGGGCCAGGAAGCAGGCGGCGCTCTGTGACCAGATTGTGTTCTTGGACCGGGATAACACGCCTCTAGACACGGGCGGACCCGTAGTAGCAGGAACAGTTGTCCAGGTCGTTGTGTCAGAAGGCGAGGATTGGAGACACATTCGGAGGTCTGCCCGTCGCTGTCGTCGCGGTACGGAACTCGTACTAGCTATGTTATTCCCTACGGCAAGCGGGGAACGATACACCACGCAGGTCAGGTGTGTCGCTGTCCGGTCTCGTGCCCGTTCAGTGTGGGACATTCCAGATGGAGAAGAGCTTACGCGGGTGATCGAGTGGGAAGCAATCGATCCGGTTGGCCTCCGCATGAGTACCGATGTGTCATTGGAACGGCACCAAGTACCGCTATCCGCGTTCTGGCTGGTATCTAACGTAGAACATGACAAAGGTCGTCCGGCTCGTCAAGGGTTCGGTAGGGTGGCCTACGCGTATGGATCGAACAAGGTGCGGGGCCTCGTCGCGTGGTGCGTTACGACCACTGCCAGACTACTCCTTATTACGGCTGGTGTAGTCGGGGTAGGAGTAGTGGTAGGCGTTACCACGAACTATCTCCCGGCACAGTTCTCGCTCGTGATGTTGCAGGCGGCAGTGTTCCTGGTCCTCGTGATGATGTTGCAGGCGGCAGTGTTCCTGTTGTGGTACAAGATCACCCTCAATGGGGTACGGCTCATCACCGCTGCCATGAGGTCGAGTCCACAAGGACCTACAGGCATCGGCGAAGGCCGTCCTAGTTCCGCTGCTCATAGGGCACCATGGCACGGCGCGACTCGTCGCTCCCTAGCAGTGGGTGATCAGATTCGTCGAGTAACCTTCTGGCAACGACTTCACTTTCGCTGTTGGGAACCGTTCGTGGTGTGGCCCTGGCGGGCTCTTTGCGAGTGGACACGGGGTAGGGTGACATATTGGGGATCATCATCAGCAAGGGACGACTAATCCCCGGAGGGTTAGGGACACGACCCACCGTTCGAGACTGCCACAATTGCGGAGTACATCGAGAACCGACAAGCGCGTGAGCCTGTCGCTCCGGAGTCAGGCTGGGGGACCGCATTCCATGAGCAGCACGGCCAGCGGAGCGTTCACCCTCAGGCGACCCGTCGGATACGCGCGTTGCCGAGTTGGCGCCATGAACCAAGCGACTGATGACCCGTCGGTCTTATGGTCGGACGAAGTGCGTGCCCAGTCGGTCAGGTTCTACCATCCTCTTTCCTCCTCTTGCCGAATCGCTCTAATCATTAATGCCGTGATCTCGGCTATCCGATCTCGTGCCCAGCGTCGGACCCCGCTTGGTTCGGCGAGGTTCTTCCTCCAAGGGCCGAGGCGATCGATCTGGCGTTGGAAGTGTTCAGACTTTCTTCCCACCTGTAATTCGCAATCAAGTTTGAGCTTCAAGACTGATGTGATGTGCTCGTCGTTTCCGAATGTTGCTAGAAGGTGGCGGGTTACGGGTGTCGGTTCGTCTTCGCCGAGCGAGGCGATTCTGGCCACGATCCGGGCCCGGCTCACGTTGGCTCCGATCCACTCTTGGATCGGAGCAGGTTCTATTCCTACTAGGAGGTCCCACTGTTCTAGATACGAACTGACGCGTTGTGACCCGGATTCGAGACGGTCTCCTATGTGTGCCCACACCAGATCTGTTCTCTGCTGAAGCGCCGCTCTGAGCAGTTCAGGTGCCTCGCCGCTGCCCATCGAGAGCACAACACCGGGGAGTTCGGCCATATCTAGGACGAGTTCAACAAGTGGCTGTTCGTTTCCCTCGAGCACGGCCTTGCCGAGATGTCCCCAGTTCCATGATGCTTGTCCGGTCTCTGGAAAGTCGAGGCGGCGGAGCACAACTTCCAAGACTCCAGAAGCGATCGACTCGAGGACGGATTCGTTACCGCGCAACTCATAGGAGAGACGTTTGACGAGCATGTTGTAATCCTGCTGTGTTTCAAGTCGTGCTGACCAGCGCTGAAGCATCTCGGGGAGAACCCTTGGCGTGACCTGAACGCGCATCGCAGTCTCAGCCACGGGGAGCCGAGCAACGAGCTCGTCGACTATCTCGAGAGTTCCTTCCGTTGGTTGACCCACCCGAGCGACCTCTAGTCGTGCGATGTCAGGCATACTCATGGCCAGGAGGCTATCCAGGAAGGCTTCGACAACATGGGGGCCGTCGGTTTCTCTTCTGCGGTGGAGATAGCCCAACAAGGCTTCCGGGTTAACCGCGTAGGCGGCCACCAGTCCTTCGAGGGCCGTGTCCGGTTGGACTGAGGGAAGTGACAGAAGTCCGGTGCCGAACTCTCCCGCGTTTGGCTGAGATCGTCCTAGGAACTCGAACAGCGCTGCTTCCGAATGATCGGCCAGGAATCCGGCCATCGCGTCGACGACCTCCTGTTCAATCCGATCAACCGGATGCTCCCAACGTGGTTTGGTCAGGGCGAGCTGTAGGGCGTCCCGGATGTTTTGGGTCGGCAACCGGTCCCCGAGCGAGGCTAAGTCCGCGGTCTTTATCTGGCGATCATGTTCTCTCTCGTCAGAGTCATCGACGCTGCGTGCTCGACGGTAGATGGCTTCGAGACTTTGCAGCTGGTGTCGCACCCTGCCGTGAAGAGGCGCTGCGTCGACGAGCACATCCTCGAGGGCCTTCCATCGCTTCCCGGTACCAGCCAGGGTGTTGATGGCACCGATCAGATAGTCCTCGGCTGCTGATCTAACCTCTGGGTTGGGGTCGTTGGCTAAGACTCCGAGTTCCTTGATGGCTTCGACTTGATACGCCCACGCCAGACCCCAGGTTGCGGGAGTTCCCCGATCCTCGACAAGGCTACCTCCCTGCAACTCGGCAGATACCATCACCGACTCCCGCCGCGCCGCCGCTTGCTCGAAGGCTATGACAGCAAGGACGCGTTCTCTGGGATCTTCCGAGCGTGCGACACGCTTGAGGTACTCCATCCGAGCGGCGGTGGACGCTGCGGTTGCGGGCAGCATTGTTCCGAAGAGGGTCGTCCACTTGGGTTCAGCATTGTTTCTGGAGGCGGCGGAAATGAGATTGAGCGTCTGATCGCCTCCGGGCCTGTGGTCGGCGACAGCTAGACGAAGTAGTGAGGCAGCGGCCCAGCGGAACGTGTCGGTGTGCCACGCGAGCTTCTCTAGTGCCCACACCAACTCGCGGCATACCGCCGGGTGGGCTCGGAGTGTCTCTTCGGAGACTCCCTCCAAGAGTTCGCTGATGTGGAGAGACACCTCGTTGGGAAGAACGATAGCGAGCGGTGTGAGCAGGGTTGCCCTGTCGGGTGTCCGCAGCTGCGCAAACGATCCGAACGGCCCGTCCCCTGCCAGCAATGATGCTAGTGCTTGTTGGGCGGGCTGGTATCTACCGAGGTCGGCGAGGCGGCGGAATAGGGCAAGTCCCATGGGCGCGCTCAGCCGGTCTAGGAACTCCCCAACGATTCGGTCCCCATCCTTTTCCCACTTGCGAGAAGCGAGATAGATCGCGAGTCGATGTGCGGAAATCGACCGGTACCGACCCCGGACTGTCAACCAACCTGCCTGTTCGAGTTCGTATCCGCAAGCTTCGACATCGGACGTTGATAATCCTAGGAATTCGGCTACTAGATCACGTTCGGGGGCGAGCTCGTCATCCCAGCCCAGCTTCTCGAACAGAGCCACACTTTCTGCGACGTCAAGGGTTAGGCCTCTGATCGGCTGGTCCGTGAGGAACTCTCGGATGTCGGATTCGGTGATCAAGCCCGGAGCGCTCCGTCGCCTGTTGGGGTAGCTTGCCTGTTCTGCCCGGATCTCGGCTATTTGCGGACTGCCACCAGCGATCTCAACAACGACCCGGCGGTTCACATCCGACAGGCCAGGGAAGTTGAGTGAGAGCAGCTTGTCAATACCTTCTCTAGACATGGGCTCGACCGCCAGGACCTGTCTTGGGGTGACTGCATGGCCCGAAGGCCCGACCGTGACGAGCTTGACCCGTGGGTCGTTGGGAAGCCGCTGAGCTAGGCCCCAATGCCGATCCGCCGGGCATTGGTCAACGACGAGCACGACCGTGCGTCCAAGACCGGTGATATACTGGAGCGTCTCACTGGCCATCTCAGCCTCGTCCGCCACATAGGCAACAAGCGGCGCATATTCCGCAGACCGTACCGCTTCGAGAACAAGACGAGACTTCCCAATCCCGGAGGCACCCTCCACCCGGAGATCAACCGCGACCGGCTCGGACAACGCAGCCCGGATGGTCTCGATCGTGTTCTGTCGTGGTTCTTCGGCTACCCAAACCATCCGGCCGAGGCGAGTGTCTGCCCAAGTCGCGAAGTCAACCGCAGCGCGGACCCGATCTCCCGTCACCGTTGCGATCACCAGCGACGGAAACAAGCAGATCCAGCGAGCCAGATCGTTAGCGTCATACACCCGCACCTGGCTGCTGTCGAGACCGAGGTCGAGATCCTCGGCCTTCCCCAAGATGGCGTCCCGTCGACGTTGCTTCATTTGGTCCGTTCGGGCAACGCCGATAACCAGCACATAGGTGCCGCCGCTCTGTACGCAACCGTAGGCCCAACTCGCTCCGCCGAACTCGTCCGCGCATTCTGCTGGTTGAAGGTCGCTACGTTTGAACTGCCACACCGAATCACCCTTGGGAATCCAGTCGCCACCCGCCGGAGCATCATGGATAGCGGCGTCCACTCCACCATCGGCTAGCTCGTCCACCGAGTTCAGAACCAGCGAACTGGCCACCATCCCCGCCCGTGCAGCCTCCGCCTCCAAGAGCCGGTTGACAGCAACGGCGAACCCCGCATCGAGGCGCGATACGGCCCTAGCGCCGATCTCGAAGGGACCAGGCATCAACTATTCGTAAACAGGCCGGGGGGTAACACACCGACAGAGTCTAGGCGTTGCAACCGAACGGATGTACGAGGCTGACGCCGTGGTCACCTAAATCAAAGGGCCCTCACCCCCGTACACCACAAGAATGGACTCCACTCCGCCCTAGCCATTCGCCGGATCAGCACGACAGGCCTGGTCAGTCAACCAGAGTCGTGCTGTTGTTCGCAGACCGACTCGGAAGCACGACCCTTGAGGCCCTCGTTTGACGCATCTCTCAAGGTCCAGTTCGTGGGTGCGGATTCCGTGTAAACAGCTCGCGACCCACAGTCCCGACACTTAGACAAATAGGCTCTCTCCTGCTCGGGAGCGAACGCGCTGCGCTGTTCCTCGAAGGACCCCATGCGATGGCCTAGCTTCTCTAGCTTCTTCAGTTGATAAGCGGGAAGCGGGGGATGGGGTTTCTCCGCCGGTGGTCGGGCACTCCGCTCAGGGACACCGCCGTCACCCCACAGCCGGACCAGCCGGCGGATCAGCCGTGACAGTGTGCTACCTCGACGGGTCACTGCAACAATCGAGACGATTTACGAGCATGTGGGCGTTCCTCCCGAGTACGAGCCCTCACCATGATACGAGACGTGGGGTCCGATGGCGGTCGCTAGCCGACCACCCGGGTCTGCTTGGGCAGCGGAAGGGTAGTCCGCTGCTGACGCCCGGACGAACAGCCAGGTAACCGGTTCCCTCAGGTTCCCGGTTGACCGGCCGAAGCAGGCTTATCGAAAAGCAACAGGCGGCTTTTCTCTCGTTCTCCCCCCATCATGGCCACGTCGGAAAGCTGCGAGAGAGGGACTGGCGGCTATGGGCTCAGGCGTTGCCCGAACCGGTCTATTTCCTCGTTGAGTTCGTCGACATCAGCAGTGAGCGTAAGCGCCATATTGAAGACCAGGGGGTCGTCATCGGTGTGTCCCTCGATGGCCTCATCAAGGGATGGAATTAAGCTGTGTCCAAACTCCCAGATCTCGTCGAGCATGTTGGCGTTCATGGTTGACAGCAGATCAACAACACGTTCTGCCTCAGGGTCAACGCGAACAGCACGGCAGCGCAATGTCCATCGGGCGGTGTCCTCCCAGACCTGGGCGAAGCGGCGCGCAACGGCGGCGATCCCGATCGGGTCTCCTTGCACCTGTGGGAGGTAGTCGCAGCTAATGGCCTTCGCTGTGCGCTTGAACTCATTGAATTCGTGCACCCTGTCCAGTACCCACGGTCCGAAATCGTCTATGTTGATGTGGGTCACGTCGGCTTGAGCGAGCCGATACTCGACCTCGCGGCGTAGCGGTGCTCGACGATCAAGTTCTGCTTCGAGGACTGTTCCGAAGAGCCTATGTTCCCAGAGTTCGTCGCGTCGAAGCGCCACCATCAGCGCGTCGCCGGTGAGCTCCTCGAGGAGATGGTCGTGGCCATGTGCCATCTGACGGAGAGCGAGGGCGTCTTGCACGAGGTAGGCGAACTGCTCGCGCAACGTGTCGATGATGCTCTCGGTGGTAGCGAATGGGAATGTCCAGACGTCGCCACTCCCGCGGAACGAATCTATGAACTCGAAGACGCGTGGCGTGTCGACAACGCCTGAGTAGTCGGCGTCGGGGTTGCTCTGCCACACATTCAGCTGTGCAAGAACGTCGCTGTCGACGAATACGTACGTGGGTATGCCCCGTGCTCGGGCTTCAAGGAATTCGAGGTTGGTTACGGACTTGTCGGTACCGGGGTCGATCGAGCCGTACCGCGCGCCGACAATCATCACGAAGACATCGGCGTTCTCCCGGACGTTCCTCCGGCTGTTGTTGACCGTCGTCTGGTTCACGTCGATCGCGAACGAGCCGTGCTCGGCCATCACGGCGATCCAACCGAGGCTCTCTATGAACCGGCGCAGCTGCGAGCGGAGATGGTTGAGGTCGTACATGGTCGAACTCACGAAGACGTTTGGTGGTCGGTTCTTCACTGGCCACTCCGTTCAGTCGCAGGGACGCTCTCGGGCACTATAGGGCCGAACCCCGGATCATCACCCACGCTGGCGAGGACCCGGACCGGGAGTTGTGGCACTGACTGTCCTGAGGCGCGCCCGGTCTGCCTGACTACCCCACTGAGGCCCTTGCTACGGAGGGGTAGACCGCTGCCGGATACGTGCCGACCTGGGCCGACGGCTAGAGGTCGAGGATCAGTCCCACGATTAGTACGACCAACAGCCTGTGTAAAGGGGTAGGCACGAGCCGTCCTAGACTACTGCTGGGCCGGTGGCAGCACCTTAAGCAGAACCGGGGGAAGCAGGAGCGGAGTAGGTACGACCACGGGCCAGCCCCTAAGCGGAGAAGACGATGAGCGACAGTATACAGACATCGAGCTTGTTCGAAGGTATCGGGTCCGTGGAGGACGGTCTACAGATGTTCCGTAGGGAGGTGGTCAAGCATGAACATGCCTGTGGCGGCCTGAGTGTAGAGCAGTAGAGATATCTCTCCCGCTCTGCACTTTGGTGACATATGCCGGGATGGCTGTCTATTTCAGCAAGACCCCGATAGAGAAGGTTGAGCGACTCAAGGAGATGCCGATAGAAGAGTGGTACAAAGTGGCTCTTCAACTATTCACCACAGGGGCAAAGGCCTCTGGGCCCCCAGACTGACCAGACCTGGGGAGAGACACGGTCGGCCTTTTCCACGGCGGCGGCGCTTTCTGATTCCAGGTGCTTGCCGCTGGCGGACTATCTGGTCAATCTGGCGAGCGTTCGCCAGAAGCTAGCTCGCGCTTCGCGCTTGAGCTTCTCGGGTACATCCGAATTCCCCAGCTCTTGTCTTAGGGAACGTAGGAGCTGCCTGTCCGTTTCGGCTGGGATCCTGGGCCTGGACCTGATAACGACTTCCAGGTCAGGAGAGTCTTGCAGAGTACCCGCTAAAACTGAGCCTGCCTCCCGCGCAATGGCTTCATCTGACATGCAGGGAGTCGCCGTACTGGAAGCAGGAGCCGTGTTCTCGGTCGGTGCTACCCGGTGTTGAGAGTCAGCGGTTGGGGACTTCAGATGGAAGAGAGAGGAGAGATCATCCTTGGTAAGGGTTACTAATTCGTCCGCTTCCTGGATGAGTTCGAGCGACTGATTGGTAGCTTGATGGATGGGTGGGATACCAATCAGCGTTACCCTGACCCCAAATCCCTGCACGGTTCTGACACCCTCTCGGAGATCCTCGTCACCAGACACGAGAAACGCGTCGCTGATAGCCCTCTCGCGGGCGAGGTTCACCAAGTCATGATAGATCAGCGCGTCAACGCCCTTCTGCCGGTAGCTCTTGATCCTGCCTAGCCGTAGCTTGATGTTGGCAAGGGACGCGATTGTTCTGTGCTCAGGGGTTGGGCCATCGTAAGGAGCGGCGTCGTACCAGTACATGCGGAGAGCAGAAAGCCCGGTTGCCCTCAGAGCGATACCATTCAGGTGGTCGCGTAACTCGGGAACATCCAACTCGAACTGCTTCCTGCTCTTCGTGCCGCAACAAAGCTCGCCACCAGCAGCGTAGACATACCCGGCGTCTACAAAAATAGCGTATCTGTCCATCCTATATCCCTATTCGGCCACTAGTTCGTCCTAAAAAAAACCGGGGACCTATCGGTCCCCGGCGAGTCCTCAAAGGAGAACTCATTTCAAAAGTCCGGTTCGGCCCAGCGGCCTCCCGGCAGCTCTCAACGGAGAGCTCACGTCTAGAACAGAGGGAAACCTAGGACTCCCTCTACACCCCGTCTCCCACGGGAGACCGAGTACTCACAATGCTACATCAGGGCCGCTAGTTGATCAAACCAAAGTTCAGCGGCTACGTTTCTCGGTCAATGGCCCTCTGTGCTCTCGTGCTGGAGCTCGAGCGGGTAGCGGCGACCCGAGTCGTGCTCAGCGGTGAGCGCCGCTACCGCTTCGGTACCCGGCCGTACGTACGGTCGGCGGTGCGTCACGAACACAGGCCCCCACCCGCGGCCGCTCAGAGCGGGGCAGGAGGCGGGCCGTTCCCGAAGCCCACGCCACTTCTTGGTCGTGGCCGCCCTTGCCCCTGACCGCTCCCACGTCGAGGTCTTCGACGTTGAGGGCGAGTACCTCGTCAGCCCGGGCCGCGGTCTCGGTCGTGGCCGTCGTCTGCGGTCACAGCTGCGGTGATCGGCGGGTTGGTGGCACTGCTGCTGAAGGCTGACGACCCGGGTATCGGGCATACCGCGGCCGCCAGCCCGGCGTTCGAGTCATTGGAGGAACTGGCCACCGAAGCCGACCTGGTGGTAGTCGGTAGCGTATCTCTACCTCGCTAGGGGGATTCTTGAAGCGAGGAGGGTCCCTCAAAGTAGCCGACCGCGACGCCTTGGCCAGGTTCCCGAACCATGTTGATACCGACGACTTGCGGCTGTGCTTCTCTTTCACACCTCACGAGTGGCTGAACCACACCGTTGTCCTTTGTCTGTGGCCTCGGTCCATTTCTACGGTAACCCCGAGTTGTGTGGTGCTGGGTGGGCTGGTCAGGCCACGGCTACGTCATGGATTTGTTGGACGATTTCGAAGAACTCGTCGAGGTCGAGCTCGTCGAAGATGGTTTCGGGACCTTCGGGCGCGACGTTGGTGAACGGTGAGTCGTAGATGCGGGCGTCGTCGATGGTGCCGTGTTGGGTTAGGTAGTCGATGACTAGGTTGACGAATCTGATCTGGTTGCTGCTGCAGCGTTTTTTGTCGAGGAACTTGGCGAAGACCCGTTTAGCGGCGGCCCGGTCGAGGCCGACGAGGGAGCGGACGAAGAGAGCGAAGCTGCCGGCGCGTTGCGAGGCTTGGGCGAAGGTGTCGGTATCGCCGATGCCGACGGCGACGAGTACCCGTTGGAGTTCGTCCATGTCGGCTGGTGTGATCGGTTCACCGTCGCGGATTCTGGCCACGATGTCGTTGGCGAGATTCTCGGTGAGAAAGTGGTGGGCCTTTGTGCGGAACCGTTCGAACTCGGGGCTGTCAACGCTGCCACCGATGCCTGGGAGCTCGACTTTGGTGCTCTCACCGAGCTTGTCTACAAAGTCCGAGTACAGGGGGGTCTTGTGGGAGGGTTCGGCGAGCTGCACGAGGCTGCGCAGTCTCTTTCGTGCGTCTTCGAGCATGGGATAGGTTATGTCGACCCACCACTCGTCAGTTTGGATGTCGATGATCAGTTCTAACTGTTCGGCGACGACTGGGATGGCGGTGCCGAGGTCTTCGAGCGCGGATGCGATGTTGATGATGTGCTTTCGTTGCCGCTCGAAGGGTTCGTGGCGGAGTAGGCCTAGCTGGGCGTTGAGCATCAAGATGTCGAAGCGTTTGGCGTCCTCGTTGTCGGGTTCGAGCTGATCGGGTAGTTTGGCGACACGGTCGTTGAGGTCTGCTAGGTCTTGCAGTGTGATCGTGTCCCACGCCTCGGGGGTGCGGAATCGTTCGACCAGCTCGAGATGGGGACGCACCAGAAAGTTGTTCTCGTTCATCGACGCCACGGTCTCCCGCAGGATGGCAGCGATGTCGGATCTTTCGCTGCTGAGAGTCCCGATGGCGTCGAGGGTTTGGAGCAGTTCGAGGCGGGCGGTGAAGAGGATCTCGCGCAGCGGGGCCCCGCCCGATGAGTCGACCGGGTCGAGTGGCTGGCTGAAGTATTCGAGGTTGCCGCAGAAGTCGAAAACGTTGAACGAGGTCTTGTCGTCGCCTGGGCCGAACAGGTCCTTGCACAGGCGGGGACCACGGCCGAGCATCTGCCAGAACTTGGTCTTGGATCGCACCGGCTTGAAGAAAACGAGGTTGACGACCTCGGGGATATCGATGCCTGTGTCCAACATGTCAACGCTGATCGTTATGTGCGGTGCCTTGCCCTTGTTGGAGAAATCGTCGATCAGGCTCTGCGCGTAGTTGACCTGGTGGGTGATCACCCGAGCGAAGTTGCCCGCGTCGAGCGCCGGATAGTTCACGTCGAACCGTTCCTTGATGTAGTCGGCGTGGCGCTGGTTCTTAGCGAAAATGATCGTCTTCCCGAGCCGGTCACCGCCAGCCACCCTGACACCTTCGGTCATAAGGTATTTGAGGACCTGGTCGACAGTGTCCTCGTTGAACAGCCACTTATTGAGTTCGGCGGCGTTGACCCCATCGGGCGGCTCGATCGGGATACCGTCGTCGTCTACGCCCCAGTCAAGCTCATCCCACGCTGCTTTCTCGTCTTCGGACAAGTCGTCGTAGCGGATGCCTTCGCGTACGAACTTCAACTGCACCGACACACCCCGGGGTGGAACGAGGTACCCGTCCCCGATGGCATCATCGAGCGAGTAAGCATCGGTGGGCGCCCCCGTCTCAAGATCGAACAAGTCGTAGGTGTTCTTGTCGACCTCGTCCTTGGGGGTAGCGGTCAGTCCCACCAACAGCGAATCGAAGTAGTCGAAGATACCCCGGTACTTGCGGTAAACCGACCGGTGCGCCTCGTCGATCACCACCAGATCGAAATGGCCCACACCGAAACGGCGGGGGCCGTCAGACCGATATTCGTCGATCTTTCCGACCATCGTCTGATAGGTCGACACATACACCCGTCCCCCTTCGGCACCCTCAGTGACCAGGTTCACCGGCCCAGAATCCGGCAAATGGGCTTTGAACGCGTTCACCGCCTGGTTCACCAGCGCCGTACGGTCAGCCAAGAACAACACCCGCTTGACCCAACCAGCCCGTATCAACAGATCCGTAAGGGCAATCACAGTGCGGGTCTTCCCAGCACCCGTGGCCATCACCACCAGCGCCTTACGCTGCTTGTCATCCTCGAAATGCTCACCAACAGCCCGAATCGCTCGCTGCTGATAATGACGATCCACGATCCACTCGTTGATACCCAACGCCGGCAGAGGCAGATGGTTTGAGCGTCTCTGGACTAGCAGGGCTAATTCGTCGCCGGTGTAGAAACCCTGCACTCGTCGTGGCGGATACCGGGTGTCATCCCAGAACCAGTGCGCATAACCGTTGCTGTAGAACACAACCGGACGCTGGCCGGTCTCAACCTCAAGGCAATCAGCGTACAGCTTGGCTTGCTGTTCCCCCACCCGAGGGTCAACCAGGGTCCTCTTCGCCTCCACCACCGCCAACGGCAACCCATCGGCACCCCACAGCACATAGTCGACATAACCGACACCCGACTCAGACGGCATCCCGTGTACCTCGTACTCAATGTCGTAACCGTCGACGAAGCCGGTCCACCCCGCTTCGGCCAGAAGCGCATCAATCTTGAACCGGCGCGTGTCCGCCTCCGACCAGTCGAATACCTCGATCGGGATCGACTCAGCTGCCCTCTTCGCCGCCGCCACCTCAGCCCGCAGCCCGCCTAACCCAGCCGCTAGCTCCCCGGCTGTCTGGGGCGTCTCCGCTAACCGCCGACAGGCCAGCAACCGCTCCTCAAGATCCTGACGGTCCTTCAACGAAGCCGGCACTGCGCTGCCGTCGTCTCCGAGCATGCTGGGGTCGAAACGCACCGAAGGGTCAGGCTTGGCCGAACGACCATAAGTGAACGCCAACCACACACAGAACTGGAACAACGCCGAGACCACCTCAACCGCCTCCAGCCCCGACGGCGGCTTCGACCTCTGCACCGCACGCTCCCCCGCACGCTGAATCTTCCGAGCCAAACCAAAGACACGACCACCCGCCAACGCCTTAAACGCCGGCTCACCCAAACACGCGTCAAGTTCGTCCTCATACGGCTGCGGAAGCCCACGGTCATACCGATACATCCACCCAACCCCCGACTCCAAACACCTCCACGCATAGATCACCGCCGAACCCGGATCCGACAACACAAGCCGCTCCGCCCACGACGCCAACCGGAACTCAACCAAAAACTCCGACTCGAGAAACGAAAACTGGCTCACAACTCACCCCGAAATGCACGCTGCTGCAGCGAAGTGAACAACGTGTCGAGGCTCGCCTGTTGCCGTAACCCGCAACGGCTCAAACCGTTCACCTCACCGACGCGCTCGGCGAACTCCGTCATCGACTCCTGTGGCGGAATCGGCACCTGAAGCCCACGCAGGATCTTGAGATTGATGTTCTTCTGCGCTGACTCCGGAGCTTGCATTTCAAGGATTGGCTGCAGGAATCTCAGGAAGCAGCGGACGTACTCGCCTGCGCCTTCGAATCCGGCCATAAACCCGACAACACTGTCGGGGAAGCAAGCCTCGAAGGTGAGGACTCCGGTCTTGGCTATATTCGCCGCAATCGTGATACACAGCGTGCCCACTGGCCAGATCTTGCTCTGCGCCAGGCCCACGTCCGAATACGTCGCCGTGTACTCTGTTATGTAGCCACCGGATGAGGCCACGTCGCCCGTCTGGATCAGAGGCCAGTCCCCTCCAAGAAGCACTGGGTCGTTCCGAGGGCGGTGCTTTGAAACGCCACGGTTGAGATCGCCGAGTTTGGTCAGCGTGTCCATTGGCCAACCCCTCGGGTTGACCACGGGGTCTCCGAACATGTCAGCAAAGATGGCTTGTGTCAGGGAGTCGAGCTTGGTGAGAGCCTGGCGGCGCTTCGCTCGGAGCGCGTCAGCCGCATCCAGCACCGCCGCAATCCGCCGCTGCTCCTCAATCGGCGGTAGGGGAATCTCAGACGATTTTACAACCTTGTCCGTGACAGCCGGGTAGCTGGCTCCTCTTGCACGCTGAACCATTCGCCCGATGAACTGGGTGGTGCGTACCCAGTGATAGAGATAGCGGCTATCGAGCTCCTGCGGCTTGGGTCGGAGAACGCAAAAGCCAGTCGACGCCGTTGCGCCATCCAGGGCAGGTGGGATACAAGCCACGGCATTTAGATTTGGTCGAACCGTCGAGACCAGAACATCACCGGCCGCGACCAGTTGACGCGCTCGACTCGGCGCTTCGGCTGCCTGGAGCATAGGCGGCGACGTGATCTCTTTCAATGCCTGATCAACGCTTGATAGATCGACATAGGTGAACGAGCTAGAGGAAGCCTTTCGAGGATCCCATTTCCGAATGTTCTGTACAGCCGAACCGATCTGAATCGTCTTCATCCCAGCATCGCCTTGAGTTCGTCGAAGCCTTTCTGTATCTCTGTTTCGAGTGCGGTGAGTTGGTCGAGTATCTGGGCTGGTGGTGGGTATTCGATCTCGTCGTAGATGATTTCTTTGTAGCGGTTGATACTGAGGTCGTAGTTGTTGGTGGCGATGTCGGCCTTCGGTACGCAGAAGGACTGCTCCGTGCGATCACGTTTCAGTTCTGTGCTGTTGCGCTTCTGCCAGCGGGTGAGAGCGTCGGGGAGGTTGTTCTCCTCGTGCTCGTCCTCGGTCAACGTTTCGTCGGTGAGTACGCCGCGCTTTGCGTCGTCGAGTAGTGGGGTGCGCTTGTCGTCGAGGCTGTAACCGTCAGCTTTGAGGTCGTAGAACCAGACGTGGTCGGTGCCACCGGAGTTGGTCTTGGTGAACAACAGGATCGCGGTGGACACTCCGGCGTAGGGTTTGAACACGCCGGATGGCAGCGAGACGATGCCGTGGAGTTTCTGGTCCTCGACCAGGATGCGGCGGAGGTCTTTGTGGGCGTTGGTTGAGCCGAACAGCACCCCGTCGGGCACGATCACCGCTGCTCTGCCACCAGGTTTGAGGAGCCGCAGGAACAGCGCCATGAACAGCAGTTCGGTCTTTTTGGTCCTGACGACCTGCAGGAGGTCCTTCGCTGTGCCCTCGTAGTCGAGCGATCCAGCGAAAGGCGGGTTGGCGAGGATCAGGCTGTAGGCGTTGATGTCGCCGGCGTGGTCCTCGGCTAGGGAGTCCCGGTAGCTGATGTTCGGGTTCTGCACTCCGTGAATCTGCATGTTCATCGACCCGATGCGAAGCATTGTGTTGTCGAAGTCATAGCCGGTGAACATCGTGCTGTGGAAGTGGTTCGCCTTCGCTGGGTCGGTCAACACGTTCGGATGGCGCACGCGTATGTGTTCCCCTGCTACCACCAGGAACCCGCACGTACCGCTCGCGGGATCGCAGATCGTGTCGCCTGGCTGAGGGGCAACCATTTCGACCATCAGCCGGATGATGTGGCGTGGCGTCCGGAACTGGCCGTTCTGTCCCGCGGTGGCGATCTTGGACAGCATGTACTCGTAGACATCACCCTTGGTGTCCCGGTCTTCCATCGGGATCCCGTCGAGCCCGTCCACCGCCTTCTGCAACAGCCCAGGCGTGGGGATCGTGAGACGAGCACCGCGCATGTGTTTGGCATGGGTGCTCTCCTCCGCCCTCTGATGCAAGAACGGGAAGACGTACCTCTCGACCACGTCGAACATGTCGACCGCGGACAAGTGCTTGAACCTCGACCAGCGAAGGTCACTGTATGGCCGGCTACTGATGAGCCCCTCGGGCAAGAACTGCTCGCCCTCTGGGAAGATGACAGTGTCCATCGGCTGGCCGGTTCGGTTCGCCTTGTTCTCCGCGAGCGTCTGCTGTTCGTCAAGGGCCTTGACGAACAGCAGATAGGTAAGTTGCTCAATCACCTCAAGCGGGTTAGCGACACCACCCGACCAGAAGTTGTCCCAGACAGCGTCGATCTTGGATTTGAGCTCACCGGTGATCATCGTTCCCCACCTCAATCCTCAGGTTGCCTAGGTCTTCGCTCGTCTCTGAACCGCTCCCTGACCTCAGGAAGCTGGCAGAACCGAACCGGCCAGCCGGACAGGACTCGCACCGATGGGTCACGGTATCAAGCAGCCCGAGTTCTCTGAGAGCGGTGCAGGCAGACTACAGATCCGCTCCCTCTCAACCATCTCTCAACGGAACACCCGAAGGCCTTCCCTGAGCGACTCAATCTCAGCCTAAACGCCCTTGCCCGAATTCTTTGGGCTACCGCTCATTCAGGCTGACTGGTGGCACTAATCGTGGAATGACCCCCGAACTCGCTGTATCAACCCATGTCACCCCGTATCCAGCAACGAACAGCCCCTCCGCTAGAGGGACTCAGGACATGCCGGGTGCGCTTCGTCGTGTCGAGGGCCAGGTCCGGCGCCGAGGGTGGGGACACGATACGGGAGGGCCAGAACTTCGACCAGAATCGGCCCCTACCAGAGATATCCGACAGGGTTCACGGAACTGCAGGCTACCCGCTCCCTGTGGGTTTCATCGTTATGTGGCGTATTGTCGTTAGGCGTTTGGTGGTGGTTGGGCTGGTGGGAAGGGTGTGGCGGTTGTCAGGGCGGTTCAGCGGCGCCCTTCGAACGGACCTTCCCAACCGAAGCTTCTGAGGCACCTGATCAGGTCCCTCCTCGAGACGGGCGACAGGCGGCCGCTTGTCACGGACCGAGCCGGATACCCGCCTATGACGGGAATGTCATCGTCCCCGTCGGCGACCTTCAGGTTGACTCACCCTTCGAGACCTGCCTCCAAGTCCGTCAATGCTGCGGCCTCGGTCTCCCGAACCTCCACGCGCCCCAAGCCTCGGGAACGTCGGCGAAAGATACCCTCGGGATCAGCGATACTCTCTACCTACGCACGCGACATCGCTGCTACCACCCACGCGTCGACAAGCCGTTGGTGTGAGTCGCGCTATCCGGGAGTACCTCAGGCTAGCCATCTGCCTCTCCTCGCCTCGCACCGCTATCACTGTATGTCCCTAGTAGCGCGCCGGATCATGCGCGAGAGGCCGCTCCTACACAGTCGTCAGCCGTTTCCCGGCGCCCGCTTCATAGTCTCCTACTCGCATCTCCGAGGAGATTGGGCCGGATGACGTACTCCACTGGTTGGGGGTGATGCCACTTGGCCGTAGGCTCCGCACCACTCGGGATCGTCCTGAAGCAGTTTGGTGGTGTGTGAGAACTCCAGCACTCCTCGAGCGGCCGCCTCCGCCCCCGTGATTGACTGGTCTCGGTCGGGAACGGATCGGGACGCGTGGGCGAATCTTCCACCAACGTGACTGCAACATCGGCTCACGTATCGAAGAGTTGGCGGTTGGCCCAGCTCCGCTCAGTCGTGGATGATCTCTAGGTCTGCGGGGGGATGTCCGAATTCCTTGAGACTCGCATAGGACCGCCGGTGGATTTCCGGGATGGGAATACTCCGGTTTATCCAAAAGCCGGTGTTGGTTACCTGTAAGGGACGGCTCAGGGTGCCGCGTCGCCGGGTCACGAGGCGGCTGAGGACTCTCTCGAACGCGTCGGGGCCGTGGCGGTCGTGTAAGCCGTCGAGCACGAGAACCAGCACACGTATCCAACTGCTTGCCGCCTTGTACTTGCCCCAGAGCCGGATTCCTGAGGGTTTGCGCTTGAAGTCGGGATCAGCGGGCCGAGGTGTGGGTACGGGCGGGTTGGGTGGAGGAGTTGGTGGTTGGGGGTCGTGTGGCATCCGGAACGGTCCGATGGTGTTTTTGATTTCTTCTCTGGTGGGTTGGAGACCTGTTTGCTTGTGGACTCGTTGGCTCACTAGGTCAAGCAGGTCCTCATCTGGTTCGGTCAGCATCCGGCGCCAAGCTTCGGATATCGCCTTCTTCAAGACCGCATCTCGCCGGCTTCGCGTCCATCGCTCCTCTGCCAGCTGTCGAGCTGTGCCGTCCACGAGGTTCGTCTTGCTGAGGAAGGCTTCCAGATCGGACCGGAGCTGTTCCAGCGGATCCTGTCTCGTCAGCAACGTTGCGAACCGGCGTTCTTCAAACCGTGCCCCCCGTTGCATCGGTAGGTAGAGCCGCCACTCCATTCCATTGGTGAGCACGCAGATGTCCACCCCTTCCGCAAACGCATATTTGACGACCTGCTCTACATGACGGTCGAGGTCAACGCTGGGTGCTTTCGCCTCAATGAACGCGACGATACGGTCAGGCTCGCTTAGGGCGATATCGATCCTTCCGCCGTCAACTACGTATTCGAAGACGACTTCCTGACGAGTTAGGCTCCAGCCGAGCCTCTGCAGGATGGGTACCAGAATCTGGAGTTTGGCGGTCTCTTCGTTCGGGGGCACCGGCGCAGAACGTATGTCGTGAAGGGCCTTGGTTAGCGACATCAGGTCTGCACCGGGAGTTGCGTCGGCTTGGTGGGCCAGGATCCGGCATTGGAGGTTTCGCCTGGCTTCCTCCACCTGCACCGCCGGCCCGCTCGCCCGGAACTCCTCGAGCACCATCTCGCAACAGTGGGGTTACGGAGGGTCACCTCCGAGCTGAACCGGTCGTTGTATGCGCACCAGCCGCGCAAATCCCGTAGCAGGTGGAGGTAGCTGCGACTCGACCGCGGGAACCGGTCGCGGGAGAACTGGTCCCAAGCGGCGTCCATGCCCTCAAGCAGGACGATCAGATCGTCCGACCTGACGCGGTATACCCGGTGCGGTAACCGCTGGTTCACGTTCTCCAGCCACCGCCCGCCAATACCGACGCGCAGTACCCCTCCCACATCGGGACGCCCTGCATAGCGCACCAACGTCAGCCGCCCGCCGCCAGTTCGTGGTTGGTGATCGCCATCTTCGCTAGAGACTACGCCACCGTACCCCTTCTCGCCAACTCGCACGCTCGGCTCAGGTCTGCTTTAGGATCATCGATCGGCTCGAACGCCTGACCCGAATCTGGCGGGTGTTTCGGCGTTTTACGCGGTCAGAGGGGAGTTTGGGTGTGACGTGTTTCCACTACATCGCCGGTGTGGGAGGCTGGTGGTGGGGGTTAGGTGATAGCGGCTTTGTCTCAGGTGCGGGTGACTGCTCCGATGGCGGTGAGGGTCCGGGCTTGTAGGGGGCTGCGCCGGGTCGTGAGTCCGATTCGGCGGCCGTTGGTCCTGAGTTGGTGGCGGCGGGTACGGTTGAGGTCGCGCAGGGCTCGAGCAGCGGTAAGGTGTTGGGCGCCGACGTCGGGGTCGCGGACATCGGCTTGGGCGAGGGCGTGGTTGATGAGGGTCTCGGCTACGGCGGCGTAGACGCAGACAGCCACATGGCCGCGGACTCGTTGTTCGGTCCAGTGCCGCACCGGGCGGAGCCGTAGGTGATCTCTTAGGACTTCATCCCCACCCCGGTAGTAGCGCCCTGTTGACGGGCAGTCAACCACATACCGGGCCTGGCCCAACCCGTACAGAGATCCCCCCACCGGACGGTAGTGTCATCCCCCCGCCGCCGTCCCCAGCCAAGAAACCCAGACACCCTCTCAAGTCCGGTCACCACCGGACGCAGAACCCGGCCGATACGGGCAACGAACAGCCGGCCCCCACCGCGACCATATCACGGACCCAGACACCAAGGCCCCCCCTCTGGAAGCCGTCAACGCCACGCAGACACACCCGGGCACTAGCCGCCGACCGGTCGCTTCGGAGCACCTCGTAGCAGAACTCAGACGTCTGCCAGCGTATCCTGTCCCACCGCCGCCGCCCGCTCCGCCGAACCGACAGACGGGGTGTCCCTTGTCGGTGTCGAACGGGCAGAGTACTCTATCGGCGGCGCCGGGCCCCCTTTGACTTCAGTCACCTCGCCGATCAAACCCACGAGATCCGTGGCCTCCTTGACCAGCGCCACCACCTCCAATGCCATCATGCCCACCCACCAGGCGCAGCAACCCCAGATTCCCTACCCAACCGCCGCGTACTCCCGCGTACTCCGACGCGTACTCCGGCCCCTGACCTGGAAAAACAACACGCCCGCGCCAGAACCACCGGGTCACGTCCCCCCCGGCCCCATGCCACTCCCCCCACATCGGCGCCACCGTCCCCGCTCCCCCCGGTCACCCCATCAACGCAGACCCCGGCACTCCACGGCCCCCCCACCGACAAGGCCCAACATCCACAGGGACAACCCCACTACCCCCAGACGTTGGACCCGTCTTCACCCAACCAACAGTTACCGGCCCCCCGCCCGGACCGGCGACACAGGTCCACACCGAAGACCACCCCGCGTACTCCGCGTACTCCCCCGCGTACTCCGCGTACTCCCCCGCGTACTCCCCCGCGTACTCCGGTCCCTGACCTGGGGTTTCACCTCGCCGACAGCAACTCGGGGAAGCTGGTCTCGGACCATCCGTACGTTCGCCCGGCGACACAGGTACCCACCCTCCCGTTTACCGCTGTCGCCGCCTATTCGACCGCCCTAAACAGTCCCACAAACTGCAACCCGCCGGCCGCTACCAGCTGTCCCCCACCCACTTCGGCCCGCTAACCAGGGGTTCCAGGGCATCCAGCCCCGCCGCGGCGGCCGACCGGAGGCCTAGACAGACTTGGAGCAGCTGGGAGGCCCGGTGGGGAACCGGCAGGGGGGCCGGTGGCGGGGGTTCCGGGACGGCTCCCCCAGCCGGGCGAAGCCGGTGTCTACAAGGACGCAGGATGGCGGGCTCTCCCGGGTGTGATACGGGGCTCTGACCTGGGAGATCGTGCGGGCACGCCGGCCTCGGAGCTGGATCACGGGTGTGCGGCGGTTCCGTGGCTGCAGGTTCGGGAAGGGTGGGGGTGCGACGAAGGTGGCGAGGAGGTGGATTTCTTCGGGAACCTGGGTGATCTTGGGGAGGCGTGGGTTTGGCGGGGGTGTTCGGGGGGGACGGGCTGGTCGGGGCGGCGGGTGGCTGGGTGTGTACTCGGGTAAACGGAGGTGGTTACGTGGATAAACGGCAGGTGCCCGAGGAGGGGATGGCGGGGGGTCGGGAAGGTGGGGGGTACGTTTGCATTAAAATGCGGACACAGGTAAACACCCCCTGTTTACCTATGTACACACCTCGCAGGTACCGAGGTACCCAGCCGCTGTCCGCGCACCCCCGCCGGGTCCACAGAAACCACCGTGCAATCACCCGCGGACGGCTGCGAGGGTTCTCCTTGACGGAAGCTTCTATCGAGACCGGGTCGGACTTGCGGACTGGGTTGGGTTCAACCCGATCCGCAAGACTTCGCATCTCTTCCCCTGTGGCTGGTGGGCTGCTAGTTGGCTGGACGCGGTGGGCATCCAGGCCCGGTTTCGATCAGGAAAGCGATGTTCGGATCGTGGCCAGCTGGACTGTCCGGGTGGGTATCGGTGATGTCGGGTAGACCGTTGGGTATAGCCGTTCTTTCCTTCGTTTGGTTGGTCGCGTGCGGTGGGACCCGGATCGGTCATTTCAGCGCCGCGTCCGCAGCGATCGCCGTGCTCGCTGCGGGGCCGGAGGGTGGCGACCAGACGTCGTTGCGGGTGTTGATCCAGCGGACGGGGAAACCTGTCGCAGGCGGCGTGTGCATCGTCGCGGTTCATTTTGGCTGCGAGACCACGTCGTGGTCTGTCGGGCCACAAGAGAGGGGACTGCATACTCGTTGCCCTGTGGTGAGCGGGCGTTGGCCTCGCCGGCCCTGTGGGATTCGGTGGCTCCGTACAGAGTCGGAAGAATGTGGATCAACACAGTTGCCGACGTGGCTGCAGGTGCCGCCGGGGCGGAATCGCGGATCTGTCCCCCGAGCCGATCCAGATGCGATCACACAGGCCGCTCTCAGCGCGTTGGGAGGCCAAGAGCGATCGCATGGCCAACCTCCCGAGACACCCAGGCCCAGGAGACACCCCCAGAGCGACCGAGACCGCTCGGATCATCGCTGCTCGGCACCGAATAGCACGACGTTCGGCACAGTGCGACCGCGACCGCTCGTAGCGCGCTGTTGTCTGACCTATAGAAGACGCGGCCCCGGCTGAGCGGTGACGTGTCCGGCAACCTTCGATGTGGTGGCTACCGTCCGTTTACCGACCCGTGTAGGTTCCCGACGATGCCGACGATCCCTTGATCGCTAAGGCGTCGGGCCGGATAGTGATAGCACTCCACATCTGTTCCGGCATCCGCTTCGAGACCAGACCAGCCAGAGCCGCAGAGTCCAAGAATGCGCCCGCCTCTCGGCCATGCTCAGCACAGAGCGGCCACTTAGGACCTATCCCCTCGATCTGGGGGTAGCCCGCAACAAGCACTACCGCCACCGAACCGCAACGCCGACACGACCCCGCCGAGCCGGGAGATACCTCTTCGAAGGTTGCCATGATCTCGCCTTCCTGTTGCCTTCGCGAATCTCTACACCTCAGCACCAGGATTCTGATGTTCCTCGACCGCACTCCGGAAAAAGAACCTCGAAGTGATCCAGACCCACCGCCCCGAGGCGTTCCCGCACACTGACCACCTCGAACGTCTTGCCGCACCCCCTATCCGTCGGTGTCGGACTGACTCCGACGTGGACCGCGACGCCAACAGAACTCGTAGTACTCGTCCACATGGTCCACCAACTGCTCGGACCGAACCCTTGGTCGGCATCATCCCCCCGAGCCAACACCAAGAAGGACCCCGGCGGCTCGACTCCTAGACCGGCGTACCGTCCTCCCTCCCGACCTCGATCACGCACACCAGAACGAAGCCGCCGTTAGTCGGGATCATCACAACCTGCCCGAAAAAGTCACCAATACCAACAGGGAGTAATCGCGCGGCGGTTTCTGTGAACCTGATCACGGCGGGCAAACAACCCGTAGATACCGCGGTACCCGAAGGGGGGTACCACGGTAAACAGGGGGTGTTTACCTATGTCCGCATTTTAATGCAAACGTAACCCCGCCTTCCCCACCCCCGGCCATCCCCCACCCGGGCACCCCCCC
>JAPOQZ010000084.1 GCA_026710435.1 bacterium | reverse complement strand
TTCCAGAGGGGTGGTGAGCATCGTGTTCGGCCATGGCGACCCCGCTGCCTGGGCGCGGGTACTGACGGCTATCTCCGACGCCGGGTTGGTTCTCACCGGGTCGTGGCCGTGCAGCACCGAGAAGGGTGGCAAGCAGACCGGCGAGTACATCGACAACACGATCATGATGGCCTGCCGAGCGGTTCCGGCTGACCGTCCGGTCGGTGATGTGCGGATGGTTGATGAGCAAGTCCGAGCCGAGATAGCACGGCGGGTGCCCGAATGGACTGCTGACGGCTTAGCGGACTCCGACCAGCGGATGGCCGCGATTGCCCCGGCGATGGAGGTCGTGGGTGGGTATAGCGAGGTTCGTGACTTCACCGGTGTGCCGGTTCCGATCGAACATTTCTTGGGGTTGGCCCACAAGGCGGTGGAAGAGGCCGCAGATGTGCGTATCGACAGATTCCGGCTGGCCGATTTCGACGAGCGCACCCGTTTCGGGCTGGCGTGGGCGCGTCAGCACGGTAGACGGGTGGCCGCGGCTTCCGAGGCTCGCTGGCAGCGTCTGTCGTACGACATGTCCGAGAACGACGTGGACGGCATCATCAAGAAGGTCAAGGGCGGGCCGCGGCTCGCCTACGGGGATGAAACTGCAACCAGCCTGGACTTGCATCCCAACAGCGCCGTCATCGACATCGCCCTGGCGGTAGCGGCGGAAGGTCGCGCTCTGGCCGAGATAGCCGAAGCGCTGCACATGCTGGATCGCGAGAACGACGAACTGCTATGGGCAGCGATGGCCGAGTTGGCTCGCTCCGTGGGCGAGAGCGACCGTGACGGGCAGACCTGGACCTGGGCGGTGCGGCAACGCAACCTCATCTCCGATCGTGCTCTGCGGGCCCGCGGCGACCGCGAGCAGGAACACGAGCGTATGACCTCAGAGGCAGATCAGGGTAGGTTCTTCTGAGCGGAAAGGACGGGTCTTGATGACCGGCACGAACGCACCATGGTGGCAAGTCGTCGAACTGCGCGAGGAGGTAAGGGCCAGCGACGGCGCTATCGACGATGTGCAGATGTCACTTCATAACGGAGTGTTCGGCACAGACGGCGTCGGCGCAGGCAGAACCCCATATGCCGATGCCGGCTACTACGGCGACATCACGCATCCGACGGGGAGCCTCGTGGAGTTGATGGCCCGTGTCGCGGTACGTCTCGGAGTGCCGGGCTCTACTCAGACAAGCGCGCTGTGGCGGCTCGACCAGGCGATGGGCGGCGGCAAGTCCCACGGCCTCATCGGGTTGTGGCACCTTGCTTCGCATCCCGGGGAACTGTCCCAGACCGACCTTGGTAGGCAGGTAATGTCAGCGGCGGAAAGTATCGCTGGTCGTGGCAACGTGCGCGCCGACCTCGGCAACCCGATATGTGTGGTGTTGGACTGTGACAACACGACCGCTGCCGAAGAGGATTTCGGCCCGGCCACACGGCTCGGGGAGCGGTTCCTGTGGCGGCTGTTCGACAAGGACGGCCATCGTTACGACTCGTTCAAGGCTCACATCACGAACAAGGCCAAAATGGCCGAAGCGCTCAGCAGCACCGGACGGCCGGTGCTCATCCTGATCGACGAGATCATGGACTACGTCAGGGTCGCTGCCGCGTCGGACCCCGACGGGGCAGTGTTGGACATGGCGTTCCTGCGGGTGCTGCTCGATGTCGTAAACGACGTGCCGAACTGTGTCGCGGTGGTTGTGATGATCGCGTCCGACAAGGACAACATGGTGATGAACCGCGAAGGCGAGAAGCACCGCGCCGAGTTGGAGGATTTGCTGACTCGCAACGCTCGGACGACCGCGGTCGCCGGCGGCGGCGACTTCGCGGAGATCATTCAGCGCCGTTTGTTCAGCTCGTTGGCCCCGGTCGAGGCTACCGACGCGACCGCTGATCGGTTCCTCTCGGGCATGGGCGGCGCGTGGAAGACCAAGGTGTTCAAGAAGCTCGGCGACTACCGTGAATCCGGTTTCCGTCGGCGAGTGCATCGCTGCTACCCGTTCCACCCCGACTTGATCGCGCTGGCAGAGGGGGAGTGGGCGCAGCACGCCGGGTTCCAGCGGGTACGTTCCATCATCAGGGTCTTCGCATCGGCGGCACATGAGCAGTCACGCCGCGCCGCTGCCGGCGAGTGGACGCCTGAGCTGATCGACAGCGGCGATTTACCGTTGCAGTCCAACCTCCTCAAGGACGCCCTGCTCAATTCCGGTCTTGTCGCTGACGACAAGCCCCAGGCCAATCTTCGGGAGGTCGCCAGCGTCGATATCGTCGACCAGCACAACCCCGACCGGGGAGCTGCCCGCCGCCTGGACACCTTGCGGGACGAGGGCTGGTCGCATCGGAACCCGCGGGCAGCCGAGCGCATGGCCACCGCATTGTTCGTACGGTCGCTGTGCCCCCGCGCCAACGGAGCACGCGGAGCCACTGAAGCAGAACTACTCGCGGCCTCGTTCGTTCCGGGAGGCGGCTACGGCACCGGCGACGCCGAAGCAGTAGCCGCCGAACTGCTCGAAACCGACGATGGTGTCGCCTCCGTAGAGGTTCTGCCCGGTAGTGGACGCACGGCGAGGCGCTGGGTGTTCGAAACCCGCAAGACCCTGGCAATGCTCACCCGCGCCGAGAAAAAGACCATCAGCGACGCCGACCGCGACAAAGCGGTAACCGACCGGGCCTTCGAGATTGCTACCACCGGACCGTTCGACAAGATCGTAAGGGCAGAAGGCGGCGCCGCACCGGCCGAGGGCGTAACAGCAGAGGGATGCCGCGCGGTGCTCGAACAGGCAGGCATCGACAACAAGCACCAGACCAGACTTGTGGTGCTCGACTCACGATGGTTCTCTCTGTTCAACGGCAACGACTCCGCCACACGCGAATCCACCGCCGCGGCGCTGGGTACCGGCCCTGACCCGATGAACGTCCAATGGGCCTCCTCAACTGTGTTCGCGTGCGCCAACACAGCCGTGCGGCGACAGGCCCGCGGACTCGCAGCCCAGTGGATCGCCCGCAAGCGGGTCGCTCAACTCCCCGTGGTCCAAGCCGACCAGGACATGACAAGACGAGCACGAACGGAAGCTGCGGAAGCCAAACAACGGCTCGACAAGATGGTACGTCAGTGCTACAAGCACATCATCTACCTCGCACCCAAAGGCGAGTACCAGCGCGACGTCGAGATCCTACGAATCCGTAGAGACACCCAGAGCGCGCTCAGCGGCGCAGACGTGTGGGGCGAGTTACGCGAGGCCAGCAAGGCATTCCGACAAGGCGAGTTCGACCACAACGCCCTACTCCACAACCTCCGAGACAACGACTACGGCCGACCCCTCTCGGAGATACGAGACAACTTCTGGTCCAACCCCCACAAACCACTGCTCCCATCGGGCGCGAGCGAACTACGAGACGCCATCTACGCCACCATCCGAAGCAACAACATCGAACTCGTCAGCCCTACCGGCGAGATCTACCAAGTCCAGACCGCCGGCGACATCAACCTGTCATCCCACCACATCCGCATACAACGGGCAGCCTCCCACCCGCCGGGAGACGACCCGGAACCGCCAACGCCCCCCAAGCCGCCCGACACGCAACCATCCGCCGGAGGACAGCGCGAACCCACGACACCACCACCGTCGGCACCGTCCGGCCCCACCCCCGCACCAGACACAGAGACCAGTCACTGGCAGATCACCCTCAGCATCAACACCACCCTCGACCCCGACGCACCCCCCGAAGAACTGATGCACCTCCTCCGCGAACTCACCAACCGCATCGACGACGGAAACGTCCAACACATCAACCAAACCACCCAACTCACCATCACCGCGGACAGGGATGACACAGAGGCAATCGAAGCCCTAGCAGAAGACGCCAAAGCCAGCATCAACGTCATACCCCTATAAGGAACCCAGGTCGGCGGTCACAGAGTCTGGGCACAAGAACCGGCGGCCAGTTCACGCACGTCAACACTCAGGCACCCACAGCCCGGCTGAAGCTCTCTCACCAGACAGGCGGACGACAGCCCAGCCTCCGCGGGTTCCGGCATGCGGCAGAACAGGGCACACAGCGGATCAGAGAGGAAAGCAACTAGTGGACAACCCGGATCGGGCACGCAGGGATGAGCTGCGGGAATGGCTGCAAGAACTCCGAGGCCCCATCTGGGGCATGCTCAACAGCCGAGAAGTGTTCCGGAGTTGGAACGAACTAGTCGGAGCCGCAGAGTGGCCTGAGCACACTAATGGCTACTTCATGGAATGGGTCAATCGGAACTATCTCAGATCCCTGATGGTCACAATAAGGGCGATGAACGATGATCGCAGAGACACCCGATCGCTCAGACGGTTCCTGCGAAACATCAAGAAACGTCCTCTCCCGAACATGGCTACCGAACGCATCGACAAGTGCCTCAACCTCCTAACGAACGTAGCTGCAACGGTTAAGCAGCATGTCGACGAGAACATCGCGCACTACAACCCATCGAAAGCCGAAGACCTCGCTCTGACATACGGGCACATCCACGAAGCCGCAGACACCATCTGCCGCATCTACCAGGACCTGCACACGATCATCGACGACGCAACCGTCGTCCCCCCGAGCGTCGCAGACTCATCACCATACTCCCCATGGGAGTTCCTATTCACCGAAGCGTGGGTAACCCACGACCAAGCACACGACATCGCGCAGCGACGCCTCGACGAATGGCAACGCCTCACCCCCTCAGTGTCTATGAGCCCACCACTGATCGTCCCATCTGGCCCACTTCGATCACCATGAACCAGAACGGCTGGACCGCCCCCGACCTCGAACTGGTCTCGAAAGGCCAAGCCTTCCCCCGGTACAGGTACGAGACGGACCGTCAGCGGACCCGGCGATGCCGGCTTCTACCGCATCGACGGCAGGATGCGCTGGGACAGGACCCGGAACAGCGACCGGAAACTAGTCGACAACCGCAGTGTGCTGCACATGAACAGTCGATGCCGCATCGAGGGGATCCCCGACGACACCCACCTGTACAACGTCAACGGGAAAATACCCTTGGAGTGGGCTATCGGCCGCCTCCGCATGACCACCGACAAAGCCCCCCAGTATCATCAACGATCCCAACCGCTGGCACGAATGGGCCGACTAGCCAGACGTAGCAGCCAGTCAATCTGGGGGTGTCATTACATAGAGAGATGGTGACCGTGAGCTGTACGTGTCAAGACGTGCAAGGCAACGTGTGGTACTGGAACGCAGCACAATGTGTCGCTGTACAAGTCCTCATGTTCCAAAACGCGCCCCGCTTGAAGAAGGGAATCCCGGATGAGGAGCATAAGCAGGCGACCACGGAATGGCGTCAGATGGCCTCCTTCCTTACAGTCCACCTGGGTCTGTTTGGAGTAGAGAGTGTCCTCAAGGGACTTATCACGAAGTACGGTCTCCTACCGGAATCCTCGGATAAGCTGCGTACACACAGGTTGGACAAGTTGTTCCACCGCTTGCCTACACATCTGAAAGCTGCTTGGCGCAACCGTTACACACAGTTACAGCAGGACCGGCAGCTCGACGTGCCGATCCTGAGTCTGACACAGATCATAGAGCGATACGCGAACTCGTATCAGGACGCACGGTACCGGCCGGACAAGGTAGGCAGGAAGGACATAAACCTGTTCACCTTCTGTGATGTAATAGAGTCTGGGGTGGCGATTTTCAGTTCTAGTACCTGTTACTGCCTACACGATGAACCTTAGACCCAGCGGCACGATGGTACAGATCGACCTGAAGGTTGTAGTGACTACAGGACCCATCACCCGGGGACTCTGTAACCCCCACGTACGTGCGCTATTCTCATGGCGTGACTGCCTTGGCCGGAATAGTCGAGCACGTAGCTCGGGACGCAATCGACCAAATCCTGGACCCTCTGCGAATCGAACGGCTACACCCTGATGGCCAGGGCGGCACAGGTGACTGGCGGGCAACTCTGACAAACGGACGGGTTGCGGATATCGAAGTGACCTCGCACACCAACCCGGATGGGAACAATTTCTGGTCTCAGATACACCACAAACCGGGGCCGGAGTGGCCTGACCACAGGCTGGCCTATAAGTGGACTGTGCTCATCAGTGACCCTGAACCGGAAGCCAACAAGCGACGAACCGTTAGGCGGCTAGTCGATGCGTTGATCCCAGTGCTCGTCTCCGCCGAAGCCGCCAGCACCACATGCAAAGGAATGGCCGAAATCGCCAACCGACGTTTGGTCAGTGTGTTGGAGTTTACGAAGGGGTCGGATTGGGATAGTCAATGGGCGAACGAAGCCGTAGCGATGACGCGCAAGGGGGTCAGCTTCGAGGAATGGGTACCTCTTTGGGCGAAACGGTCTGGTTTCTGGTATCCGCAGCTTCTAATCGACCATTTCGATGATCCCGCCGTGGCTCGGCGGGTAAGTGTTGTCAAGCCACCGGAGCCAGCAGACAAAGGCATGGTCTACACGCTTGCAGGCATGGGTGGCGGCGTCACCTTGGGCGACTGGGAAGCGTTGAGTACGGCGATCCAAGAGTGCATCAACCATAAGGCGGGCAAGGACCAATTAGCGAACGCACCCGATCTGAAATGGTTGGTAGTGGGGTTGGACGGTGGACACGCGGCTTCGCAGTTGACCGGTCACTTCGGCCCGAAGGCCGACCCACCTTACTCTTTCGAGCCTCTCAACGGTCTCACGTTCGCCTGCTTCGACGACGTGTGGGCAATGGCACCTTGCGGTGACGGCACCTATACAGTACTGAGGCTGGCTGAGCGGTCCCGCCACATCGTTCGCTCCTCGGCCAGCGAGAGTATGTGAACGCTGACACCCTGCTACCCCATGCCGGGTGGGACGCCATCGAGTGTCTAGCCAGCCAACTACCGGGCTAGGACCGCCGGTAACAGCCCCGCCCTAGGGATACGGGCGCATTAGCCGCGGTCTCAGCGGCTGAGAGGAGGAGACAGATTCCGGTTGAGGAGGAGACAGACTCCCGGGACCCCTACCATTACCCCTGGTCAGGGGTGGTCGCGAAGACCCCGGACTGCATGAGCGGGGCGTGTACGAAGCGATCGACTTGACACTGAAGGGCGGCACAGCCCTGCGGAAGTACCACCTCGGACACCGGAGCCGGCCCCTTCTTCGACCTCGACTTCGACGCCGAAGAAGGGGCCGAGGAGC
>JAPOQZ010000154.1 GCA_026710435.1 bacterium | reverse complement strand
GCCGATCGCCTCCTTCTTCGGAACCGCCCCCATCTTCATCGCCGCACCGTTCTTCGTCATCTGGTTCGGCGTCGAGGTACCGATCATGACCACCATCGGCCTGGTGACCTTCTACACGACCCTGCTCATGTACTTCTTCAGCAGGCGGGCCGCCGAGAACATTCCCGTCGGGATCGTCGAGTCGGCCCTAACCCTCGGCGGAACGCCTCGTTCGATCTTCCGCTGGGTCTACCTGCCGGGCACGGTGCCCGAGATCGCAGGCGGATTCCGCATCGCACTGGCGGGCGCCTGGGGCCTGGGTGTCTTGGTCGAGGTGCTCGGCATCCAGGTCGGAGGTGGGCACCTCATCGACATCTGGAGGTTCTTGATCGGCCAACTCCAAGCCCCATCAGCACTCGTGGCGTTGATCACCTTCTACGGGGCGCTCGCGGTGGTGGTCGACGCGATACTGCTGGTGATTATCCGTTACATGACCAGGTGGTCCGAGGCCGGCCGCCGACTAGGCCTCTAGACAAGGAGGAAACAGCTATGTCAAGAGTTGTCAGCTTCGAGGGCCTCTGGTGCGTGTTCGAGCACCGGTCCGGCCAACTGGTCAACGCCCTCCACGACGTGAACTTCGAAGTCCAACCCGGCGAGTTCGTTTGCGTGGTCGGAAGATCCGGCCACGGTAAGACCACCCTCCTGCGGGTCCTGGCCGGACTTCAACCACCGACCGCCGGCCAGACGCGGCTGGGAGATACGGTGGTCGAAGGACCCGGCGCCGACCGGGCGATGGTCTTCCAGCAGGACACGGTCTTTCCCTGGCTTCACGTCCGAGAGAACGTCGAATTCGGTCTCCGCGCCCTGAAAGTAGACGATGCGGAACGAGAGAGCACGACGGCCCACTGGTTGGAGGCGGTCGGGTTGACCGACTTCGCTGATTCGTGGCCCAGGGAGCTCTCGGGAGGCATGCGCAAGCGCGTGGCGCTGGCGTCCGCCATGGCGGTCGGCTCCGATGTGATCCTCATGGACGAGCCCTTCGGATCGCTCGACTACTTCACCCGGCGCAATCTCCATGACGTACTCCTAGACCTGTGGGAGGAGACACAGAAGACCATCTTCTTCGTGACCCACGACATCGAGGAGGCTCTGATACTGGCCGACCGGGTAATCCTCCTGGCCGAAGGAAAGCTGGTAGATGACATCCCGGTCAACCTGCCCCGCCCTCGTGACGAAGATATCCGAGCCAGTTCCGCCGCCGTGGATATCACCAAGACGATCCTGGCGCACTTGGGAATCACCGAAGAGGAAGCGACCCAGGTTTGAGCCCCACCCGACTATTGCGGATCCTATTCTGGGTCGGATGGGCCGTCTGGTTCTTCGTCTCGGGTCTGCTCGTCCTCGCTATGACACCGCTGGGAGACTGGCAATTCGAAGAGGGCATACTCCATCTGACCTGGCAGTTCCTCCTCTTCTGGACGGTCTTGTTCTGGGCCTACACATTCGTCTTCCGGTTCCGAAGGTCGACCGCAGCCATCATGAGGATCGGCAAGGCCATTATCGGGCTGCCTCAGCGCGTCGTGAAAACCGCAAAAGCCAACCCTCTGTTCTTCATCACCTGGGCGGTTCTGCTGGTGGGCTGGCAGCTCATGTCGTACATCGCGCCCAAGGGAACACTCGAGCATCCGCTGGTGCCGGGGTTTGACTACATCATCTACAACGCCCTTTACAGATTGTCCGGTAACTGGGATCTGTTCGGAGGGTTCACCGTGGCGGGGCTGCCCCTGCAATTCGGAGCGCTGGCGCCCTTCCCCGCCATAGACGGTCCTGAGTCGAGGACCTGGACCGCCGTGTTCCTGGCCTTGGGCTTCCATTCCGTCATGACCCTGTCCCGTCTGATAACCGGCTTGGGTGTCGGTTTGATAGCCGGTCTGGCCACCGGTCTCGCCCTCCCCTACTGGTCCGCCTTGCGCCAGATCTCCTGGGCACCGTTCAACTTCCTCAGGATGATCCCGTTGCTGGCTGCGATCCCATGGATGCAGTTCGCCCTGGGGGTCGACCTCCGCGCCACCACGCTCTTCATCGGCTTCGGTGTGTGGGTGATGCTGGTGGTGGCGACCATGAACGCTGTGGCCAACGTGCCCGACAGGTACATCGAAAGCGCTCGAACCCTGGGCGCCTCGCGGCTGCGCACCTATCTGAAGGTAATCGTGCCGGGGGCAATGCCGGAACTACGCACCGCTCTCTTGCTGGCCGGCGGGCTCGGGTGGTCGTTGACGATCGCCGCCGAGTTCCTGGGCTTCCCGACCGGATTGGGCTTCATGGCCGCCTCGGCGGTTCAGGAAACCAACACGGCTCGGCTGGTTATCGTGGCCATCGTGGTCGCCTTCTATTCGCTCCTGACCTTCTACCTGCTCAACCAGATGTTCAACCGGATGGTCAGTTGGATGCCTCAACGCACCAGTGGCGAGACCGACATCTCGAAGGTGGCGGGCGCCGCCGGCGCTGCCAGCCGCGCCGAAGCCCAACTCCACGAATAGTCCGAATCGACAACGGGAGTAGCCCACGGCAGTGACCCGATCAGAACGCAGATCATGCTGATCGGGACCGTATTCGGGTTGATCACGGCGGTGACGCTGGGCGTCAACAACCTGCTCACAGCGGTTGTAGCCCGGCGGTTCGGGGTACTGCGCTCCACCACCTTCACACTGACCATCGCCTTCGTGGCGATGATCGCCTGGGCATTGCTCATCGGTGTTCCCTTCGAGATCACGACCGACCAGATCATCCTGCTGGGACTCCTCGGTGCCGCCGCGGCCACTTCATTCCTCGGGAGCTACATGGCCCTCCGCCTGGGCCCGGTGTCGGTGGTGAGTCCCATCTCGGCTCTGTCAGGCGCGATCACCGTTCTCTATTCATACTGGCTGCTCGCCGAGAGGCCGAGCGCGGTCCAGTGGATCGGCATTCCTATCGCGGCGGCGGGAGCGGTCCTGGCATCGCTCGTGATCGAGCGGGGCACCAAAATCCGGCTCGTTACCTGGGGTCCGGTGTTCGCCATGATCGCAGTGCTCGTGGGGTCGCTCTCCAACGCCGGCCTCAAGATCCCCATCCGTGATGGACTCGACTCCAACTGGACCATCATCACCCAGCGTTTCTACACCGTGGCCTACGTCGCTCTGATCTTCGTGATCATCTCCCGGATAACGCAGAACAAGCGCCGGGAGGGGAAGGACTCCCGGTTGGAGGATTGGGACAGGAGGCAGTCGAAGGTCACCTGGCGCAACGGATGGCTCCTCGGAGTCGTCGGGCTCATCGACGCCGTCTCCTTCGTGACCTTCGGATACGGCCTCGCCTATGCCCCGGCCTGGCTTATCGGCATCCTCTCCCAGAGCGGGCGGGTGATCGCCGTGGTCGGCGGCGTGATCTTCTTCCACGAACGGCTCCACCACCTGCAGTGGACCGGCGTAGGGCTGGTGGCGGTCGGCTTGGTGATGTCCATCGCCGGCTAGCCGCCTTCTCAGGTCGTTTTACGTCGAGACCCTCGGTCGACTAACCATGAACTACCGTCTGGTCTATGTTCTCCAATGCTTTATTATGTCATAGAAGAATGGCACATCTAGGAGGGTGCTGAACAATGACGATTGCTGGGACCTGCCGCCCGCCAGCCCAGGCATTCTGCCGGCGGTTGGCAGGCCGCCGGTGGATTGCTCAGCACCCTCCTAAAGCATCTAAATGTGTCTCCAGGAGGTCAGGAGCAAGATGCAGACGTTGACATACCATGAAGCGGCCCGACAACTGCTGACCCAGAGCTTCGACGAGCTGGCCGAGGGCGATTCGCGGCAGGTATCGGAGAAAGGCTGGGGAGCAACAGCACAGATGATCAAAGCCATCGCCTCCAACCGCGGCTGGAAACACGACAGCCACGCCGCCCTCTACAAAGTCATCGACCGGCTGGTCAAGGAAACCGGCGACGACACCATCCGCGTCGGGTTCAGT
>JAPOQZ010000216.1 GCA_026710435.1 bacterium | reverse complement strand
CGGGTGGCTTCGGCGCATAGCCGGTTCTTCTCCTCGATGGGTATGACGCCTTCCTCGCCGAGGCCGACGCCGTGGTCCATGGGCATCATCACCGAGGCGTCCACCCCGGCCTCGTCCATACGAGCCACCGCCTTATCACCGGTCACGTCCGTGGCCTGGGCCACGCTGGCGTGGAGGTAGGAGGGATTCGACTTCGGCGGTTCGTACCAACGGACCTGCCGGGCCCACGATGCGTCCATACCGGAGCGTAGGTTCACGGGGTTCCAGTCGTCGCCCCTGATGTGCATGTGGCAGTCGACTACCAGCGGCCCGTTCATGCTGTCCACCCCCCGTCGAGGATCAGGTTCTGCCCGGTCATATACGAGCTCATGTCCGAAACGAGGAACAGCACCGCGCCGACCATCTCCTCCGGCCGGGCCAGACGGCCCATCGGCGTGCGCCGGACGATGGTCGAACGGTTGTCCGGGTTTGCCAGGAAGTCGCGGGTCATATCGGTCTCCACCCAGGCGGGGCTCACGCAGTTCAACCGTACCTTCGGCGCCCACTGTTCGGCGAGCACGGCACTCATGTGGATCAACGCAGCTTTGCTCGCGCTGTAGGCGGCCTGGGCGCCGTCGCTCACCACACCCGAGAGGGATGCGATACTCACGATGGAGCCCCCGTCGCCATCGAGCATGCGGCGGCCGACTTCCCTGGTGAGAAAGAAGGCGCCTCGCAGGTTGACATCGAACACCGCGTCCCACTCGGCGGGGGTGATGTCCAGGGCGGAGGAGCGGTTGGTGGTACCGGCGGAGTTGACCAGGCTGTCCAAGCGCCCCTTCCAGTGCCAGGCGTCTTCCACGGCCGTTTCCATCGCATCGAGGTCCGAGATGTCGGCGACGAGAGGTAGGAACCTTCCACCGGAAGCCGCGATCTCCTCACCGAGACCGTAGAGGGCATCGGCGGATCGTGACATCCCGATCACCGACGCGCCCGATGCGGCAAGGCCTAGGGCTACGGACCGGCCGATTCCCCGGCTGGCGCCCACCACCAGCGATGTGGCGCCGTCAAGGTCGGGTCGCATGGCGCGTGACAGTCCGGAACGCCCCAAGCGCGCCTCCCAACCTCGGTAAGCTGGCGTCCTGTTCGATCCAGCAAGGGAACCCTAATGGCCGTCTTCGAGGAGTACGAGAACTACGACGCACTCGGCTTGGCAGGTCTCGTCCGTGACCGCTTTGTGACCGCTGACGAGTTGGTCGACGCGGCGTTGGATCGGATCGCAACGCGGAATCCCGGGGTGAATGCGGTCATCCATCTGATGGAGGACGCCGCCCGTTCCGCGCTAGCACGGGGGCTTCCTGCCGGGCCGGTGTCGGGCGTCCCGTTCATGCTCAAGGACCTCCACGCGTTGTGCGCCGGGGAGCCCACCACCAACGGATCCCACCTCTTCCGGAGGAATGTGGCCGATCACGACAGCACCATCATCGCTCGTTACCGGCAGGCCGGACTGCTGCTGGTCGCAAAGACCAACACGCCCGAACTCGGGATAAGCGGCACGACTGAACCCGTTCTGCACGGACCGACCCTGAACCCGTGGGACAGGTCACGCAGCCCGGGTGGTTCGAGCGGGGGAGGGGCGGCCGCAGTCGTCACCGGCATGGTCCCTGTCGCCCAGGCGACCGACGGGGGAGGCTCGATCCGCAGCCCGGCTGCCAACTGCGGGCTGTTCGGCCTGAAACCGACCCGGGCCAGGACGCCGGCGGGCCCCGACGCCGGGGAAGGATGGAGCGGCCTAGCGACCTACCACGTCGTTTCCCGCACCGTGCGGGATAGTGCAGTCTTCCTAGACGTTGCTCACGGACCGGAACCCGGGGATCCCTACGCAGCGCCCGTACCTGATGGTGATTTCCTGGCCGAGGTCGGAAGGAACCCCGGCCGGCTCCGTGTCGCTCTATGGACAGAGGGCCTTCAAGATGAGCGTATCGACCCGGAGTGCGTGATAGGCGCCGAACGGGTAGCCGGCATGCTGAGCGATCTAGGACACGTCGTCACCCCCGCTGTTCCACCGGTCTCCGGGGCGGAGTGCCGCACCGCGATCAGCACGATCCTGGTGGGCCACACCGCCAACCACGTCGCGCTACGCCTCAAGGCCCTGGGCCGGAGACTGCGTCCCGATGACTTGGAGAACATCACCCGTCTAGCCGCTGAGGAGGGGAGGCGTGTCACGGCGCGTGATTACGCCAACGCCCTGCTCATGGCCCATCGCACCAGCCGTCAACTGGCCGGCTTCTTTGACGAGTACGACATCATCCTGAGCCCGACCCTGGCCGATCCGCCGCTCCCGCTACGCGGCCTCGACATGATGGGAGAAGACCTCGACGTCTACATGGAACGGATGTGGGATCACATGGCCTTCACCCCGCTCTACAACCTCAGCGGATGCCCAGCGGCGAGCCTCCCGCTGCACACGACCCCTGACGGTCTCCCCGTCGGCGTCCAGATCGGCGCTGCCTTCGGCAACGAGGCCCTGCTATTCCGCCTGTCGGTCCAACTCGAGGAGGCCGACCCGTGGTGGGAACGCCGACCCCCGGAGACACCGTAACCACGTGTACACGACCGGTCCATGTCGGAAAGCGACATGTATGAGACCACTACGCACGGTAACATTACATGTACAACCTCCTGACCTGGGGATTTGCGAACCGGCCAAATATGCGACACGAGCGGAAGATCGGCCATGTGATGAGCCTGCCCGGCCAGTATCCCCGACTGCAAGAGGGAGCGGCGGTGTGTACATGGCGGGCGGGCACGACTCGGGCATTCGGGACCCGGTCTCCGGGGTGCTTGAAGGAATGCAACGGTCTTGTCACGTACGTTGTGCATAATGAATCGTATGAGAGTTGGTACGGCTCGGGGGGTCGACGGCGCTGATCTGGTTGCCGGGGTGGAAAGCCGCCGGGTGCGTTACTCACCTGGCGGTAAGCCCGGACGACTGGGTCAGGTCTTCACGCCGATGCCGGTTGCATCGTTGCTTGCGGGGATGTTCGAGGTTCCGTCCGGGCGCGTTCGGGTACTGGATCCGGGTGCCGGAGTGGGGTCGCTTACAGCTGCTTTAGTCGGGCGGGCAGCCGCCGAGAAGTGGAATGTGAGTCTGGATGTGACGGCTGTGGAAGTGGACTCTGGCTTGTTGGATCCGCTTGAGTCCACGCTTGAAGAGTGCAGACGTGCGCTGCCGTCGCTGACCGCGCGGGTTGCCTCGGCAGACTTTGTGGAGTGGGGGTGTGCCCAGATCGATGACGTTTTGTGGAACACCGGGCGTGAATGGTTCGACTTAGCGATTCTCAACCCTCCGTACGCGAAACTCGGTATCCGATCACGAGAGACTGCGGCGTTGACACGTTTGCGTATCAAGGCGCGGAACCTGTACGTCGCGTTTGTTACGTTGTCGCTTCGTTTGCTGAGGCCGGGGGGACAACTGGTCGCGATCATTCCTCGGAGCTTCTGCAATGGTCCGTATTTTCGGGCATTTCGCGCTGAGCTGCTGGATTCGGCCGCGGTTAGACGTGTTCATGTGTTTGAAGCGAGAGACCAGGCCTTTCGGGATGCAGGAGTGTTGCAGGAGAATGTCATCGTTCATCTTGTTAAGGAGGGGAGGCAGGGCGAGGTTCGCATTACGTCTAGTAGGGGAGACGGGCAGGGACCGGTGTCGACTCGGTCTGTATCGTTCGCCGATGTTGTTCATCCGGACGACCCTGACCGGTTCCTCCGGTTAGTAACCAACAGGGCAGAGCGTCACTTGGCGGACCGCGTGTACTCGCTCCCCGGCGATCTGGAGAGCTTGGGCGTGTCGGTGTCGACCGGTCGAGTCGTAGACTTCCGAGTGCGGCCGTACCTTCGATCTCAGCCGGGGGAGGGGACTGTACCGCTCATTTACCCGCTTCACATGCGGGACGGATGTGTTCGATGGCCGGTGTCGGCGAGCAAGAAGGCCAATGCACTGGTTGTGAACGACGCCACGCGGGGACTGCTGCTGTCGTCTGGAAACTATGTGCTAGTCAAGCGGTTCTCTTCCAAAGAGCAGCCCCGCCGTATCGTGGCTTCGGTCCTTGCTGCTGGCGATCTTCCTTACGAGACTGTCGCTATCGAAAACCATATCAACGTTTACCACCGGGACGGGGCCTCGTTGACGATTGATCTGGCGTGGGGGATTGCCACCTATCTGAACTCGACAATTGTTGATAGATTCTTCCGGCATTTCAATGGCCATACACAGGTCAACGCAACGGATCTCCGCTCGCTTCGTTACCCCACCACCGACCAACTCACCGCCCTCGGTGAAGACGCGGTCCAGATGAGCCATCTCCAGACGGAAATCGACGCGACGGTGTTTAGGCACATCCGAGAACTGGCCGGCAGCTGATACGTGGCTACCGTTCCTGAGGCGATCGATACACTCAGACGACTGGGGTTCCTAGCGCTCAACGGAACGATCGATCCGGGCTTGTGCTGTTGGCCTTACTCGATCTAACCCCCAGCAAGGACTGGTCCGAGGCGTCCGCCCCACTCCGAGGTGTCACTGAGAGTATGAACTTCATAGCTGTACACTACGGCAAGGAATGTGCTCCTAACACGAGGGAGACAATACGTCGCCAGACCCTGCACCAGTTCCTGGCCGCTGATCTGGTCGCAAAAAACCCCGACAAGCCTGAGAGGCCGGTCAACAGCCCCCACACTAATTATCAAGTAACTGGCCCTGCTCTTAGGCTACTCCGTAGCTACGGAACCGAAACCTGGCAAACACGGTTAGACACCTACCATGAAGAGGTGGAAAGCCTAATGGAGCGATGGGCTAGGCAACGTGAGCAGCAGCTCATTGCTGTCGTCCTTCCCGATGGTGACACCCTCGGATTATCCCCAGGACTTCACAATACTCTAATAGGTCGTATCATTCACGACTTCTGCCCACGGTGGACGCCCGGAGCACATCTCCTGTATGTAGGTGATACCCAGCAGAAGTTCGCTGTATTTGACGAGGAGGCATTCAAGCGACTTGGTGTGACTATTGACGTTCACGGAAAGATACCCGACCTTATTATCCACTCGGCAGACAACAATTGGCTGGTATTGGTCGAAGCGGTGACCAGCCACGGACCAGTCGATGTGAAGCGCCACGAAGAACTCCAGGAAATGTTCAGTGGCTCGACAGCCACGCTGATCTTTGTCACGGCGTTTCTCGACCGGCGTACGATGGCGAAGTTCACTGCTGGAATCTCATGGGAGACCGAAGTATGGGTCGCCGACGCACCTTCCCACCTAATCCACTTCGACGGACAGCACTTGCTCGGTCCGGTGACTTCTTACAGTTGATGGTGACAGATGTTGGTTAGTTCCATAGTTGTAAATCACCCACGGGTTAACCGGCTCTACACGGCTAAGAGGGGTTTGCGCCTGACTCGATATTCCTGTCTCAGCCCGGAGCCTTCACGATGATGTGGTTGATGTGGCGTGCTGCCGTGGGTGTGTCTGGAAACATGGATAATCAGGTTTAGCCGGGTTGGTGGTCGTCTAGTCGGTATATGCGGCGGGTGTTTTCTCCGAGGATCTGGTCGATCTGGTGTTGGGGGATGCGGTAGCCGAGTTGTTTGGCCCATTCTGGGAGCATGCGGAATTGGTCTACCCATTGTTTGAGGGTGAGTGATACTTCGATTCCGGCCATGTCGGATCCGAAGAGGATGCGGTCGGCTCCGATGCGGTCTCGCATCCAGATGATCTTT
>JAPOQZ010000269.1 GCA_026710435.1 bacterium | reverse complement strand
TAGTGTCCCGAGTCTTTAGTTCGGTTGTGTGTGGAAGACGTGCGGTCATGCGACGGGTTGGTTGTGTCACAGGCCTGTTGCATGCTTGTAGGTAACCGCAAAGCACCAACGGTCCGCTCTCGGTACCGACCGGACCGTGATTTGGTTCATGTTGTCCACCCAGCCCCTCGCAGAGGGTACGGCGGGACGCGTTCGACGCCGAGGAGGTGGCGGTTGGGGGAGGGCCCGCCGGAGGAGACCACCTCGACGGTTTTCGCGGTCTCGGCTCCCCGGAACCGGTGCGTGCCAGGCGGAGGAGGCTATCTCCAGCGAATTCCCGATACAGGACACTAGGACGTTAGAGGTTATCCAGGTCGTATTTGCGGCGGATTTTGGGCGGTAGGCCGCTGAGGCGGGTTTCGAGCCTATCGAGTCGGTTCTTGGTTTCGGTGAGCTCTGAGAGGGCATCGTCTCGGGATTGTTGGGCTTGAGAGAGATCTCCGTCGAGCTTGTTCCGGATAGCGTCGACTGTGTCGGTGATCGTGCTCTGTCGGTTGGCAAGGTCGGCGAGCTTGCGGTCAAGAGAGTTGTCGTTGTCGACTAGGCGCGTAAGGACTGCCCTATTGAAGGTCACCTCGGTTCGGATCGCGGTGAGCTCGGCTCCTGTCGCTAGGTTCTCGGCGGACTGCAGGGCTTCCAGTGTGGTATCCAACGCCGAGCGCAAGAGTTCGCAATAAGACGTTAGGGTGGCGGACGTGTCCCGAAGGTGATCGGAGGCGTCGGATATAGCCGCCGCGGTTCGTTCTTTGACCTTCTCGGCGTCGCGTAGTCCACCCATCAGCTCGGACAACTGCTTGAGAGCTTCGACGGCCTCCTCGAAGCGGCGGTGTACGGTCTCGAATTCGACGACGTTGCCATCTGTCACTGTTGGTCCTCTCTATAGATGTCCAGTGCCGCCCGGGTGAGTGAGGTCGCAACCTCAACGCCCTCGGCGAGAGAAAAGGCCGCGATGGGCCAACTCTCTCGCGACGTGTGGGTAGTCGCGGACGCGTCGGTAGTCTCTGGGTCGGAAGCGCCGGCGTAGTAGGCCGCGCCGATGACGGCAGATCCCCAGAGTGGGCGCTGCTCCATTACGCGTTCGAGAATCAGGCGGACGGCGTGGAGCGTGTCTGCTTTGTCTGCTTGGTATTCACCCATGGCCGATTGAAACCCTTCTCGCAGGTTCGACTCGAACTCATTGGGGTCACCGTCGTCCAACAGCACTTCGGGTAGGGCACGTGACACCAGCAGGCCTGGGTGACTCGGGTACGAGCCGAGCAGGCGGGCTGCTGCGGCCCGCCACTCCCGTGCGTCGGCTTCGCTCTCCATTCCCACCCATGCTGATATCCAGTCGGAAAACCTGAATTGGGGCTTTTCCGCCAGGCGGAGCATGACAGGGGTGGCATCACCCTCGGTCATGTACTCGAGTATTCGATCACGGAGCGCCTGGTTGGGATTGTTGCTCCGCGCGGCTCCGTGTGCGGCTAGCCACATCTCTCTGAGGGAGCGGCGGCGTGTTTGCTCGACGGTGCGGTATACGAACTTGATCAGTTCACGCCCGCAGTCCTCGATTGCAGTCATGAGGTCATCGCGCTGGGCTACGCGATTTCCGATCTCGGTCAACAGTCCAGGCTGGCTACGCCTCACGAACTCTCGCAATCCTTCGACGACCTTGCCGGGCCTAGCTCCGGCAACGGTCACCACGAACGTTCTTGCTCTGAACCTGACGAGATAGTCGTCCACAACACCCAGAATCGCGAGCCTGTGGAGGGCTCGTTCCCGCTTTGATCGATCCCCGTTGAAAGGTAGGTCCACATCTCGGCGTTCCGCGCCGGGTGCTAGCGCAGCCGCTACGTCCACGAGCACGGACACTTCGGCGTCTATCCCCGCGAAGTTGGAAAGATGGAAGAACAGGGCCGTGGTCACGTCGTCACGCTGTCCCACGGGAATCCGTCCGTGGCGTTCACGTGCTGACTCCAAGGAGCGGTCCTCGGCCAGCAGACGCCGGTTACGGCTCCGGTCGTACTCGCTTATCATCAACGCACAATGTGCCCGGTGTCCGTCACGGCCGGCTCGTCCGACCTCCTGGTAGTAGGACTCGATGGAACCGGGAAGCATATGGTGCACAACCCACCGAATGTCCGGTTTGTCGATGCCCATACCGAACGCCTTCGTGGACACGAGTGCGACAGCTGAGTTGTCCATGAATTGACGGGCATTCCTCCGCTTCTCGGTCTCGTATCGCGCCTGGTTGAAACCCTTAGGTGCCTTGCCCGAGAACATCCTGACCGAGGGGATGATCTCTCGCGTAAGCTCGGTGACCTTCCCGAGTGAGGGGAACCCGTTGACGGTCGGCACAAAGACCAGCCCGGAGAACGTGTATTGGCCCGCAGGCACGAAGAACTCGGACCGAGTCTCCCCGAAGAGGGCCGGTAGCCTCCGTAACTGACTCCGAAGCTGAGGCATACGGTGATTGACGTCGATGGACACTACGTGATAGTTGAGTTCCGGACGGTCGAACGTCTGAGGTCGTACGATGGAGTTGTCCGACTCCTGCCGGATCTCCAGTTGAAACAGCACATCTCGCAGCACAGCACGCGAGGCGGTCCCGGTGAGAGCAAGCAACGGCGGGGGCTCCCTGGCCGCGTCCCCGCACCAAGTACGTAGGACCCGGCCTAGGTTCAGATACGCGTGACGAAAGTCGTGTCCCCACTCGGACACGCAGTGCGCTTCATCTACGACGGCTAGGTTGACGGGCGTCCCGGTTGCTAATTCCCGCAACGCCTCGCGAAACTCCTTGATCTGCAGACGTTCAGGCGCTACCAGCATGAAGTAGACGTCGGCCTCGGCGATCGCTGTCAGCACTGACTTTGCGTCACCTCTCCTAACGATGTTGTGTGTGATGCCCTCGACACGGTCGATACCGTAGCGGTGGAGCCCCTCGACCTGGTCCTCGATGAGCGCTACTAGCGGATCGACCACCAGACTCCGGCCCGGAAGAAACAGCCCGGCGAACTGGTAGACGAGGCTCTTGCCGGCGCCCGTCGGAAGAAGTACGGCGCAGTCCCTTCCCGCCATCACCTCGCAGATAGCTTCGTACTGTCCCTCGCGAAAGTCGCGCTTGGCGAACACTGCACGGAGCAGAACCGTCATAGCATCCCGCGCCTCTTCCCCCTCCAAGCTGACACGGTCCCGTCGATTAGCGGCTAGCAGCGGGTCGGACATGAGACAGGGGACACCTGTGGATCGGATCACAACCGTCGGTGTGCCATCTATCTCAGGGAGCGGCTGGCAAGAGGTGAGGCCACATTGGAGCAGTACCCGTACCTGCGGCGTGCGCGCCCAAGCCTCAGCCCCGATCGCCGTACGGCCATATCGGCCCTCGGATGTGCGCCGCAAGAGAACCGTTCCGGTAGACGTAGTGAACAGTACGCGCTCAGGCGCTACCGGACGGGTATCCCACAGGCGATCAAGCGCGTCAAGAGCCTCCAGGTAGGGGGCGACCAGGTCCACAGCCATATTGGTGGGATCCTCGACCTCTATGACCCAAGAGTCCCCGCGCAGGAATCGCCTCCGCAGCGCCTCGCACAAACCCAGAACGAAGCGATGGACCTGAATTGCTCCCCAGACCAGGCGTACATCTGTGTCCGAGGCGGATCGACGCTGCCTAACGGCTGGTCCTCCGATACCGGAAACAGCGGTCGATACCAGATCGAGGGCATGACCGTGTCCATCCCGAAGCTCGCTAGTAGGGACACGGATCGTCCGAATACCAACAGATAGAAGAAGCCGGTCCCTCTCCGCATCGGCCAAGACCTGGTGTTCGTGCTGAGCGCCGTCTACCTCGATCACTAACGGAGCAACACCGGGCGGCGCCCAGAGAAAATCGCACCTACGATCCCCCGTCGCCTTGTGCCCTCCGGCCCGTAGCAAACCATCAAAAGAGGCCTGCGGTACCAGCCAGCGTGCTGCCCACACATGATGCTCAACCATCCAGTCGACCAGACGCCCCTCATCCGCGGACTCGACCAAGCCGCGTGCTACCCCCACCTGGTCTCCTTGCATCGCGTCAAACGCCGCTCGATCCACCTGGTGCGCGGATCGCAGCGTGGGAGACACATCGCCCGGCAGGGGACTCGCTTTGAGAAGATCGCCGAGCCCGACATACCTAAGCAACGTCCGTTCGGATTCAGGATCCAATGGTGGCGCAACTCCCCGGCGCAAGAGTTTCCCCATCACGCCCAGCACGCGCAGAGAATCCTCATCCGGAGGACTACCGCCGCGGTCGCTCGCCAACCAACAGTTGGACAGGGCAGCTACTCCGTTGAGGTCTACAGACCGTAGTGAAGCCCCCGCAGTCGTGTATTCAGCCCTCCACCCAAGCTTGCGGTAGGTTGATGTGGTGCTGTCTGACCAATCCACACGGGCCTTCCGCAGCGAACTCGCCAACCCTTCGGAAGCCACATGTACAGGACACCCCGAACCGCAGCCCGGGACGAACCCCTCGAACGGTTCGTCTGAGGTTGAGCCTGGACCTGGCACCCCGACCTGTGCGTCACGCCGGGGATGCGTACCTCCATTGCTGATATGGCTCCGAATTCCCCGACATAGCGGGTACTTGCTGCAGCCCCAAAACTGGCTTCCTGCCCTCTTGCCTCTCCGCGCCGTACGCAAGACCATTTCACGATCACATTTTGGGCATTTAGGAACAGCGACCACACGTGTTTCCTTCACAAGCTCGCAAGGCTTAAGCGTCAGACGGAAAGGCTAGCCCCGGGTCGCACAGACTTCAGATTCGAGGAACATACTCGGCTAGCGCGGCCGAGATCGGCATCCTAGCTAGACGGCTCGGATGGGTTCGGGGACACTAGAAGATGCTGCGTTAGGTTCTTGTCGGGTGATGTAGGAACTGACTGCATTCAGACAACCCGCAGATGCTGGCCTTGGCTGAGGAACGGGTTGTCGGCGGCGTGCGCTGCACAACCGGACATGGCGGCGATTTCCTGCGGGGTGAAGCCACGGTCTAGGAGGGTGCTGAGCAATCCACCAGCGGCCTGCCAGCCGCCGGCAAAATGCCTGGGTCGGCGGGCGGCAGGCCCGAGCAATCGTCATTGTTCAGCACCGTCGTAGTGTCCCGAGTCTTTAGGTTCGGTTGTGTCCAGAAGACGTGCAGTCATGCGAAGGGGTGGTTGTGTCACAGGGCTGTTGCATGCTTGTAGGGAACCGCAAAGCACCAACGGTCCGCTTTCGGTACCG
>JAPOQZ010000268.1 GCA_026710435.1 bacterium | reverse complement strand
GTTCGACGCCGAGGAGGTGGCGGTTGGGGGAGGGCCCGCCGGAGGAGACCGCCTCGACGGTTTTCGCGGTCTCGGCTCCCCGGAACCGGTGCGTGCCAGGCGGAGGAGGCTATCTCCAGCTAATTCCCGATACAGGACACTAGTACAAACCCCCGCACCAAGAATCGGGGCTAGGAACCGCTTCGGTGGCGAAGATGGGACACCACCAAGAGAGTCCCCCGGCGCCGAATCAGGTCGACCCGATACCTCCCAGCCCAGACCCGAGGGAACTCTCAACCTCGTCCACGAGCAATCCGAGCTCCCGGGCGGCGGCCTCGAAGCGGGCCAACTCCGACAGCCGGCTCTCACCCGCATCCGTGGACTCGAGGCCCGCCATCATGCCCTCTGCTGCTGACACCAGCGTCGCGATCTCCAGCAACATCTGCCGATGCACTATGGGGTCCGCGCTGCCGGGAAGCTGGATCTCGGCCATCCGGGCCGGGAGGACGGTCGCCCTCGACACCAACGCCCTCATCCGGTCCTTGGTCGTCTGGTATTCGGCGGTCCGCTCGTCCCATTCGTCGTTGATACGACGGCCCGCCGCTGCCACCTCCGCGACATCGGCGCCGAGCATGGAGATCTGCTCGCCGTACAACCGCAACGTCGCGGGATCGACGGTGGTAACAGTCGTCGTCGATGGAACCGTCTCAGCCGAGCCTCCCACCTCGGCATCCCTGGACGCAAGAGTTCGGAACCCCAGCACCAGACTCGCGACTACTGCAATCGCCACCAAGACGGTCCGGATGCTTCCACGGGCAGTGGGTCGCCGCTGACCCGTGTCGCCCTCGCTTGCTCCGGCGTCGGAGGAGAGCAATTCGCTCACGGGGGCCGGCTGCTGTACGTCGGTGGCCTCGTCCTGACCGGTCTCTAGCCGGGCGTCGGGGACCGGTTCCCTCCTCCGGAAGCTGACCCCGCAAGACAGGCAGTAGGAATCGCCCGACTCGTTGCGGTCCCCGCACGTATGACAGAAACGCGGACCGATCCGTTCGGTCTCCTCGGACTCCCATGGATCGGAGCGTGGTTTGATCATCGCTTCGGTGAGGGGCGTTGGCTCTGCCTTACGCAGGGACGAACGGCCCCGGTCAGCGGATGTCGAGCCTCGCTGGTCAGAGGTTCGTTCATCCGAGCCGGCCACAGCACACTCCCCTCGATATCATCCCCCAACTGGTACCGAGGATAGCCACGAGCGTCAAATGTGCCGGGTAATAGCTAGCCCGAGAAGGGTAGTGTCCCGCCCCGCCGGGGAGCGGGTCAGCAACCCTGCCGACCCACGCAGTTGACCGAATGGTCGGATCCTGGGATACGCCCCGGTTGTAGGTCGCCTACCCTTCCGCGGAATGCAGGTTCGAAAGGCTACACCACACCAGTTGGGCGAACGCCTGTGGCAGCTGATCGCCGATGTCGAGCGACAACACGGGGTGCCACCGTTCGGCGAGATCCAACTCGCTGCGATGGCCGAGGGGGAACCTGAGAGCCTCGGCGTGGTGGCAGAACGGAACGGGGGAACGGAGGCCTACGGATTCGCGGTGCCGACACCGGACAGAGGGATATGGACCCTCGAGTTGGCGGCCGGCCCAGGAATCTACGACTGGTTCCTGGAGAGGGTGCTGGAAGTGCTGGAAGCTGCGGGAGTTGCCGAAGTGGTGCTATGGGTTCATAGTCCGGCAGTGGAACCTCCGCTGCGTCTGGTGCGTCCGGAGCGCGCCCTGTACCGGATGTCCGCCGCTATCACCGCAACCGATCCACCCGTTCCCCCGGATGGCGTCACCATCAGAGGTGTGGACGTTCCCCGCGATGCCCCCGCATTGATCCGACTCAACAACCAGGCCTTCGGGGACCATCCGGAGCAGGGGGGTTGGACACCCCGTGATCTGGAGACCCGCCTCGCCCTCAGCTGGTTCGATCCCGCCGGGCTCCGCACCGCCTGGATGGGGTCCCGCCTCGTCGCCTTCAACTGGACCAAGGTACATCCCGAGCCCGGACCCAGCGGCGAAACGGTGGGGGAGATCTACTCGATCGCCGTCGACCCATCCTTCCAGGGGAGGGGACTGGGCCGGACGATAGCGGTCGAAGGTCTCCGGTATCTGGCCGCAAACCGGGGCGCCGGGCGGGCGATCCTGTACGTGGACTCGTCCAACACCGCAGCGCTCGAACTCTACCGGAGCCTCGGCTTCGCAACCGAGCATGTGGACCGCGCCTACCGGTGGAAGGCCGATCGTTAGCCCCGACTCGGTCCGTTACCGGTGTCGAGCGGACCGGATCAGGGATCGCATGGCCCGAACCGACCGCACACGGGAGGTGGACGGTGCTCTGAACCACGGGAGGTGGCGGCTGGGGGTGTGTCCCGGGGAAGCGCCCAACCGGAGCTGTTTGGGCGGCGGCCTCTCCTAGGAGGGTGCTGAGCAATCCACCAGCGGCCTGCCAACCGCCGACAAAATGCCTGGGCTGGCGGGCGGCAGGCCCGAGCAATCGTCATTGTTCAGCACCCTCCTACACGAGCGAATGCATGGAGTCCATACCTATGGGGTACCGCCTCCAGAGGGCGGCTCGTCGGGAGCGATTAGTATGGGGACCACCTGCTCATTCCGACATCGAGACCATCGACGTGACCATCGAACTCACCCTTCCCGACGAATCCATCGCCGCCCACGCCCGAGGGACCACCGGGCGACAGGTGGCTGAATCGATCGGTAGACGGCTGGCCGCCGCGGCGGTGGCCGTGTCGGTCGATGGTGTCCCGCTCGACCTGGACCGCCCGATCGAAGCGGGCGGCAGGTTCCAGGTCATCACCGAAACCTCCGACGAGGGCCGGGACGTGATGCGCCACTCGGCTGCTCACGTTCTCGCCCAGGCAGTGCTAAACCTCTTCGAGGGATCCACATTCGCTATCGGCCCGGCGATCACGGACGGCTTCTACTACGACTTCGACATCGGTCGCCCGTTCACTCCCGACGACCTCACCGAGATCGAAGGCGAGATGGAGCGGATCATCGCCGCCGACCAAGCCTTCGTGAGAGAACAGATGTCGATCGACGCCGGACTTGAGTTGTTCCGCGACCACCCGTACAAGGTCGAGATCATCCGCTCGGTCGACCCCTCCGAGGTCGAAACGCCAGACGCGGTCTCCGTCTACCGCAACGGCGCCTTCGTGGACCTCTGCCGGGGACCGCACCTACCCTCCACAGGCCGCCTGAAGGCGGTGAGGCTATTGCGGGCAGCCGGCGCCTACTGGCGGGGGGACGAGCGGAGACCACAGTTGCAGCGCATCTACGGCACCGCTTGGGAGAGCCGCAAAGCGCTCCGGGTATACGTCCACCGGATCGAGGAAGCAGTGCGGCGGGATCACCGCAAACTCGGACGCGAACTCGACCTTTTCTCATTCCCCGAGGAACTCGGGCCGGGACTAGCAGTGTGGCACCCGAAGGGGGGAATGTTGCGCCGCCAGGTCGAGGCGTACAGCCGCAGGCTCCACGAGAGCTACGGATTCGACTTCGTCAACTCACCTCACCTGGCAAAGGCGGAACTCTGGAACACATCCGGTCATCTCGATTTCTACGCCGAGAACATGTACCCGGGCCTCGAGATGGACCAGCGGGACGAGTACCGGGTCAAACCGATGAACTGCCCGTTCCATGTGTTGATCTACCGCTCCGCGGCGCGCTCCTACCGGGAGCTTCCCATGCGGCTGTCGGAGTTGGGCGCGGTCTACCGATACGAGCGATCAGGTGCCGTGCACGGCCTACTGAGAGCTAGGGGATTCACCCAGGATGATTCGCACACCTTCTGCACACGCGGCCAAGTGCCGTCGGAACTCCTCCTTCACCTCGACTTCGTGCTGCAGTTGCTGCGTGACTTCGGCTTCGAGGAATTCGAGGCCGAACTCTCCACCCGGCCGGAGGACAAGTGGGTAGGCGACCTCGAACTGTGGGAACTGGCGGAACGAGCCTTGGCGGACGCTCTGACCGACGCGGGCGTACACCACACGGTCGCTGCAGGTGAAGGAGCGTTCTACGGACCGAAGATCGATGTGCACGTCCGTGACGCCATCGGGCGCCGCTGGCAGATGTCCACCATCCAGGTGGACTTCTCGCTGCCCGAGCGTTTCGGTCTCGAATACGTGACCAGGGAAGACACCCGGAAACGGCCCGTAATGATCCACTCCGCGAAGTTCGGTTCGGTCGAACGGTTCGTCGGCGTTCTCATCGAACACTATGCCGGCGCCGTGCCGATGTGGCTCGCCCCGGTCCAGGCAACCGTCATCCCGGTGGCCGACCGCCACGAGGGCTACGCCACAGAGGTCTCCGACTCTCTGGCCGGCCGGGGGATGCGAGTCAAGCGGGAGACCGGACCGGGCAAACTGGGGGAGAAGGTCCGCAGAGCGATAACCCAGAAGGTTCCGGCCGTGGTGGTGGTAGGTGACTCGGACATCGCAAACCGTACGGTGGGTCTACGAATGGGCAAGCGGCGGGATCGGCGGGGGATCCCGTTGGATGAGGCGGTGGAGCAACTGACCGCCGCCGCCCGTTCCCCTCGCTAAGCCGCGCGAAACCGTGTCGGCAAGCCTCGGCGATCCGGACGGTCGCACCCGAATCAGGCCGGCGGATCCAGGTCCTCGATGTAGGTCTGGTCGACCTGCGTCCCCGTGGCGGCATCGAAGCGCACCAGCGCTCTCCTGTCAGGCGGTTCCGTAGCTGAGTACAGGATCACGTTCCAAACCGGCCGGGAACGCAAGCCGCTGAATCCCAATGCTGCAGAGGCATTCCCGACTGGAAACGGAACCCGAGCCGCCGCGCTGCTCAAGGCCTGTTCCTGCTCGATCACCAGCGGCCACGCCGCTCGGTCGTGGAGGTAGGCGAGCACCAGGAACCCCGCCGACACAGCCCACAACCCGGAAGCCAGGCCTGCCAACGCCCCCAGAGCGGCGAGGAGACCGCCAAGGACGTAGATGAGAGCGGAAGCCCGCCGACGGGTGGGGGAGGGGAATCGGTAAGGTCCCAGGACAGCCGAGTCGAGGTCGTCCGGGACGCCTTCCGCGTCTGCGATCTCCTTCGGGATCCGGATCCCGTCCATCAGCCCCGATTCCTCACGCAAGGGTTCTCTCCGCGCCAAAGGCTAGCCGCCGGAAGATTTTCCAACTTGGGGCAACGTCGGAATCGACCAAGTCGTCCGACCCGAGCGTGACCTTCACCCTGTCGGGTGCATGCGAACCAGGCCGCGAAGACGGGGTTGAGTGGCCATACACCGGTGCGTGTGTCGGGATACATGAAGAGTCAGGGCTACCGCTCCTCGATCGGCACGAAGTCCCGCCGCGGGAACCCGAGGTAGATCGAACGCGGACGTTTGATCCGGGAGTACGGGTCGTCGATCATCTCCCTCCACTGGGCCAACCATCCGGGAAGGCGCCCGAGAGCGAAGAGAACGGTGAACATCTTGCTGGGAAAGCCGATGGCGCGGTAGATGATGCCCGAGTAGAAGTCCACGTTCGGATAGATCCCCCGCTGGATGAAGAATTCATCCTCCAAGGCCTCCGTCTCCAGCCGCAGCGCTGTCTCGAGCAGAGGGTTCCCCCGCTCCCGCAGCAGATCCTTGGCATGCTGCTTGATCAATTCGGCCCGCGGGTCGTAGTTCTTGTAGACACGGTGCCCGAACCCCATCAACCGGAACGGGTCCGAACGGTCCTTGGCGCGTTCGATGAACGATCGGGTGTCGCCCCCTGCAGCGAGGATCTCCTCCAGCATCTCGACCACCCGCTGGTTGGCTCCCCCGTGCAGCGGCCCCGAGAGGGCAAGGATACCCGCCGATATGGCCGAGAAGAGTTCGGCCCGGCTCGAGCCGACCAACCGCACAGCCGAAGTAGAAAGGTTCTGGCCGTGGTCCGCATGGAGAAGGAGAAGCGCCTCCAGAGCCCGTATGTGGGCCTCCGGAGCTTCGAAACCCCCATCTTGCGGTGCGAACATCATGTTGAGGAAGTTGGAGGCGTATCCGAGGTCGGACCGTGGCGCGATGTAGACCCCGTCGGTGCCGCTGCGGTAGGACCAGGCAGCCAGAACCGGCAGTTTCGCCAGGAGAATGGTCGACTCGGCCGGGCCGCCTTCCGGACCTGCCGAACCACCGGCACCCGGATAGTACGAGCCCATGACAGCCACAACCGCGGCCAGTTTCTGCATCGGATGGGTGCTCGCGGGAATAGCCTCCAGCAAGGTCATCAGACCTTCGGGCAGCGAAGCGTTACCTCGGATCTCCTGTTCGAATTCCGTCAGCCGACAAGGGGACGGCAACTCCCCCTGGTCCAGGAGGAAGCAAACCTCGAGGAACGAGGAGTGCTCCACCAACTGGTCCACCGGATAACCCCGGTACCGCAGGATGCCGTCCTCACCGTTGATGAAAGTGATGGCACTGGAGGCCTCCGCTGTGTTGCCGTATCCAGGGTCGAGAGTGACCAGCCCGGTCGCCTTGCGCAGATGCGCGATGCCTAGCGCCTGCTCACCCTCCGTTCCTGTGATCACCGGTACCTCGACGAGATCCTCGTCCTGGGCTCGGATCGTTACTCTGTCCATCAGGTTGAGGCGGCCTCCTACTCGACTACTCGGATTCGGACTTGGCCGCAGCCACTACCTTCTGCACCTCTTGGGGAGGCGCCGGTTCATAGTGCGAGAACTCGATCTCGAACGACCCTCGGCCCCTGGTCATAGACCGTAGGTCAACAGAATAACGTCGCATCTCCGACATCGGAACCTCGGCGGTCACCATCCGGCTTCGGCCGTCGGCGTCCATTCCCAGAACGCGTCCCCGCTTCGAGTTGATGTCCCCGATGGCATCTCCCATATAGTCCTCGGGCACCCTGACCTTGACCACAGCGATCGGCTCGAGGATGGTCGCCCGCAGCTGCGGTGCCGCAGCACGAACCGCCATGATCCCCGCCATACGGAAGCTGAGTTCGTCCGAGTCGACCGAGTGGAACTTGCCGTCGTACACGGTAGCCTGCACATCGATCACCGGATATCCGGCGAGGATTCCTCGCTCGAGGGCTTCCCGGATGCCCTTGTCAACGGCCGGTATCAGGTTGCGGGGGATGGATCCTCCTTTGATCTGATCCACGAACTCGTATCCATCACCGCGTCCGTTGGGCTCGAATCTGACGTAGGCCACCCCGAACTGTCCGCGACCGCCGGACTGTTTCTTGTGCTTGCCTTCGACATCGGCTCGACCCTGGACGGTCTCGCGGTACGGAATGCGTGGCATTCCGACATCGACCTCTACTCCGAAGCGGCGGGCGACCCGGGCCAATGTAACCGACACATGGGCTTCTCCGAGACCCGACAGCACGGTCTCCTTGGTTTCGGCCCGGCGATCGACCATGATGGTCGGGTCCTCCTCCTGAGCCCGGGCGAGAGCGGTAGAGAGTTTGTCCTCGTCCTGGGTCGATCGGGGCGAGACCGTGACCTCGTGGACCGGCCGGGGTACCTCCACCGGAGCGATTTCCACGCCGCAGCCCGGCGACCGCAGCGTGTCGCCCACCCGGAGCATGTCCAACTTCGCGACCGAGGCAATCGACCCGACACCCATCGGGCCCGGGTCGGCATGTTCCTTTCCCTGCATGGCGAACAGGTTGGTCATCTTCAGGCGGGACCCACCGGCAGTCTCAAGCATGCCGTCAGGAGTGAACGAACCGGAGAACACCCGGAAGGTGTTGATACGCCCCACGTACTGGTCACCCGATGTCTTGAATGTGTAGGCAACCACAGGACCATCAGGATCGGGAGTCACCTTCCCCAACCTGGTGGGGGGCATGGGACGCTCGAGCGGCGAGGGAGCGAAGTCGACGATGAACTCGGCCAGCGTATCGATCCCCACCATGGACCCCGCGGACCCGACCAGGACCGGAAAGATGTCGCCGACGACCATGCCGGCGTGCACGACTTCGATCATCTTCTGGGGTGATGGCTCCTCGCCCTCGAAGTAGGCCTCGAGGAGATCGTCGTCCGTTTCGACCACGGTCTCGACCAGGGCAAGGCGGGTCTCGTCGAACAGGTCGGACACTTCAGGAGGGATGTCGGCGGGAGAGCCCTTGGTCCGGCCGTCACGGTATTCGAAAGCCTTCCCTGACACCAGGCGAACCAATCCTGAGAAGTCATGCTCCTCGCCGATCGGTATCTGCACGGGTGCGATCCGCTTGCCGAACACCTCGACCAACTGCTCCATGGTGCGTGAGAACGACCCCCGATCGCGGTCCAGCTTGTTTATGAATACCGCCTTGGCGATCCCCTCCTCCCGAGCGGCTTCCCATAGGAGTTCGGTCTGCACCTCGACGCCGTCCACTGCAGACACGACAAAGATCGCCAGGTCCACCGCCCGCAGGGCAGCCAGCGCGTCACCGACGAAGTCCGCATAGCCTGGCGTGTCGATCAGGTTTACCCGGTGGCCATTGTGTTCGAAGGACGCGATCCCGAGCCCGAGCGAATTCTGCCGCTCGATCTCCTCGGGTTCGTAGTCCATCACTGTGGTTCCGGCCTCCACAGTCCCGATGCGGGTCGTCCTCCCTGCGTTGAACAGGAGTGCTTCGGCCACGGCGGTCTTGCCCGCACCGCCGTGACCGAACAACCCCACGTTACGTATCCTCTCCGGTCCCATCCTGCTGAGCCTCCTCTCGGTCGACCGAGTGTAGGTGATCCTGCGGAGTGCCGTGACTGTGGTACTTTGCCGGTTGAAAGGAGTCTGAGTTGATCGAACTGTGGACCCGACAACACGTAGAGAAGGTGGTGACCCCGCTGGGCCGGGGTTTGGTGAGTATCCGCGTGCGGCCCGCCCATCTGACCATTACCGGACTGGTGGTAACCCTGATCGGTTCCGGCCTGCTGGCGAACGGCTCGGTGAAGCTCGGAGCGCTGGTGATCCTGGTCGGATCAGCCCTTGACGGGCTAGACGGGGCAGTCGCACGGGCAGCCGGCACCGCCTCCGCCCGAGGTGCCCTGATCGATTCGGTGTCGGACCGCTTCGGAGAGACCGCCATGTTCGCGGGCTGTGCGTTCTGGCTGACTACGCGCCAGTCTCCCGATGAAGGTGACCCCGCCCTGGTGGTGCTGTGCGTTCTCAGCCTCGGAGCATCCCTCCTGGTCTCCTACATGCGGGCCAAGGCGGACATCGGCCGCGTCGAAGGACGAGGCGGGATCATGGGCCGAGCCGAGCGGGTGATCCTCTTCACGGTCGGCCTTCTCCTGAGCCAGGAGACCATCATGCTGTGGTTGCTGGCCACCCTGACCTGGCTCACGGTCTTCCAACGCTTCTACAAGACCTGGCGCCAACTCGCCGAGTGAGGCCCCTCGCAACCTTTGTCGCCTACCGGCTCGGAGCCGGGCTGATCAGCGCACTGCCCGAACCCGCCATCCGCCGGATGGGCATGGCGGCGGGATGGCTGTCGTGGTGGTGGGCAAAGGGCCGCAAGACGATGGCGATAAGGCACATGGAGCGGGCCTACGGACCCGAGACCGACCAGGCTTCGATCCGGAGGGCCGCTAGGGGAGTGTTCACCGCGTACGGACGCTACTGGGCCGAGACTCTCTGGTTTCGCCCCCGCCGCTTCGACCAGGTTCGGAAGCGGGTCAGCTTGGTCGGCCTGGAACATGTGAGAGCGGCCCAGGCCGAGAACCGACCGATCATCGTGGCGCTACCCCACATCGGCAACTGGGAGATGGCGGGCACCCTCGGCGGGGATGCGGGCGTGCGTATCACCGCGGTAGCCGAGGCATTGGCGAACCGTCGTCTAGCCGGATGGTTCACGGACCTCCGAGCCCAACTCGGCATCCAGGTGATCCTCGCCGAAGGCGTCTCGACCATGCGAGCCCTGCTGGCTGCACTGCGCGAACGGAGGCTGGTGGCTCTAGTAGCGGACCGCAACATCGGGGGAAAGGGCATCGAGGTGGAGTTCTTCGGCGAGACCACTTCCCTCCCCGCCGGACCGGCCGTCCTGGCAATCAGGACAGGAGCGGTCCTGCTGCCCGGCGCCGCATACTTCAAGGTCGGCGCGGGCCATCGGATGGTGGTGCAACCCCCCGTGCCTGTGCCTCCCAGCGGTACTACGCGCCCCGCCGAAGTTATGACCAGGGAGTTGGCACGCCGCTTCGAGGACCTGGTGAGGGCGGCGCCCACCCAGTGGCACCTGGTGCAACCCAACTGGCCTTCCGACCGCCGGTTCCTAGCCGACCTGCGGAGGAGTGATTGAGGATCGCCGTGGTCTCCCCGTACGCGCTCGATGTGCCGGGCGGGGTCCAGCAACAGGTCATGGGCCTGGTGGAACGACTGCGAGACAAGGACCACGACGCCTTCGCTGTGGCGCCTGGCGCCGGGGAGGGATCAGACCGGATCGACGTGGGAAGGTGGGTCTCAGTGCGAGCCAACCGCTCGAAGTCACCGGTTGCGCTGTCGCCGGCGGCGGCCGGCCGGGTCGCCAAAGCACTCTCCTCGGCTGACGTCGTGCATGTCCACGAACCCTTCGTTCCCCTCGTCGGATGGGCAGCCCTCGCAGTCCGGAAACCCAGGGTGGTTACATTCCACGCCGATCCGTCCCCCTCGGTCAAGGCTGCCTACCGGGCATCCAGCAGAATCCTGCACCGGACCCTGCGCGGGTGTCTGGCCACGACCGTGAGCCGCACCGCCCGGCGGGCGATCGACCCCCTGCAGGTCCGGCCGGAGGAGATTCCGAACGCCATCGACGTCGGGTCCTTCCAGGTAACGGCCGAGAGGAACCCTCGCCAGGTGGCATTCGTGGGCCGCCCAGACCCCAGGAAGGGCCGTGACCTGCTGCTGGACGCGTGGCCAGAGGTGCGTTCCCGGGTGCCGGACGCCGAGTTGGCGGTGGTCGGCGGGGGAGACGAACCGCCGGTTGCCGGGGTCCGGTATCTAGGCCGGGTCACAGAGGAGGAGAAGCGAGCCGTCCTCGCCGCCAGCGCACTGTTCTGCGCGCCCAACAGGGGAGGTGAGAGCTTCGGGATCACGGTCGCCGAGGGCATGGCAGCCGGCTGTGCCATCGTGGCGAGCGACCTGGGTGCGTTCTCGGACGTGCTAGCAGGCTCGGGGTTGGTATTCCCGAACGGCGACCGGGCGGCCCTAGCAGCAGCGCTCGTACAGGTCCTGGCCGATACCGACCTCCGTCAGCGACTGGCCGCGGCGTCCTCGGACCGGGTCCTGGCCTTCGACTGGAAAATGGTCACCGACCGCTACCTTGCCCTCTACATGGAAGCCGTGAGCCGCTGATCGTCACTGGTCGACCGTCCTCGTCAGCAGTCGGACACCGCTTCCAGGGCGGAACAGATCTCGTACCTGCGATACCTGATGGAGCCAAGGCGGGAGGTCAGGAGCGACTTCGGTACAGGCTGCAGGTTGTCGAAGGAGGCGACACAGGAATCGCGAAGCCCGTCTTCCGCATCCAGCGGTATCTCGGTGGGGATGCCCCGGACGGTGCGGGTTATAGGTGCAACAAGGATCCTGTTCAGGACCGGCACAGCCTCGCTACGAGTCACGACCAGCACCGGACGTCGCCGGCCACCGGTCTCCGCCCACCAGATGTCACCCTGCATCGGAGTCACCAGGGTTCCTCTGCGATCATGGACCCGGCCAGATCGTCCGTCCAACCGGCCTCGTGTTCGGTCTGCGGGATCCGGCGGTAACCCTCGACGATGGCTTCCCCTATGGAACGACGGCGCTCCCGCTCGACCAGTGCCCGTAGCGCACGCCGGACCGCGTCCGACCTCGACCTGACCACGCCACTGTCAACCAGACGGTCGATCTGGACAGCCAACCCCTCGTCGATTCGAGCAACGATCTGTGCCACGTCAGGAGCATACCAATACGCATTGCAGTCTGTAACACATGTCCAAATGCGTGCGAAGAGACAGCGCCGCCGCTTATGAGCGGTGCCGGCAGTGCGTTGGTCGCAGGATGCGTCGCTCGGGTCCGGGCGGGAGAACTGGTTGCATCAGGACACGCACCCGGTAGAATTATAGCCTGACTGGTACCATTGAAAGGAAAAAAGGACAGTGGAACAGGGGACCAAAGGCCATACCACGGGCACTGCCCGGGTCAAGCGGGGACTTGCCGAGATGCTGAAGGGCGGCGTCATCATGGACGTCGTAACCGCCGATCAGGCGGAGATCGCGGAGCGGGCGGGGGCTGTCGCAGTTATGGCGCTGGAGCGGGTACCGGCCGACATACGCGCCCACGGGGGAGTCGCGCGAATGGCGGACCCGTCCAGGGTGGAAGAGATTCTGGAGGCGGTCTCCATCCCGGTGATGGCCAAGGCCCGGATCGGTCACTTCGTGGAGGCACAGGTGCTGCAGAGCCTCGGCGTCGACTACATAGACGAGTCGGAGGTGCTGACTCCTGTCGACATGGAACACCACATCGACAAGTGGGCCTTCACAACTCCGTTCGTCTGCGGCGCCCGAAACCTGGGCGAAGCGCTGCGCCGGATCGGGGAGGGCGCGGCGATGATCCGTACCAAGGGCGAACCGGGCACCGGCAACGTCGTGGAGGCGGTCACCCACATGCGCAGGATGAACAATGAGATTAGCCGGGCGGTCCGGGCCGGCGACGACCAGATCATGGCCCTCGCCCGGGATCTGAACGCTCCGGTCGACCTGCTCCGCGAGGTGGCGGAACTAGGCCGGCTTCCGGTCGTCAACTTCGCGGCGGGCGGCATCGCAACGCCGGCGGACGCAGCCCTGATGATGCAACTCGGCTGTGACGGCGTGTTCGTCGGGTCGGGAATCTTCAAGAGCGGCGACCCCGCAGTCAGGGGGAGGGCGATCGTCGAAGCGACCACCTTCTTCAACGACCCCCAGATACTGGCCAAGGTATCACGCAACCTCGGAGAGGCGATGGTCGGTATCGAGATCGACAGCATTCCCGCATCCCAGCGGATGCAGGATCGGGGCTGGTAGGAACCATGCCGGAGTCACCGGCGCCGGTAGTGGGGGTCCTCGCCCTCCAGGGAGATGTGCGAGAACACCTTCGTATGGTGACCGCCGCCGGCGGGATCGGCCGCGAGGTGAAGGTGCCCGCCGATCTCGACACGATCCACGCCCTCATCATCCCGGGAGGTGAGTCGACCACGATCGGGCGCCTTGCCAGGCTCTACGGGATGATCGAGCCGCTACGCAAGCACATCAGAGCAGGACTACCCACTTTCGGGACGTGTGCAGGGATGATCTTCCTCGCCTCCGGGGTAACCGAGGGCGCGCAACCCCAGTTGGGAGTCCTGGACATGGTGGTGGAGCGTAACGCTTTCGGCCGCCAGAACGAGTCGTTCGAGTGCGACCTTGCGGTCGAGGGGTGGGAGGAGACCATCCACGCGGTATTCATAAGAGCTCCGATCGTGAGTAGCACCGGCCCGGACGTCGAGGTGATGGCCCGCCACGACAGCCGTCCGGTTCTGGTGAGGGACGGCGACATTCTCGCTTCCTCGTTCCATCCCGAACTCACGGGCGACCTGCGCCTGCACCGGATGCTGCTCGCGATGGCGGACAAACCCTGATGGCTGGTCACTCCAAGTGGGCCAACATCAAGCACCGCAAGGGCAGGCAGGACGCGGCCCGCGGGAACTTGTTCGCCAAACTGTGCAGGGCGGTCGAGGCAGCCGCCCGCCAGGGAGGTGGAGATCCGGCGTCCAACTCGGTGCTGGTCAACGCCATCGACAAGGCCAAGTCCGCCTCCGTACCCAAGGACAACATCGAGAGAGCCATCAAGAGAGGTACGGGCGAGCTGGCCGGGGAACGCCTCGACGCGATGTTCTACGAAGGCTACGCACCCGGGGGAGTGGCGCTGCTGGTGCAGGTCCTCACCGACAACCGCAACCGCACGGCTTCAGATGTCAGATCGGTTTTCACCCGGAACGGAGGGAACCTTGGCGAGCCGGGATCGGTCAGCTACCTCTTCGACCAGAAGGGGTACCTGCTCGTCGACGGCGATGAGGACGACATACTCCTCGCGGCCCTGGAGTCGGGGGCGGAGGATGTTCGACCGAGCGGGGAACAGTTCGAAGTGATAACCGCACCATCGGACATGCGCTCCGTCCGCGACGCTCTGGCGGAGGCGGAACTCACTGTGCGGTCCGCCGAGGTCACCCAACTCCCGTCGGTGACCATCGAACTTGATGCAAGGAAGGCTAACCGTGTCTTGCGGCTGGTCGACTCGCTGGATGACCTCAACGACGTCCAGGAGGTCTACGGGAACTTCGACATACCCGATAGGATCCTCGAGGCCCTCGCCGACCGCTAGTAGTACTCCCGAGAGAGACTGCCGCCGGACTCCTGGTTGCTGCATGGACTGGATCGGGAGTACATGCAGCTCTTCAACCTCGGATGCGAAGGCCTCGCGCAATCCGTGGCCGATCACAGCAACCGATTCCGGCCATGGTGATCCCTCGCCGGAGCGCTACCGGAAGGCGGGCCCGGAGGGTCTACCGGCCTGTGCTGCGCTTTAGGAGGGTGCTGAGCAATCCACCAGCGGCCTGCCAACCGCTGGCATTATTCCTGGGCTAGCGGGCGGCAGGCCCGAGCAATCGTCATTGTTCAGCACCCTCCTAGCGGTCCACGGTGTGCCGGGTGCACGGGTACGATGACCCGCTTAAGGCTGCGCTACGGATACTCGGTCTCAAGGTGGTCCGCTCAGCCGACGGTCACCCTGACCATGTGATAGCCCGTAGCCCCGTCGGGTCGCGCCTCCTGGACCTCGGCTGTCTGGGTCTCACCTGTGGCATCGGTAGCACGGACGGAGATCACATGAACGCCGCTACCGAGGTCGTGTTCCAGATACCACTGTCGCCACGAGTCGATCGACAATTCCTCGGGAAGGTTCGCATCCATCCACGGACCCTCGTCGACTTGTACCTCGACCCGCTCGATCCCCCGGTTCTGTGCCCACGCCACCCCCGCGATCACGGTCGGTCCGCCGGAGATAGAACCCGCCCGGGGGGTATCGATGCGGGACTGGGTCTTGATCGGGGCTTCCTTTGCCCAGCCTCTAGGAATCCAGTAGGCGTCGAAGTCGTCCCACCCGGCGAACTCGATCTCAGACAGCCACTTGGTCGCCGAGACGAAGCCGTACAGACCGGAGACCACCAGGCGGGCGGGGAATCCGTGCTCGAGGGGGAGAGGCTCGCCGTTCATACCGACTGCCACCAGCGCCTCCCGACCGTCGAATACCGCACTGGTCGGGAATCCCACGGTGAACTCATCGACGGATCGTCCCACCAACTGGGTCCCCTCCGGTCTGACACCGGCCTGTTCGACCAGGTCCCGCAGGGGAACTCCCAACCACTTTGCGTTGCCTACCAATCCCCCTCCAACAGAGTTGGACACACAGCAGAGCGTCACGTAACGCTCCACCAGCGGCATCGCCAGTAGTTCGTCGTACGTGGCCGTGAACGGATTGTCGACCAGGCCGCTGAAAGACAGCGTCCACGTATCGACGTCGACTCTGGGCACGCTGAGGGCGGTGTCGATCCTGTAGAAGTCGGCGTTGGGGGTCACCAACTCCGACACGCCGTCCACCGACGCTACCTGCGCAGGAGTGGGGTCCGGCACCCCGGACACCCTGGCCTCGCCGGCCGGCTCGGTGGTTGCCGGGCTGGTAGAAGTAGGTGTGCTTGCGGCAACCTGGACCTCCGCAGCGGACGTGGTCGCAGGAGCCTCGGTGGTTGTCGTGGCGGGCGGGGGGTCGGAGGCCGACGGTAGGGTAACCTGCTCCCGCCCACTTACGGCCGACTCCTCGCGTCGGGCGAAGAAACGGCCCAGCGCCACACCGCCCACCGCGAGGACGACGGCACTGGTCGAGGCGGTTACGAACGTACGCCTCGATCCCGCTTCCGGACCTGGGGAACCGGAGTCGGTCACCTCTGCTGCGGCCCGGTCGAGCAGCGAACTCAGACCGAGCAGGACGCCTACGCCTGCCCCGGACGCTACGACAGCGGCAACCAGAGTCAGGAGGGCACCTGAGAGGGGATCGGTGAGCCCCACTACGAACCCCACTACTCCGAATGCGACGAAGCCGGCGGCCGCCACGCGGGGCCGCTCCCTAGAGAGCAGGCCGAGCAACGCTCCGATCACCAGGGACACGACGACGATTCCGGTGATCAGCACCAACTTGTCGTTGGTTCCGAATGTCGAGATTGCCCAGTCCTCGACGGGCGCCGGGGTGATGTCGATGACCCGCTGACCTATCGTGCGGATCAGCGACGGGGCTGAGAGGAAAAGGCCGGCCACCAGTTCGGAGGCCGCCAGCGCGGCGCCCGTGGCTATCAGGCCTACGAGCGCGTAGTCGAACCGTGATCGCCAGGAAGCCGGGGTACTGTCGGGAGTGTTAGCGGATTCTCGTTCCATGCGCCCAAGATTAGAATGGTTGTGTCGCTAGCGGGGAAACGTAGGTCCAGCTAGCTCCAGTTTCCTATCCGGGCGGCGCCGAACCGTTCGAAGGCGGGGTGTCCCCGGACCGGTGGAAGGATGACCGAATGACCGAGGCCGGCGGCGCACCGAGTGAAACCTCGATCCCCGCGTCCGACGAAGAGTGGCGGAAGAAGCTCAGTCCCAGGCAGTACCAGGTCGCCAGGAAGGCGGGAACCGAGCGAGCCTTCTCCGGCGAGTACTGGAGCACGAAGGAGGCCGGAACCTACAACTGCATAGGATGCGGCGTACCGCTGTTCAGTAGCGAGCAGAAATACGACTCGGGTACCGGATGGCCCAGCTTCTACGACGCAGTGGACGGGGCGCCCATCGAGGAGCATTCGGATCACAGCTACGGCATGGTGAGGACAGAGGTTGTGTGCAGCCGGTGCAAGTGCCATCTGGGACATCTATTTCCGGACGGACCACGCCCCACCGGCCTTCGCTATTGCATCAACTCCGCTTCGCTCGACCTCGAACGCGACAAGCCCTGACCCGTCCGGTTTCCCAACCCACCCCACCGATGAAGGTGCCCTTCAAGGCTACTCTCGCGGCTTATCCGCATGCCCCCGGCGGTTGAAGGTTGCGCTCCCGTCGGCGGGCTAGTCGGGACCGCCGCCCTCCCAGGTCAGTAGTCTGCCAACAGTTACGCATCCGCTGCGACGAACCCCGCTCACGAATAGTCGCGGCTAATCCGAGTCACCTTCTCAACGGACTATCCACATGACCCTGACAAAAGGACCGTTATACGCTGTCTGCGCGTGTAGGTCGCTGCCCTCGATGGAGGTCTTCACCACGAATCGAGTACCATGATCGACGATCCGGATGTTTTCTACGTCGTCCTCCCCTACCGTGAAGGTCAAGGGTGGTGCGCTCTCGGACAACAAAGCCCACACGCCTACCACATGTTCGTCCGACATTTCAAGGATCGTCCGTCACTCTGGCAATGGTCTTGGCGAAAGCCCTACTGAGCATCTCCGGGTCCACATGAGCCGAATCCACATCCTGCCCCAACTCTTCCTGGAACCGCAACCGTGCGCCTCGATGTGATCCCACTCCCCGGCCGCACCCAACGCCTTCTCGACAGCCGTCCAATTGGTCACGAGAGCTTGAGCCTCACCCTGTTTAACCACCATGGCTCGCACCTTTCGGTTGAAAGTCAGGTCAACGACCAGGGCTATGAGGGTGGCTGTGGGAGCCGCTAGGACTGCCAAATAAAGAAAGAGAGGGAGATCACTCGAGGACGCTGGCCACAGCTCTGACTACCAAGCCGAGATCTTCGACTGCCTGTTCGAGCATTTCGCGGTCCCACCCAAACTGCCTCATTACCTGCTGTGGGGACGGAGGGTCCGACTCTTTGAGCACGCGGATTAGGGCCACCACTCGCTGACCACGCTCACTGCCGACCTCGGGTACGTCCGCCAAGGTGTCGCTCGTGCCGGGTCGTACGGTCATCCAGCCAATATACTTATCCTAAGAAGGGACTACAAGTCAGAATACGTTATCTAATGATAACTAGATCAATATGATTGGATTGCGAACTGTCTAGCGGAAAGAGCCAGGCTAGTTGATCTTGCGCTCCCGGCCCTCCCAGTACGGGGCCCGCAGCTTGTACTTCTGCAGTTTCCCGGTCGCCGTGCGCGCCAGGTTCCCCCGGAACTCCACGGAGGTAGGGCACTTGTAGTGGGCGATGCGCGCCCGGCAGTAGGCGATCAACTCCTCCGCCGTCACTTCCGAGCCTTCGACGAGAACCACAAGCGCCTTGGGCGTCTCGCCCCAGCGTGCATCGGGAACGCCGATGACCGCCACCTCGTCCACGGCCTGGTGGGTGAACAGACAATCCTCCACCTCGATTGACGAGATGTTCTCGCCGCCGCTGATGATCACATCCTTGCGGCGGTCGGTAAGCACCAGGTAGCTCTGGTCATCCAGGTAGCCGCCGTCACCCGTGTGGAACCATCCTCCCTCCAGGGCCTCCTGTGAGGCCTCCGGTTGCTCCCAATAACCTTCCATCACATGGTTACCCTGTGCTTCGACTTCACCCTCGGGCGACACCCTCATACGGATACCGAGCGCCGGTACTCCCTGCCGTACGAGGCGGCGGGCCCGCTCACTTCCCGTAAGATCCTCCCAATCGGGTCGCATCCTGTTCATTGTCAGATACGGAGCGGTCTCGGTGAGTCCGTACAACTGCATGAATTCCCAACCGAGTTCCGCCTCCATCCGTTCGATCGTTCGGGTGGGTGGTGGCGCTCCCGCTACGGTCATGCGCAGTCGACCCGACCCCGGGATCGGACCCGACCACTTCTCCGCCGCCGCGAGGACGGCAGAGACGACTGCCGGCGCCCCACACATGTAGGTCACGCCGTAGCGGTCGACCCGCCGGAGGATCTCCGCCCCGTCCACTTTCCGTATTACTACCTGCGCCGCCCCCATGCCGGTAAGCGCGTAGGGCATGCCCCAGCCGTTGCAGTGGAACATGGGAAGCGTGTGCAGGTAGACATCGTGATCGTTCACGCCGGCGGTCCAGCCGAAGGTCACCGCGTTTAGCCATAGGCTCCGGTGCGTCATCTGAACACCCTTGGGCCGGGCCGTGGTCCCACTCGTATAGTTGATCGTGGCGGTGGCGTCCTCGTCCGGAGTCCACGGGCGTGGGTCGGCGTCGCGATCTCCGAACAGCAACTCGTCTGCCTCGGAGCCGATGACGTAGCGATACTCGCAATCCACGGCTTCCAGTTCTTCTTCCAGTTCAGGGTCGATGAGCAACAACCGAGCCCCGCAGTGCGACACGATGTACTCGACCTCCGAGGCGTTGAGCCGGAAGTTGACAGGCACCGAGATCCGACCGTGGGCGCTCACGCCCAGCATCATCACGAGCAGCCGAGCCGCGTTGTGCGACACTACGGCCACCCTGTCGCCCCAACCGATCCCGAGCTTGTCGAGAGCGGACGCCAAGGACCGTGTCCGATCCGCCACCTCTCGGTAGGTGAGGGTTCCCCAGCTCGGAGCGGGCTGGTCGGGTTCGTCGATGAGCGCGGGGCGGTCCGGATACACAAGCGCGGCTCGATCGAGAAAGTCCCGGACGGTCAACGGCACCTTCATGTAGGCCTCCTCTGAATCGCTGGACTCTGCTTGAATCTACTCAGTCCGGATTCGGTCCCGTTCCAAGCTGAGCGGCTCTCTGTCCGTGGTCCCCCAACAGCGACGGCACCCCCCAAAGACGGGTGAGGACTGCCGAGTATTCCGCATTCGGCCGCCAAGTGGCTACCTGTCGGCCAACTGCCAGCGGTTCATCGGGCTTCGCCGGGCCGCTTCGGTGGGCCACACTTCTCCCGAAGCCTCCATCCTGCGTAGCCACCGGAGGATCCCCTGGGGGGTCATTCCCAGTTCCTCTGCAAGTTCCCTGCTCGACTTGGGTCCGAGCGCCAACAACTCGATGATCTCATGCCTGCGATCCCGGCGTTGGCGGGTGGTAACGGAGCGGCTGTTGCGTCGAGTGCCCCAAGATTCCTTCATCTCTTTCTCGGTTAGCCGTTTGCTCTGGACGACGACCCTGAAGCTGTCGATCCGATCCATGAAGCGAAGCGGCGTCAGGCCTGACTTTCTTAGGGAGGCCGCTACAGAAATCAGTCCCGACCCACGGTTCTCGCACACGGTCCGGCCGGTGAGCGGAACCTCCACATCCTCGAGCAACTTGGCGAGATACGAGTTGCGGGAGGAGGTGACCGGTTCGGACAGGAGTTTGTCACGGTCGACAGGGCCGTGGAGGCCACCCGGATTCACGACCTCGAACCGATCGGGATACATCTCCACCCGCACCTGGGAACCGTGTGCTACGGGGTGATAGTCACGATGCATGAGGGCGTTCACAATCAACTCCCGGACCACCTCTTCCGGGTACTCCCATTGGTCGAGCCGTCCGGCTCCCGTCACGATGGCACGACGCGTCATGTTCCGCCGGACAGCCGCTTGTGCCGCGGCGACCATGACCGGAATCGGGCCGTCGATGGACTCGTTGTCCAAGAACCGCGTCCCGTCATCGAGCGGTTCACCCAAGGACGTCGCATAGGCCACGAAGGTCACGTTCAGTTGAGGAACGAACTGCTGGGGGTAGCGGCCCAACGCCAAGAGACCGCCGAGGCTCACACCATCAGGATCACCCTCCACGAGAACGTTCATCATCCGGAGGATCTCCTCATCGCTCGAGTCGGCGACGATCCGTCCCCGCCTTCGCCTGACCCGCTGCAACAGGGCGTCGACCAGTTCAGGAGCGAGGTGGCTCCGTGTCGCACCGTCCACGACCATTACATCGTCGCGGGGTTGGCCGCGGCCCGATACCAGAATGTGAACTTCGTACGGGGTAAGTCTCCTATCGCCGGAGTGGGTCCGGATGTACGCACCACGGTCGATGCCCCGGCGCTTGAGGTAGCAAGGCTTCTGTCCGGTGGGTAGTTCGGAGACCAGCGCTGCTACAACCCGTTGACCACCGACGGTGACGATATCGATGTCAGGTCGGATCGGCGGGTCGAGTTCATGGACACACACGGACGCCAGATCGCTTGCCAGCTTCGGAGCATCGATATCCAACGGCCCGTAGGCCATCTCATCAACACCGAGGAGCAACATGCCGCCACGCGTATTGGCAAACGCGGCGACCGATTCCCTAACCGTGTGCGGTAAGCCTTCCTTTGCTGCCTTCGCTTCAACCGTCTTGAGGTCTTTTCGGGCGATCCTCAACCGACCGATGGCCTCATTGGCCTGTACCTGAAGGCTTGGCGTAATCATTCACATTCCCCCTCGTGTCCATACCCCTGCCTCGGCACAGTGGAGCTTCGGGCTGTACGCAAATCCTCTAATGTGTGTCCGCTGCCTACTAAGTCTTGGCCTTTCGCGGTACTTATCGCGTCAGCGTAGCCGATGAGATTGGCTAGATGGGAATCCAAGAGAGTTAGTTCTACTTACGCGATATGGACATGCAGACAAGGTCCATAACAGATGGTTCCCATGGTCGACGGACAATCGGACAACGTCTCCAGTCCCTCGACTATTCGAACACCTGCGATTGATTGTGGGGAGTCGACCAAGTCTCGGGACCGGTCTGAAGCCTTTGCATGTCGTTACTCCGAGCCTCCCACCGCCGGGAAGGTGCAAGGGTAAGTGAACGGCGGGCCGGGCGAGAGGCAGACGCTAACCTCAATCGCTCGACCGGGAGGGTGGCAAGTATCGGATCACCTCGTCTACGACCCGACTGAAGGGCAGAGACTGCAACCAGACCCGGCCCGTACCCGCGAGGGTGGCCAGGAATAGGCCCTCGCCTCCGAAGACCATCGACTTGGCTCGCCCCGCTCGCTCGATCGAGTACTCGATCTGTGGTTCGAAGGCAACGATGCATCCGGTATCAACCCGAAGCGTCTCGCCCATGAGCCGCTTCTCGATGACGGTGCCTCCTGCGTGCAGAAAGGCCAACCCATCACCCTGGACATCCTCGAGGATGAACCCTTCACCTCCGAATACCCCCGCCCCAAACTTCCGGTTGAAGGCGATACCCAGTCTTGTGCCCATAGCCGCGCACAGGAAGGCTTGCTTCTGGGCGAGGATCCGTCCCCCAACCTCTGCGAGATCAACCGGGACGATCTTGCCCGGATAGGGAGCCGCGAAGGCCACGTTGCGCCGACCGCCCCCTCGGTTGGTGTAGTGGGTCAGGAAAAGAGACTCGCCGGCCAGTGCCCTTTTTCCGGCCGACTTGAGCCTACCCCAAGCTCCCTGGCCGGGTTCCGACCCGTCACCCAACCGGGTCTCGAACTCGATGCCCTCCTCAATGTACATCATGCCGCCCGCCTCGGCTATCACGGACTCTCCCGGATCGAGTGCGATCTCCACGAACTGGAGATCGTCTCCCCGGAGTTGGTAATCGATCTCGTGGCTTCTCACGATGGTCCTCCCCTCCTACAGGTTCCTAGGAGGGTACTGAGCAATCCACCAGCAGCCTGCCAAGCGCCGGCATGATTCCTGGGTCGACGGGCGGCAGGCCCCCAGCAATCGTCATTGGTCAGCACCCTCCTAGTGTCCTGTATCTCTGTTTCGCTTGCGTTCCGGGCTTGATGAGCCGAACCGGAACCGACCAACGCTACGAGCAGTCTGTATCTGTCACAGGCTCGTGTCACAATGGTAGATAGCCATATACACCGGCGGTTCGTTTCCGACGTCGAGCGGACCGTGGCAGGGTTCATACTGTC
>JAPOQZ010000266.1 GCA_026710435.1 bacterium | reverse complement strand
TGTCCGGAACCGGCCCGCACAGGGGATAGAAGGTCGCGTCCGTGACCCTCGGAGGTGGCGGCGGGGGTGGGATCCCAAGGAAAGAGGCACCTTCCGGTGGTTTTCGCGTTCTCGGGGTTCGGTGGCGTGGAGGTGTAGCCCGCTCTTCTATGACGAACTTCCGACTCGGGACACTAGGAGGGTGCTGACCAATGACGATTGCTGGGGCCTGCCGTCCGCCGACCAGGGATTATGCCGGCGGTTGGCAGGCCGCTGGTGGATTGCTCAGCACCCTCCTAGACCGGTTCTTCATGTTTCCAGACACCCACGGGACCATGCCACATCAACCACATCATCGAGACCGGGCTGGGTTTCGCCCGATGAGTTTTGGTCCCGCAGGGCCGAGACAGGACTAGGGCAGCGGCCCTGATTCCTGGTCAGAAGCTCATGTCCGACACCCCGTTCGCCCTGTACAACCCCCGCATCAAGAATCGGGGCTAGGGGGGATCGGGCTATCCGGTCTGCCGGTAGCTGGTGGGAGGCTGATCGGTGTCTGGTTGAGAAACGGGCTGGTCGCTCCCGGCGGGCCCAAAACCATCACGCGCCTGCAAGTAACCCTCGATGCGGGCGACCGAGACCTTGACCCCTACAACATCTTGGGCCATAGCGTCGAATTTGGCATCCATCCGATCGAACCGGGACTCGAACTTCGCGTCTACCTTATCGATCCTGCTATCAACACGTACGAAGAGGGTGATCATCACCCCGATGATCGCCATTCCCGTACCCAGGTCCACCAAGACATCAATTGGCATTCGCTCCGTTTCCTCTCTCGTGAGGGTAGTACGTACGGTCTTCGAACCATGGGACACAGATAATCGACCGCTCGGCTCGGTCCACGGCGTCCCACGCCACCTTCAGCATACTATGGACTAGTTATATATAGAGTATTCATGTCCACGATGGTTAGCAGATGGAGTGAGGACTCGCCGGAGCCGGTCGGAGGCTGATCGACCGCCGGTTCCGGCACGGGCCGATCAACCAATGAGGTCCCGCGGTTGGGCGTCGATGCACTTGTCGGCGGGAACGAAGATCGCGACCGTTACCCCGATGGTCGTCAGGCTCCTATCGAGGTTCACCGCCGCATCAGCTCCCGGCAGATCGCCCAAGTTCGGAACTGGTCGAAACGAGTTCGCCACCCGGCAAGTGTAAGACTCTCCTCTTCCGTAGCATTCAGCGTAGAGATGATCTGTGAGCACTCTATAGGATTCTATAGGAGCCGGATACCGTAAACACGCTTCACGGATCACCGGCGCGAATCGTGGCCTGTAACGGTCGAGCCGAGCAGATCGGTGGTAGATTCGGGACTGCTCCAACCCCGAGAAGGGTGGATACCGACCGGGAGGTGACGTGCGGCGCGGTGGATTGCAGGACATCGCCATCGTCGACTTAGGCAGCGGGTCGGTCACGCTCGAACCGGTCACGCGCCAGTTGGCCTGGGACTACATCGGGGGCCAAGGCATCGGCTCCTACCTCCTCTACCGCTTCGTCAAGCCCGGCGTCGACGCCCTCTCGCCGGCCAACGCCCTCATCCTGGCGCCCGGGTCCCTCACCGGAACCTCGGTACCCTCAGCTTCCCGGTCGACCTTTATGAGCAAGTCCCCAACCGACGGCTGCTACCTGGGAATGTCCAACGGCGGATCAATGATCCAGCTCCGCCAGGCCGGGTTCGACCTGCTGGTGGTTCGGGGCAAGGCCGACCGGCCCGTGTACCTCGAGATCACCGACGGGGAGGTACGGATCAGGGACGCCCGCCACCTGTGGGGCCTGGACACCTTCCAGACGTCCGAGGCACTGTGGTCGGAGTTGGGATCCCATTTCGACGTGGCCGCTATCGGACCGGCCGGGGAGAACCTGGTCCGCTGCGCCTGCATCATCGGCAACCGCCATGTGGCCTGGGGCCGAACCGGCATGGGCGCCGTGATGGGATCCAAGAACCTCAAGGCCATCGCCGCCTACGGATCGCGCGGCACCTACGCCGAGTATCCGGTGAAGCTGCTGGGCCTGTCCAAGAGGACCGCGCGAGAGTTGGTGGCCGACGACGAGTCGATCCGGTTGTGGCGCGACGGTGGTACGTGGAAATGGCTGTGGGACACGGAGAAGCCGGCCCGGAATCCGGGATCGGACCTGTGGGACCTCGACCGGTACGACGCCAAACTCCTCCACCGCCCGGAGGCGTGTCCCGGGTGCCCGGTCGGCTGCAAGCACGCCCTCAAGATCGCTCCCGGGTACAAGTACGAAGGCCTCGAATTGGTGGTCGGCTGCACCTACGCCACCATGAACGGACCGTTCGGCCTGGGGCTTGGCCTCCAGGACATGGAGGACATGATGAAGTGCGGGGAGTGGGTGCAGCGCCTCGGCATGGACTCCGAAGTCACCGCCGGTGTGATCTCCATGCTCATCGAGATGCACGAGAACGGCGTGGTCGGCGACGAGTACACCGATGGCCTCGAACTGGGATGGGGCAACCCCGAGTTGGCTTTCACCCTGATGCAGAAGATCGCCTACCGGGAAGGGGTGGGTGACTGGCTGGCGGAAGGTGTGGCACCCATGGTCAGGAGCCTTGGGGAGGCGGCCGAACCTTACCGGGTGTCGTTCAAGGGCATGGGCCGCGCGCTGACCGCCCACGGGGGCGGCGACGTGCGCAAATCCCTGGCCACCTCCTGCTTCGCATGGTCGATCAACTACCGCGGGCACGGCGACAGGCATCGCTACCCCTTCTCCGGGGGGACTCCCGACCAGAAAAAGGCGAACATCGAGTTCCTCCTCGACCGGGCGGACCACTTCGGGATCCCGCCCGAGGAACTGGTGGGCATCGGCGACACCTACGAGGAGATCGTGCCCCGGGTCATGAAGTACATCCAGGACTACAACACGGTGGCGTACGCGCTCGGTTTCTGCGACCGGCCGGTGATCCTCAACGCCATTCCCATCCAACGGATGGCCGACCTCTACAACGAGGCCACCGGGCTGGGCGTCACCCCCCGGCACCTGCTGACCGCCGGTCGGCGGATCTGGAACCTGGAGAAGGTGTGGGTGACCTCGCAGGGACAGTCCAAGGCCGACGACTACCCGCCGTCCCGGTTCTTCGAGGAGGCCGTGGAGTACAAGAAACCAGGAGGACCCCTCAAGCGCTATCCCCCGTTCCCCCGGGAAGCCTACGAACGGATGCTGGACCGCTACTACGAGTCCCACGGCTGGGACACCCGCACCGGTCTCCCCACCGACGAGACCCTCGCCGGGCTCGGGCTGGACTGGGTGCCTTCGGGGTTCAGGGACGGCGCGCTGGTCGGTGCTTCGTGAACGGCCTGCAGGACATCGCCATTGTCGACCTGACCGCAGGGTCGGTCACGTACGAACCGGTGACACCCCGGTTGGCCCTCGACTACATCGGCGGCCAGGGCATCGGCTCCTACCTGCTGTACCGGTTCGTCAAGCCGGGCGTCGACGCCCTCTCGCCGGCCAACGCCCTCATCCTGGCGCCCGGGTCCCTCACCGGAACCTCCATACCGTCGGCGTCCCGATCGACCTTCATGGCCAAGTCCCCCACCGACGGCTGCTACCTGGGAATGTCCAACGGCGGATCAATGATCCAGCTCCGCCAGGCCGGGGTCGATCTGCTCGTCGTGCTGGGACGAGCAGAGAAACCTGTCTACCTGGCGGTTACCGACGGCAGGGTCCGGATCGAGGACGCCCGCCACCTGTGGGGCTTGGACACGTTCGAGACCTCCGAGGCCCTGTGGTCCGACCTCGGACCGCACTTCGACGTGGCTGCCATCGGACCCGCCGGCGAGAACCTGGTCCGCTGCGCCTGCATCATCGGCAACCGCCACGTGGCCTGGGGCCGAACCGGCTTGGGCGCCGTGATGGGCTCAAAGAACCTCAAGGCCATCGCCGCCTACGGCACCGGCGGGATCCCCGCCGCCCAGCCCGTGAAGCTCCTGGGCCTGTCCCGCAGGACAACCAAGGACTTGGTGGGTGATACGAAATCCATCGAAACGTGGCGGGAAGGCGGTACCTGGAAGATCTACTGGGACTTCCCGAAGCCTGCTTTGAACCCCGACTCGGATCTATGGGTCCAGGAGACCATGGACCGCAAGATCGAACACCATCCCGTCGCCTGTCCCGGCTGCCCGATCGGATGCAAGCACGCGCTCAGGATCCGGCCCGGCTACCGGTACGAAGGTCTCGAACTGACCATCGGATGCACCTTCTCCACGATGAACGGACCGTTCGGGCTTGGCCTAGGCCTCCAGAACATCGAGGACACCATGAAGTGCGGCGAGTGGGTGCAGCGCCTCGGCATGGACTCCGAAGTCACCGCCGGGGTCATCTCCATGCTCATCGAGATGGGCCTCAACGGGGTCATCGACAGGGAACAGGCCGACCACCTCGATCTCGGCTGGGGTGATCACGAGCTGGCGATGCACCTGATGGAGAAGATCGCCCACCGGGACGGGGTGGGGGACTGGATGGCCGAAGGGGTGGCGCCCATGGTCCGCAGCCTCGGCGACGCCGCCGAGCCCTACCGGGTGTCGTTCAAAGGCATGGGCAGGGCCCTCAACGCCCACGCCGGCGGGGACATGAGGCTGGGTGTGTCTACCCCACTGTTCGCCTGGTCGGTCAACTACCGGGGGCACGGCGACCGCCACCGTTACCCGTCGATGGGCGGGCGCCCCGATCAGAAGAAGGGCAACGTGGAGACGGTGCTCGAAAAGGCACCCCACCTGGGTATCCCCATCGACGAGGTCCACCAACTCGGGGAGTCGGATGAGGAGATCGTGCCGGCCGCGATGCGCTACATCCAGGCCTACAACACGGTTGCCTACGCTCTAGGGTTCTGCGACCGGGCGGTGGTTCTCAACGCGTTGCCGATCGACCGCATGACCGAGTTCTACAACGAGTCCACCGGCCTCGGCGTTACCAGCGAGCACCTCATCGAGGCGGGGCGCCGGGTCTGGAACCTGGAGAAGGTGTGGGTCACCATGCAGGGCCAGACCAAGGCCGACGACTACCCACCCACCCGCTTCTTCGACGAGACCGTGGAGTTCATGAGACCCGGACGCTCGCCCGTCGAGTACCCGTCCTTCCCTCGCGAGACCTACGAGGGGATGCTGTCCCGCTATTACCGGTCACATGGCTGGGACCCCGACAGCGGTACTCCGACCACCGGGATCCTCACCCGGCTCGGCCTTGGGTGGGTGGTCGACGATCTCCTGTCCTACCTGAATGATCAGGCCGTGCCGGACTCCGGGGTGACCGACCGAGAACCGGAGTTGGCGTGCCTGTAAAGGCCCACGAGGGACCCAAATCAGCCGAGGTGACCATGGGCGGCAAGCACATGCTGACCATCTCGGACAACTGCACCGGGTGCCAGCTCTGCCAGATCGCCTGCTCGTGGGTGAAGTTCCAGGAGTTCAACCCGGTCGTCGCCTTCATCGACATCCAGCCGGACGACGTGCAGGAGGGCCGCTGGGACGCCCGTTTCACGGCCGAATGCGACGCATGCGGGTACTGCAGCTTCTTCTGCCATTACGATGCCATCGAGCTGACACGACTGAAAGCGCCGACGAGGCCATGACCGGATACGAAGTACTGCTGTGGGTTCACGTGCTGCTGTTCGTCTACTGGCTCGGCGCCGACATCGGCGTGTTCATCTCGGCCCGCTCGCTGATAAACGACAAGCTCCCCGTTCCGGGCCGGGCTATCGCCGCCAAGATCCTGTTCACCATCGACATGGCGCCCCGCACCTCCCATGTGATGATGCTGCCGATCGGTTTCTCGCTCGCTGCCGCGACCGGGATCTCCCCGATCACCGGCGTCTGGCTCGGGCTGGTGTGGGTACTGGGACTGGCCTGGCTGGGTCTGACCTGGTACATCCGTTTCAAGACCGGAACCGTGCCGGGCCGGACCGCGGAGCGTTTCGACGTGTGGTTCAGGGCGATCCTCGTGTTGGTCCTGATCGCCACGGGTCTCGTGTCCTTGATCACGGACGCACCGTTCAGCGAGAACTGGCTCGCCCTGAAGATCGGCCTCTTCGGCATCATCGTCGCTTCGGGCGCCGGGATCCGCCTCACCCTCAAACCCTTCGGGCCGGCTTTCGCCCAACTCGTGTCCGACGGACCGAGTCCGGAAGTCAACGACACCCTCCGCTCGGCCATGCGCCGCAGCTACCCCTTCGTGTTCACCATCTGGTCCCTGGTGGCCCTGCTAGCCCTGCTGGGAATCGCCAAGCCGTAGGAACCTGGCCCTCCCGGTAAGTCTGGAAACATGAAGAGTCAGCGCTAGGCACGTTCACGCTGCGCTCAGTCGCTACGGAACCGCGAATCCTATGGTCGTACCAACTCGACTACTTCGAAGGATAGGAGTTCGGACGCCGTCGCTACTGGAGGTCGGCCGGAGGAACGGTCCGACTGTGCGTGCCCTCTGGCGAACCGCTCGCTACTCATCCAGCGCCGGAAGTCCTCCTCAGAGCGCCATCTCGTGTACACGAAGTAGCGATCACCGCCGTCCGCGGGCCGAAGGAGTTCGAATCCCTCGAAGCCTTCCACCGTCTCGACCTGGCGGGCATTTCCCGCGAAACGCTTCTCGATTTCAGGCCCCATCCCTTCGGGCACCGTTATGGCGTTGATCTTCACGACGCTCATGGGCACCTTCCTTTCGCTACGAGGGTGGTGGCACGGCGGACCGGTACCAGTCGTTGATGGCGGAGCCGGTCATGAACACGGTATCGGATCGTTCGGACAGGATGTTCAGAGCCTCCTCGAGGTACTTGAAACGGTGGGGGATCCCGATGATATGGGGATGCAGTCCGAGGCTGAGGATCCTTGGAACCGCCCGTGTCTCCTGCTCGTAGACATCGAGGGTGTCGGAGAGGCGGACCACGAACTCCCTGGAGGGATGTTTCTCGACGCCGAACAGGAGGCTGTCGTTGATCTCGAGGTTGTAGGGAACGGCCAGCAGCGACCCGTGGCGGGTATCCATCCAGACAGGCAGGTCGTCTACCGCCCAGTCGAGGACGTAGTCGACACCTGCCTCGACCAGGTGGTCGGGACTGTCGAACGTCTCTTGGAGCCCCGGACTGAGCCACCCTCGCGGGCGCGTTCCGGAGAAGCTTTCGAGCATGTCGAGCGTGGTACGAATAGTGTCGTGCTCGCTCTCGGCGGCGAGGGAGCGCTGCTCGGTTCCATGGCCGACCAGCTCCCATCCGGCTGCTACCACCCGTTCTCCGATGGCGGGTTCAGTCTCGAATAGCATGGAGTTGACTGAGGCTGACGCCGGCACCCCGAAGGTATCGAACAGGTTCATAATGCGCGGCAAACCGCTGCGGAGACCGTACTCGACCCACGAGTAGTTCGGCACGTCGGGTATCCGTGGCTCGCCATGGGGAGCGGGCAGCAAGGACCTGGGCAGGGCGGCGTCGAAACGCCACAACTCCAGGTTGACGACCAGGTGAACGATGACCGGCTTCCCGCCGGGAGGTCCCACCGGACCCCGGTTCCAGGACTGGGCGAAGGGGATCCTTGATCTGCTCATGGCCTCCAATCCTGCCATATCGAGATCACGTCCGGCGCCGAGCAGACCACTGCATAGCGATGGCGGGCCGTCTCCAGCGCCGCCCCATGCAAGTGGGAGTTCCACGAGGCGCAGGCGTCCTCTGGCATCACCACGTAGTAGTCGAGGTCGAAGCCCTGCCGGGCGGTCGACTCGACGCATACGTTGGTCGATACCCCGCAAACGACTATGGTCTCCGTCCCCCGCTCCCTGAGCAATTCGTCGAGTTCGGTGCGAGCGAACCCGCTGTAGCGATGCTTCTTGACCACCAGATCCCCCGCTTCGGGCGCCAGTTCGTCCACCACCTGCTGGCCCCACGTACCGTCGAGACAGATGTCGAGCGAGCTGTAGGTGGCCCGTCCACGAGCGTCCACCCACGACCCTGAGTGGCTGGCGTTCCCGGGCAGGGTCGAGTGCTGCACATGCACCACCGGCACACCCGCCGATCGCGCCGCGCTCGCCAGTTCGCCGATAGGCCCGATTGCAGCTCGACCGGCGTCAACCGAGCGGCCGCTGCGCGTGGCGGTGAGACCCTGAGGATGTACGAAGTCGTTCACCATGTCGACTATCACCAAGGCTGCAACCGGGGGTGAGCACTTGTCGGCGAGGTCCGATCTGACCTGGATGTTTCCGTTCACCGCGTAGCTCTTCCAGAAGCCACCTGCGTGATGTCCCGCGCTCCGTAGGCTTCGACGGAATACACCATGTCGATGAGGTCATCGGCGGCATCACCGATGACGGGCTGCATAACGGCGCGAGCCTTGAACGCGAGATCTTCGTCGGTCATCGGCCGTTCGACGCTCCCTCTTGCGTGGTCAATCGTCACGTCGATCCGCCGCCCGTCCGACAGATCGACCGCTAGGCGGGCCTCGTCTCGCTCCATGTTCTGGTCGGTGACCACATCGACCTTACGGCGGAGCGCGCCGGTGTCGGGAGAGTTCACCCGGTCGTCGGAGAATTGCGGAGGACCTCCCATCCCGTCGAGGAGACCGATGGCTGCACAGTGGTACACGCTGAACTTCGACTCCAGGCCGTTGGCGGGTTCCTGGACGCCCATCACGTCGAGCACGATGGGGTTGACGGTAACCGTGACACGAGTGATCCCGTCCACACCGCGGGTCCGGGCTTCGACCGCCGCATCTATGACCGGATGGCTCACGATCCCGCAGGCATAGGGCTTGAACGTGTTCCGCGCAATCTCCCACGTCTCGCCGAGGCCGGCAATGACCTTGGATGGATCCGGGTCGGGACCCAGTGCGCGGAACATAGTTGTCTCCTGCTCCGCGCTCATCGGACGAGGCCGATGAGCGTCCAGGGCATCCCGCACGGCCAGGATCCCGTCGTAGGCGGCCTTGCCGGGATGGTACGGCTTGGTCATGGTGCCGAACGCCGCCTGCACCCCGGCCGTCTCGGCTGCGCAGCGGGCCCAGACCGAGGCAAGCGCAGCCGCGTCCAGCCCGGCCAGGCGAGCCGCGGCCGCAGCCGCGCCGTAGCGGCCGGTGGAGCCGGTGAGGTGCCACCCGCGGTCGAAGTGACCCGGCCCGAGTCCGAGGCCCATCCGGCACGCAACCTCCACCCCCATCACCACCGCCTCGAGCATCTCGCGCCCACTGCTCCCGCACAGTTCGGATACTGCGAGTGCAGCAGGAACTACCGGCGCGCCGGGATGGACGACCGTGGCCAGGTGGGTGTCGTCGTAGTCCTCGGCGTGTACCGCTATTCCGCCCACGAAGACCGCCCACTCTGCTTCCACCCGATCAGGCCGGCCCGGAATCGACGCCTCCGCCTTCCGCGTGAGGCGCGAGACCACGCGACAAGCAGCCTCGACTGCAGGATGCCGGGCCGCTCCGACCGCCAGCGCCACGGCGTTGAGCAGGGAGCGCCGACCGGCGTGGAGGACATCCTCGGGCTGATCGAGGGGTTCGAGAGCGAAGTCCGCCAACTCGGGTAGAACCGCGGCCGCGCTCACGGTCGTCTCCAGTCCGGAACCGCGGCGGTAATCAACGCATCGGCCCTCTCCAACTCCCACAGTCCGGCCACCTCGGCTCCTATGTCCGGGTCCGGTCGCGCCGAAGCAACCAGCGGACCCATGGCAGCTATCCGATTCCCGAACGTGGCCTTCCCTTCCGCGGAACCGACGTTGAAGACCGCTCCCAGAAGACCGCGGGGATGCTCGATGGCATCCGGGGGGCCGGTGAAGCCTTCGCTGGCCAGCAAGGCGGCCAGCACCCCATTGGAAGCCGACTTCCCCGCTTGCCAAGCAACATCGGTAGTGACGGCGGCGCCAACCGTACTGCTCACGCCGATTCCGACAGCCGAGACGAGTTGGTCGGAACGGAGATCGAGGACTCTGGCGGCGGCCGCAGCAGCAGCGGGCGCCGCCAACGGGGCGAACAGGAGGGGAGCCCCCGCGCCCGCCAACTCGGCCAGCATCAGACCCAGCTCGCATCCGGCCACAATGGAGGCGCCCAGCGATGCACCCGAACAGCGGTGATGGGCCGCGGTGGCGAGGGATGCTCCAACTACCGGCGCGGCGAGGTCCATGAGGGGGGCATGCTGGTCCGGCAGCGGATCTGCGCGCAGGCCGGAGGCCAACGCGTAGGCATAACCGCACGGGTCGGCGCCGGAAGGAGCAGGATCCGGGCGGGTGTTACCCCACTGCTTGCCGGTCGTAGTCAGGACACTGTCGATCAAGCCGGAGACAACCCCACGCGTGCCGTCCTCGATGGCCTCCGGACGGATCGTCTCGATCCACAGAGCGATTTCCTTGGTAATGCCGGTCACGGGAAGCTCATCGGGCGTCGGCGAGCGCCTCGGCGACGTGATCCTCTGCGTGCAGTCATCTGAGAGGGTGCGCGGATAGGAGAACCGCGACCGTCCCCGGCAAAGACAGTTCCGGTTTCCACTTGGAATGTCCCCTGTTCATCCGCTCGGACCCAGCAGTTGGCCTCCTCGGTGATACCCCAAGTGAGCACCTATCCACGCTCCTTTGCGACGCATCCGTACAGTATGCACCCTCGCGATGCACCCTCGCGGGGCCTGAAACTCTTCGGAGTCGTGGGATGTCGTTATCATAATGGTCGTTCGCGGCAGCATGCCGATCGGACACTTCCCCTCCGGCCGAAGACGGCACCTGAAAGGGGAATTGTGAACCGGCCCAGGCATAGGACCAACCGTCCCGGACGGAACACGGAGCCCGGCCGTCCGACGCCTTACTGGTGGGACAGCGGCCACCTCCGGTGGTCGGAGAGACGATCCAGGCTAGGCCCGGCCACCTGGGTCCCTCCCGGTGGACGGATCGACGTGGCCGGCCGCTCGATCGAGGGCGGGATGGTCTACATCGGTAACGGCGCTCTGGCTGCGAACGGACGCGGACCCGAGCCGAGCCTCATCGTTCCTCACCTTGCGGTTCACTGGAAAACCCCGGACCGTACCGGGGCTTCCGTGAACAAGAACCCGTCGTACAGAATGGCCAACCCGCGCGCCCGCGCCGCCTATCTCAAGTGGCTGGCCCGGGGTCGCCGTGACAAGTCGGTTCCCATCGGTTACGTGTGGCTGTTCTTCTACGGTCTCGAACGGCGCCTGTTCGCCGACCTCGGCGCCGATCTCCACCTTCCGGAGGTCACCACGATCCTGGCCGAGATCGAACGGCTCCTCGGCATCCATCACAAGGAGCGTTCATTCGCCCGGAGCGCCAGTCAGCTGCTGGACTTCATCGAGGGGGTGCGGTCGGTCGACACCGACGTACAGCCCTCCCCATGGGTTGACGGTCGCGTGAAGCTCGGCGTTCCGGCAGCGATCCGGATCGGCATCGGCAAGTGTATCTCGAAGGGGTCCCCCATCCCGGCCGGTTGGGCTCTCCATTACCTCCGTCACCATCCCGAGCGACGGCTGCGAACACCGTCCAAGCGCGTTGCCGCCGAATTCGACGAGCTGTTCGGGTTTCGATACAGAGCGCGATTCGGAGATGGTCTTCAGATACCGAAGCCGGCCAGGAAGATCAGGCTCTCCTACCGGGCGACGTCCCCCGGATTCGACGGAGGAGTGTTCATCACTCTCAAGGGTATTCCTGACGTAGCGCTCGAGCCGGCGCTGATCACCGAACTGAACGAGTTGGCCGAACAATGCGACGATGACCTGGACTCCTACAGCCGCTATGTGGGACGCTACCCCGACAGGGTGGGGACGCCGGTCACGCACGGGCTGCTACCCGACGTGCTCATCGCCGAGAGCGGCGGTCCGGTCCACGATGATCTCCGCGCCTGGACGTCGGAGGTACTCGCCGGGGGCCGGAAGTCAGTGATCCTCCTCGATGAACTGGTGGAACGTTGGTGGCCGGGCCGCACCCAGAAACTCACCAAGACCGAGGGCCTCGCCCTGGCTTCCACACTCGCCAAGATCGGAGTGGGCATAGAACCCGATGTCCGTTTCGGTTCGCCCATGCCGGGTCGCCGTACGCAAGCGGTGCTGTTCCCGCTTCCCGAGGGTGCGCCCGCGAAAGCTACTCCACTGTACGGCGCCGCTCTGTCACTGGTCTATCTGGGTGCGCTGGTGGCCGCCGCGGACGGGACGATCAACCCCTCCGAGCAGCGGTTTCTCGCCGAACGTCTGGAGGGGATCCCCGGACTGGACGCCACCGATCGGCTCAGGTTGCGAGCACACCTGGCGTTGCTCGGTGTCCGGAAACCTCGTGTGTACGGAGTCAAGAAAAGGGTAAAGGCGATGGAGCCCGGCGATCTGCCGAGAGTAGGGGGTCTTCTGATCGAGCTGGCGGCAGTTGACGGGACCGTCAATCCCGAGGAGATCACGATGCTGGAGAAGTTGTTCGAACACATGGGCCTCGACGAAGCCCACCTGTACAGCCGCGCCCATACGCTCGACTTGGGGGATACCGGCCCGGTCACCGGTCGAGAGGGAGCGCCCGACACTCGCTGGGAACTTCCCAAGGCCGGCTCGGTCGCCGGGCGGCGCCGTTCTGTATCCCTGGACCCCCAAAAAGTCCAGGCCCGCCTCGCCGAGACGAACCGCGTCGCGAGCCTGCTGACCGACATCTTCGTGGACGACGATCTACCACCAGAGGCGGAGTCGAACTCACACGGTCCGGAACCGGGATCGATCATCGAAGGCCTGGACAGGCCGCATTCGCAGCTGCTGGAGGTGCTCACCACCCGAGCCGAGTGGGATCGGGGCTCGGCCGAGGAACTGGCCCGCTCATTCGGGTTGCCGTTCCTCGACGGCGCGCTCGACATCATTAACGAGACCGCCCTCGACTCCTGGGGGGAAGCGGTCGTCGAGGGGAACGACCCCGTGGTTCTCAATGCCTATGCCTTGGCGCAACTGGCTTACCATCCATGACCCGTGTACCCGACCGCAAGCGTCCACGAGACTGCCACGCCGCGGCGCATCTGCCGGGCAAGGCCCGCTGCGAACACCTACGTATCCGGCGTCCCCCGTACCACAATGAGCGTGTTGCCGTAGCTGCTAGATCCGGAGAGCACGCCTCCTGTGGCCCCGGCAGGAGCTACCTGAAGGTGGAGTTGTGAGCCGGACCAAGAGCAAGAAGCGTTCCAAGCAGAGGAAGCGGTCCAGACAACAACATCAACGGGCCAGACATAGGCGGCGGGCAAAACAGAAGCAGCGATCCAAGCGGAACAGGAACCGAACACGGCAGAACGGAGGCCCGGTACCTCACCCGTGTGATTGCCATCCCACTTGTCTTGGAGTCCCGGAGTCGACACCATCCGAACTATCCGAATCGGAACCGGTGCGATCCGAGCCGGGCCGTGCGACCTGGGTTCCCGCTGGAAGGAGGATCGTCGTGCAGGGACGGTCCATCGAGGGTGGGATGGTCTACGTCGGCAGCGAAGTCCTTTCGGTGAGCGGATACTGGACCGAACCATCCCTAATCGACCCTGGGCTCCCGGTTGACTGGAGACATGCAGATTGGGACGGCGCGCTGATCGAGGACTGGCCGTCGTACGACCGGGCCCACCCCCGCGTTCGGGCCGCGTACCTCGGATGGTTGGCGGGCGGGCGCCGCGACAAGATCGCCCATATCGGGTACGTGCTCCTCTTCTTCTATGGGCTCGAACGTCGCCTGCTCGCAGACATCGGCGCCGACGTCGACCATCCCGACGTGCTAGCGATCATCGTCGAGGTTCGCCGTCTCCTGGACATCTACGGGCACAACCGTATCTTCTCTCGAAGCGCAACCGAGTTCATGACCTTTATCGAAGGATTGCTATGCCTACACACGGACATCGAACCTATCCCGCGGGATCCGGAGCGGAAGATACTGGAAACCCCGCTCGCGGTGCGCATCGGCATCGGAAAGTACTTGGCCGAGAGCTCGAAGGTACCGGCTGAGTGGGGACTCAGCTACCTGCATCATCATCCTGGCGTCAAGCCGGCGACACCTGCGAGGCGGTGTCCGGACGAATTCGATGAACTGTTCCTCATCCGACATAGAGCCAGGTTTCCCGACGGGATGAAGGTCCGTCGCCCGGCCGGCAAGATCGATGTCTCGTACCGGACAGCCTCACACGGCTTCGATCATACGATAACTTTCGCTCGATACGAGCAGCCAAGAGGTCTCGACCTGGCGCCGGGCCTTACTCAAGGCACGTACGGTGGGACGGTGCATGCCACAGCGGGGAACATACCCGACATCGTGTGGACCGACAGGTGGGTCCACAATCCGCTGCAGAAGCTAAGGAACATAGCAAAGCAGTGCAACGCCGAACTCGATGCCTACAGCAAGTTCATCGGGAAGAACCCCGGCAGGGGAGAGACCGCGGCGGCGCTCTCGCTGCTCCCCGAGTGTCTGCTCGCTTCTCACGGAGGCCAGATTCTTGACGATCTACGCGGTTGGGCGTCGGAGGTTCTCGAGGGCGGAACCACCGCGGTGGTTCCCTTGGACGAGTTGGTGGAGAGGTGGTCACCAGGACACGTGGCCAAGCTGACGAAGCAGGAGGCAGGTTGGTTGGCGTCCATGCTCGCCAGAATCGGCGTTGGAATCGAACCCGACGTGCGGTTCGGCGGCACCATTCCCAACCCGGGTACCCGGGTAGTCTTATTCCGGCTTCCGGGCGGGACCGCAGAGTCGCCGTCGGATGCCTATGGCACCGCACTGCCGATCGTCCATGTCGCTGCGATAGTTGCCGGGGCGGACGGCGGTGTCGGCCCCGAGCAGTACAAGCTCATCGTGGAGCGGCTGGAGGGGATCGCCGGCCTGGATAACGCCGAGCGACGCCGGCTGGCTGCGTACGTCGAGTTCCTGGACGCCTCGAGGCCCGGGATGCGTGGTATGAAACACAAGGCGGAGCGAATCCCAAGGGTGGATCGGGCTGCGATCGGCAGCTTTCTGATTCCCCTGGCTGCTGCCGACGGGCTGGTGAGCCGCCAAGAGCTGACCGCTCTGGAAAAGGTCTTCGGGTATCTTGGCCTAGACACCAGCGACCTCTACCGGAGGGTGCATGGTCTCCACATCGATGACCATGGCCCCGTAACCGTCAGGGATGCACAACCCACCGCCCGCTGGTCAGTTCCCAACACCGGGCAGGTTGCAGCCAGGCGACCGCCGGTAACCCTGGACCCTCAAAAGGTTCGGGCCCGCCTCGCAGAGACGGACCGCGTGTCGGCGCTGCTGACCGATATCTTCGTCGACGATGCCCCGATCCCCACCCCGGAACCGTCGCCGACCGGTCTGGAGAACGGGTCGGTGATCGGAGAACTCGACGAGGCCCATTCCGCCTTGATGCGCAAGCTTGTCGCTCGGTCGGAGTGGGATCGCTCCAGCGCCGAGCGCCTCGCCGAGTCGGTGGGCTTGCCGTTTCTGGACAGCGCCCTCGACGTGATCAACGAAACCGCCATGGAGGCCTGTGGGGAACCGGTTGTCGAAGGAGATGACCCTGTCGTACTCAATACCTACGCTGTGGAGGAGCTGACATGATTTCTGTTACACACGCTACCGGCCGGATCCGTCCACGGGACCGCGACGCGGTCATCCAGTCGTTACGGGCCGGGGTCGTACCACGGGTCGGCCAGCAGCACATCCAGGTCGGGCGCGTCGACGAAGTGACGGCTCTCGTCGGTGACATCGACCGGATCGTCGACGGTGGTTCGGCGTTCCGTCTCGTGATCGGCGAGTACGGGGCGGGCAAGTCCTTCTTCCTCAACCTGGTCCGTTCGATCGCGCTGGAGCGCAAGCTCGTTACCGTCCACGCCGACCTGTCACCCGAACGCCGGCTCTACTCGACCGGTGGCCATGCACGCGGTCTCTACGCCGAGCTGATGCGAAACCTGTCCACGCGGGCGAAGCCCGAAGGCGGTGCGATGCTGCCGGTGGTGGAACGATTCATCACGACAAGCCTGAGCGCGGCCCGATCCCGAGGGATCGACGCGGAGACCGTGATCCGTGAGCGGCTCAGTGATCTCCGGGAGCTCGTCGGCGGGTACGACTTCGCCGAAGTTGTCGCCGCCTACTGGCGTGCTCACGACACCGGCCACGACCGGTTGCGCTCCGATGTGGTGCGGTGGTTGCGCGCCGAGTTCTCGACCCGCACCGATTCGCGGAAGGCGCTCGGGGTCCGCACCATCATCGACGACCGAACCTTCTACGACCATCTCAAGCTATTCGCCCGTTTCGTCCGCCTCGCCGGGTTCTCCGGCCTTCTGGTCTGCCTGGACGAGATGGTGAATCTCTACAAGATGTCCCACACACGGGCCCGGAACTCCAACTACGAACAGGTTCTGCGCATACTGAACGACTGCCTGCAGGGCTCCGCCGCGGGGCTCGGTTTCGTGTTCAGTGGCACTCCTGACATGCTGTTCGACACCCGGCGTGGCCTCTACTCGTACCCGGCTCTGCAGTCGCGCCTGGCCGAGAACGCCTTTGCCCGCAAGGGGCTGGTGGACTTCTCGGGGCCGGTGTTGCGCCTCGCCAATCTGTCCCCCGAGGACATGTACGTCCTGCTCACCAAGCTCCGGCACGTGTACGCGAGCGGCGATCCGGACGCATACCTCGTACCCGACGAGGCATTGACCGCTTTCATGGAACACTGTGCGTCCCGGGTGGGTGACGCCTACTTCCGCACGCCGCGCACCACCATCAAGGAGTTTGTGAACCTCCTCGCGGTGCTCGACCAGAATCCCGGCGTGAACTGGTCCGACCTGATCGATCGTATCGATATCGAGCAGGAGACGAACCCGGACCTCGCACCGCTCCCGGCCGGCGACGTTGCCCCTCCGGCCACCCAGACTGCGGCGTCCGATGATGACAACCTCATCCACTTCCGTCTCTGATACTTCCCCGTCCGCGGCCTTCAACCGCTTGCATCCTCGGATGCAGCGCTGGATATACGACCAGGGATGGACCTCGCTGCATGACGCCCAGGAGCGTGCCATCGGCCCGATCCTCGACGGCGACCGCGACGTGATCGTCGCCGCGGCTACGGCCGCGGGGAAGACCGAAGCCGCCTTTCTCCCGATCCTGTCGAAGGTGGCGACCGCCATCCACCCGAAGACAGATGGAGAACGGGATCTTTGGAACGCCTACGACCCTTGGAACGAACGGGAGTCCGAACCGTCCGCCGGGGTGCAGGTGCTGTACCTATCGCCCCTGAAGGCATTGATAAACGATCAGCATCAACGCCTCGAGCAGCTTTGCGAACGGTTGGATGTGCCCGTCCATCGCTGGCATGGCGACGTACCGGCCACAGCCAAGCGGAAGCTGGTTGCCGACCCGTCCGGTGTGCTGCTTATCACTCCGGAGTCGTTGGAGGCCACCTTCGTCAACCGGGGTCCCATCGTTCCGCGCCTGTTCGCCGGTTTGCGTTACCTGGTGATCGACGAACTCCACTCCTTCCTGGGCGCCCAGCGCGGTGTCCAGCTGCAATCCCTGATGAACCGTGTCGATCTGGCCACTCGCCTACAGCCGTCCCGCATCGGACTGTCGGCGACCCTCGGTGACATGAGGCAGGCCGCCGCCTTCCTCCGTCCGACCGACCCGGAGCATGTCTTGATCGTCGAATCGAAGTTGGACGGACGGAGGTTGCTGCTCCAGATGCGCGGCTACGAAGCCCCGCCACCGAAGTATCGGAGCGGCGCCGAAGTCGGACAGGAATCGACCGGTGTGGAAGGGGAGGCCAAAGACGAGGAATCCCAGAGAGCGATCGCGGAGCACCTTTTCAGGCACCTACGCGGCCACGACAACCTGGTGTTCGCCAATACCCGCAATGCCGTGGAGACCTATGCCGACCTGCTCGCCCGTCGATGCGCCCGCGCGCGGGTACCCAACGAGTTCTGGCCGCACCACGGCAACCTGTCCAAGGGTATTCGCCAGACGGTCGAGACGCGGATAAAGGACCGGACCCGACCCGCAACCGCGGTGAGCACTTCCACGCTCGAATTGGGCATCGACATCGGTACGGTAAAGAGCGTGGCCCAGATCGGACCGCCCCCATCGGTCGCCTCGCTCTGGCAGCGACTGGGCCGGTCGGGACGCCGGGACGACCCGGCGGTGCTGCGCCTCTACATCACCGAGAGGTCTGTCGACCAAGACACCCACCCTGTCGACAGGCTGCGCTGCGACATCGTGCAGGCAACCGCCATGGTGCGCCTGATGCTCGGGAACTGGCTCGAATCCCCGGCCGATCCCGGATTCAACTACTCGACGCTGATCCAGCAGATCATGTCGGTGATCGCCCAGCACGGGGGTGCCACCGCCGCCGACCTCTACCGCGCCCTATGCGGAGCCGGTCCCTTCCACCTCGTCGACCGCACTCGTTTCGCTCGACTTCTCCGGGCGATGGGAACTCACGACCTCCTGATACAAGCGGCGGACGGCCTGCTGCTGCCCGGCGTGGCCGGTGAACGTCAGATCAACAACTACCGCTTCTACACCGCCTTCCACACGGCCGACGAGTGGAGGGTCCTGAGCGGCGGCAGGACACTCGGCACCATCCCGATCTACCAGCCCCTCCGGGAAGGCACCCTGCTGATCTTCGCCGGGAAGCGCTGGAAAGTGGCCGGTGTCGACAAGCCGGCCCGTGTCGTGCAAGTCATGAGGGCCGCCGGGGGCGTCCCTCATTTCTCCGGTGGTGAAAGCCCTGCCGTCTCGGATCGGGTTCGGGCCGAGATGGTTGCCGTCTACCGGTCCTCCGACATACCTGCGTGGCTCGATCCGAACGCGCAGCGCCTCCTCTCGGAGGGCCGGGCCGCGTTCCACCGATTCGGCCTGGACGGCGCCTCGGTTCTGGCAGGCGATTCAGAGGTTCTGCTGTTTCCTTGGAAGGGCGACCGCAGCCTGCACACCGCGGCGCTGGCGCTATCGGTCCAAGGCGTCTCGGCGACCGCCGAAGGACCCGCCATCCAGATAGCCAGGACATGCATCCGCGACCTCGAAGCCACGATCCGTGATTTGCTCGACGGGCCGCGCCCGGCACCTGCCGACCTGGCGGCGGCCATCGAGAACCCGGAGATTGACAAATGGGACTGGGTGCTCGACAAAACGCTAGCCTGCGAGTCGGTGGGCGCACGCGTTCTCGACGTGGAAGGCGCCTGGGCACTGCTCGCAAGGGTCGCCGAGGGCCTTTCACTCGATAGGGACGGCGGTCGATCCGGTAGGTAGAAGCGAAGGAGCAGAGTGCCGTGAGGATACTCAAGTACTTCGGGTACGTCGGCGACCGGGAGGTCCACTACCGGCGAGCGGGAAGCGGTCCCCCGCTGGTACTGCTCCATCCGGCTCCGGGCAGTTCGTTCGCTCTCGAACCCCTGATCCGGGAGCTCGCAACCGGCAGGACCGTGATCGCGCTCGACACCCCGGGAGCAGGCGAGTCGGCGGGCCTCGGGCTCGCAGCTCCGTCGTGCGCCGACTACTCGGACGCCCTGGCCAAGACGCTCGATTGGATGGGGCTGGACCGGGTCGATCTCTACGGATCGCATACAGGCGCCACCCTGGCTCTGGACTTCGCCCACCGGCATGCGAGACGGGTCAACCGCGTGATCCTCAATGCTCTCGCGGCCTATACGGAGGACGAGCGCACCGACCTGGTGGCCAACTACGCGCCATCCCTTAAACCGCAGTGGGACGGGTCCCATCTGGTACGGACCTGGGCGATGCGCCGCGACATGTTGCTGTTCTGGCCCTGGTACCGGAGGACCCCCGAGGCGCGGCGAGTGCTCGACATGCCCACGGCCGGCGGGCTGCACGACAAGGTCCTGGACATGATGAGGGCCGGGCCTCTCTACTGGCAGCTCTACCATGCGTCCTTCCGCTACGAGCCAACCGAGGCCCTCGCCCGCTTGTCCGTGCCGACGATGATCACGGTGGGTCCGGACGACCCGCTCGCGGAGCATCTGGGACGCCTCCCGGATCGGGTCGAGAACGCCGAGATCAGGATGCGGCGTACCTCCGACCTGGCCGACCTGGCCGACCTGGTTCAGTCATTTCTAGCGGATCCCGACCTGCCCGACGCCCCGCCACCGCGCCGGGCGGCGCTCGATCCGGGGACCGTCCAGCGGGGGTACGTCGCCACCTCGGCCGGGCAGATGCTCGTGCGACGCATCCCGGGCGAGGGGAGACCCCTCCTGCTCCTGCAGGCATCGCCACCCGGTTCCGGCGCGGCGCTCGAACCTCTCATGCGGGCGATGGGCGCCGACCGGCCGGCGCTGGCGCTGGACACACCGGGGAACGGGGACTCGGCGCCGTTCTCCGGGAAGCCTGATATGGCGGATCTAGCCCGTCTGGTGGGGGAAGTGTGCGATGCGGAGGGCCACGAGGACTACGACGTGTACGGCAACCACACCGGCGCGGTGCTCGGCATGCAACTGGCGATCGAGAGGCCCTCCCTGGTACGTCACCTGATCCTGGACGGCATCCCGATATACACACCCGACGAGAGCCAGGACTTCATCGACAACTACCAACCGCCGATGGTTCCCTCGTGGGACGGTTCGCACCTCCTCTGGGCCTGGAACTACCTGAGGGACGTGCTGCTGTGGTGGCCGTTCTACGCTCGGACCGCCGCCGGTACACGCGTGGGCAGGTTCGCTCCCGCGGCCGACATCCATCACAGCCTGGTGGAGTTCCTGAAAGGAGGGCGCACCTACCACCACAACTTCGTCGCCCTCTGGGAATATCCCACCACCGAGCGCCTGCCCCTCATCAAGGCCGAGATGCTCATCTGTGCCCGGCCTACCGACCCCTGGATCGTGCACCTCGAAGCAGCTTCCCGGATCCTGCCAACCGCCCGCATCGAGCAGACGGAGGACCTTGCCGTCCCGATCCACAGCCGGTACAGGGAGTTGGTGTCACCCGAGAGCACGATCGCCCTGTACCGAGCCTTCCTGCAGGACGCTCTTCCATGAGGAGGCCGCCGGGAAGCGCACACCCCCTCGGGTTCCGCGCCGGTCGGTGATGGGGAAGCCATCCATGGAGTTCACTCCGCCAACTGTCCAGCCGAATCACGCTCTCCAACTGCAAGGAGGTTCCCATGCCGGTATCGCGGACATTCGCCGAAGAGATCGCCACCACCACGATCGACGACATTCCACCGGAGTCGGTTGAGAGCATCAAGCGCGCCACCCTCGACAACCTGGCCATCACCTTCTTCAGTTACGACATCGCCGACCGTCGGTTCGCGGCGCTGGGCAGGTCGCTAGGTGGCCCTCCCCAGGCGACGATCGTCGGGGACGGGGCCCGGGTCGGGGCCGGCCTTGCCGCGGGCATCAACTCCCAGATGGCTTCCGACTCCGACTTCGAGGAACAGGGACCGGGCGTTCACATGTTCGCACCGATCTCGGCGATGGCACTGGCCTTGGGCGAGATGGTCGGCGCGTCCGGCCGGGAAGTCATCACCGCTACCGCCCTCGGCTACGAACTCAACACCCGCGTGTTCGACGCGGCCACCGCTACCGAGAGGGTCTTCAGCGTCTACCGGGGACATCCCCGCCGCCACCTGTACTTCAACACCGCCGTGGTCGCAGCCCGGATGCTGGGACTCGACCTCGAGACGGTCGAGAGGGCGATCGGCCTCGCCTGGGTGACCGCGATGCCTCCCCGCATGGAGGTGACGTTCGGGCTGGGTAACGAGAACGCCTACCGGGTGAGTCCCCACCTGCATGCCTGCCAGATAGGGCTCCAGTCTGTCCTGCTGGCAGCTGAGGCCGGCGGGGGCCTGCCGGGCATCATCGAAGCCACCATCGGCGACGAGTACCGGGCCGAGGTGATGCTTGACTCCGCGAACCGTTTCCTCTCCGTTCATGACCGTCTCTCGATGAAGCCCAGGGTGGGCAGTTGGGGCTTCCAGGGCGGTCTCGAATTGTTCGCCGGGATCATCGAAAGCGAGCAGTTGGCGGTCGACGAGGTGGAAGCGGTGGTGTTCCGAGGTCCGGACATCTACGTACCGTTTGCCAACCCGTCCCCCCGGACCTTCTGGGAGGCCCAGGGCAGCATCCCGCTGGCATTCGCCAGCATCCTCCTGGATATCCCCTCCGGAAAGGCGTGGGTTGATCCAGCCGGGCTGGGAGAGCCCGAACGCGCCGCTATCGCCGCCCGCGTCTCTGTGGCCGCCCACGAGGACCCGGAGATGAACGAGGTGGAGGTGAAGGCCCGAGGTCGGACCATCGCCCGCTCGATCCACCGGAGCCGGTTTCACGGTTCGCCACTGGCACCGATGAGCCGGGACGATTGCGAACGGAAGTTCTTGGATCAGGCTGTACCGGTCGTCGGTCCGGCCAAGGCCCGAGAGATCGTCGAACTCCTATGGAACCTCGAAGATGTCGAGGACGTAACCGAACTAGCCGTGCGGTTCAGTTGAATACTCAATGGGCACTCTCGCGATGGCGATCAGAACACACGATGGACCGAGGCTTCCCTGATTCGACCGGCTTCCAAGCTGATAACGGGTATTAGACACCGTTGTACGAACCAGGTGCATTCTTGCACCCATTAACCCCGATTTTTCATGCGGGGGCTTTACCGGGGCGAACGGGGTGTGGGATATGAGCTTCTGACCAGGGATAACGGCCGTTTCGACAGTCCCGTCTCGGCCCGGCGTGACCTTCACCCGTCGGGTAAAGCCCGGCCCGGCCGCGGTGATGTGGTTGATGTGGCATGCTGCCGTGGGTATGTCGGGAAACATGAACATCAGGGTTAATGCGTAGATCGACCCGTCCCAAGATGTATTCTACGCTCTGTGTATGGCCACGATGCCGGGCCCTACGGAATCAGAAGGGCTCCTTATGATGGATATCAGGAGGCTGAAGCCGGACACAAGGGCGGCATCGTGGATGGGTGTTTCAGTATTCTTGATGTCTTGGGTTCCGCTCGTAGTGGCACTTGTAGGTACAACCGTTGGCCCGTTTGTATTCCAATTCTGGTTCCACCTCATAATATCCATTGTCTGGTTCGTCTATCTAATGTTGACTTGCCCGGACCTCATAAGACGTAGAGACGTCTGGACTTGGATCGTTCGGCGCCTTCCCACACGTGATGGTGTGCCAGCAATGCTAAACGGCTTCATTTGGGCACTCTTTGTTTGGGCCACTCTATTTCTCGATACTGCTTTAGTAACCGTTATTACCGGCGGATGGCTTATCCTCTTCGTTGCTTATCAGAAACGGCATGATACTCGTAGTCGCTACCGGACTATGGTCGTGCAGGATTGGCTGTTGATAGCTACAGCTATGGCTGGTATTGCGCTTGTCACGTTGTCACAGAGCGGTGGTATAACGACTGAAGGGGGTGGATGGAAGCTCCTATGGGGTCTCTTGTTGGCAGCATCTACGGCCGTCTGTCTCTCCTGGATATCCTTTAGGTTTAAGTTGGGAACGGCCTTGTACCATAGTATATGCAAGGGTACGACGGAATTACCTGACGATCCCAAGGATGAGTTAGGCTGCATACTTGCTGTTTCGATAGTAACAAATGTAGCTGGCATATTAGGCAGTCTTATAGTCGGCCTAACCTTCTTTCCTGGACTTACCGGCCCGGGCATATATCTGGGCGGATTCGCATCGATTGCAGTCATCTGGGTAATTGTTACCGGGATAGTCAGTTCGTTCGGAAACATCGCTTTCCGTTACGCGAATCCGCAAACTAAACACCTGGGTGTGAACGTCATACAGTATCTTCGCCCGGTTCTGTCTCTGATATGGTTGGGATCCTTCGCTACTGTGACCGTCTACCGAACCGACTTCCTCTGGATCGGTGCCACTGCGGTGATCGCGGTGAACGCCCTTATCAACTTTCGATCCGAGGAACGGGCCGATGTTAGGTGGCTCATCCTCAGTCTGCTCGGTTTCGGGTTCATCGTCTATATGCGTGATGAGTGGTTCACCCACATCCCCGAATACGGATGGTTTTCGGTGTTCGGCAACTACTACGGATTGTTGGGTGCAGGCGCTACTGTGTTCGTTCTCATCCTGTTGTTCCGCACCTCGCGCCTCAATGCCCATATGATCAACGAAGAGCAGCAAACCTACGCGCTATATCGGAAACTGGTCGGACTGCAGGCCGACGAGGAGAACCGCGCAACGATGCTGAAGAGTGTTCGTACGATCAACACGACCAACGACGTCACCAGACTGACCGAAGCCTACGAATACGTAAGCCATCAGATAGGAATTGCCGGATTGGACCGTTCCGAAACCGCGCGCCTGCAAGCAAGCCTTGACACGCTAGTAAACAGCAAGCAGCGTGGACGAAACATGGCTGAATTGGTAGTAATTGTCATCTCGGCGCTCGTCGTGGCAGGTATGGCGGTGTTCGCCCGTACCGAAGCCGCCGCATGGCCTGCGCTACTGAACGATGTAGTATCGATGCTGCTCGCGTCAGTAGTGGTATTCATGACTATTCATCTGTTTGGCCAACGCTCCGAACGTGACGATCCTCTGATTACAGAGACCGGTTCGGTTCTGTTCCGCGATACCGCGCGAACCGTGGAACAGAGCCCCAAGATAGAACGAGTGCTCTCAGTCGTTATAGGTCTCGCGATCATCGGTATCTACGTATTCCTTATGACTATCAAGTGGCTGCCGGTCTGATCCGTTCAGGCCTGATTGACTCACCTGGCGGAGGGATCTTCCGCTACTGCCGGAGACGCGGATCCAGTAGGTCGTTGAGGCCGTCACCCACCAGGTTGAAGGCGACGGTGGCCATTAGGAGCACCAGACCCGGAAGAACTGAGAACCACCACGCCCCGGCGAACATGTAGCTGGTGGCGTCGAAGAGAATGTTGCCCAAGGTGGGTTGGGGCGCCTGGATCCCGAGACCGAGGAAGCTGAGCGCCGCCTCTGCGAAGATGGCGATGGCAATCCAGAGGAAGGCCTGCACCAGCACCGGCGGCAGGACATTGACGAGTATCTCCTTGGACAGAATCACCCGGCGCGGCACGCCTACCACCCGGAGTGCGTCCACGTAGTCCTCCTCGACCTCGGTCAGGGTGGCGGCACGCGCCACGCGAGCAAAGAAGGGTGTCGCGGCGATGGCGATCAGCACCACTACCTTCCAGGCAGCGGGGATGGTCAGGAAACCAATCTGCGTATCGCCAGTGCCGAACACGCCCAGGACGAACATGCCGAGCACGAACAGCGGCAGCGCCAGTAGAACGTCCACCGACCTCATGATGATCTCGTCCAGGAGGGTCCCCCCGCGAAATCCGGCCAGCATTCCCGCCGGGACTGCGAGCAGCAGCCCCACGATCACACTCGCTATCGCCACCAGGAGTGACACCCGAGCTCCTGCCGCGGCACGCGACAGCATGTCCCTCCCCAATTGGTCGGTGCCAAAGAAGTACGTCCCGTTCGGGCCTTGCAGGATGTCGTTGCTCTGCTGGAGCGGATCGGGGGTTAGGACCGGTCCCACCAGTGCGAACAGGATGTATGCAAAACCCAGGACCGCCCCGACCCTGGTGAGCCAATTGTGGTTGAGGGTCTGGAAGGCCAGGGTTAGGGAGCGCCGGAAGGTTCGCGGTCGGTGGGCAACCGTCTGGTCGGCGCCCGCCGCACCGCCTGAGGTCGAGGTCATCGGGCCGCTCCCCGCCGCAGGTACAGTTCACGGATTCTGGGGTTCAGCACTGCGTAGGAGATGTCGACCAGCAGATTGATCAACAGGAACAGGGCAGCCACGAACATGGTCGCTCCGATCGCCACCGGGATGTCCTGGGTCCGCAACGCGGTGACCAGTAACTGACCGACGCCGGGAATGGTGAACACCGTCTCGACGATAACGGAGCCACTCACCAGGTACCCGACCAGGAGACCGATCACGGTGGTCGTGGGCAGCATGGCGTTAGGGAAGGCCACGGTCCCGATCACTCGGCGGCGCCTGAGCCCCATCGAACGGGCAAACATCACGTAGTCGCGCTCGAGCGCGTCGAGCATCGAGGCTCGCAACGTGCGGGCGACCACGGCGACCGTTCCGACGCTGAGCACGAGGCCGGGCAGCACCAGACTCTTGAGGTTCAGAACCCAGTCCTGGGTGAAGGCGACCCACCCGCCCGGCGGAAGGATCCCGGGGATGTAGATGGCGAACACCATGATCAGGACCAGGCCCAGCCAGAAGTTGGGGATCGAGATCCCGACGATGGTCACCACGCGTATCAGCCCGTCAAGGAAACTGCCGGGGAGGGCCGCAGCGATCAGACCGAGTACCAGCGCGATGATCGTGGCGAATGCCGCCGTCACCAGACCGAGTTCCAGGGTGACGGGCGCGCGCTCCTTGAGCATCTCCCAGACGGGCCTCTTCGAGAAGGCCGACTCCCCCAGCTCACCTGTCAGCAAGTCACCGAGATAGGAACCGAACTGGACGATGAAGGGTCGCCGCAGACCGAGTTCCTGGGCAAGTTCCTCGATGATGGTGGCGTCGAGATTCACTCCGAGCATGAGCTGAGCTATGTCACCGGGGGCGAGGTGGATCATCGCGAAGACGAGAATGGCCACTGCGAAGAACACCAGCACGCTGCCCACCGCTCTTCGCAGGATGAATGACGTCACTGGGTCTCTCCTCTTACGAGTCCGCCGGTCGCTCCGAACGGGTGAGCCAGCTAAACCTATCATCATCCGGCATCGCCCTGTACATACCGGGGAGGGAAAAGTGAGGAAGGATCATGACGTCGACAACTCGTGATTGGGAAGTGGACAACCTCGGAGGCGGAGTGTACGTCTTCAGATGGCGGACCGGGTTCTACTCCAGTCCCTTCTTCGTGACGCCGGATGGTGTGTGTGCCGTGGACCCGATCGACGACCACGCCGCCTCGGCCTACCGCACCGCGATCTCAACCGTTACCGACGCGCCGGTGGTGGCCATCGTCTACACCCACGACCATCGCGATCACGCCTGCGGCGCCCGTGTACTCAGCGAAGACGCGGAAGTGATCGCCCATCCCCAGGCAGCGGAGCGAATCGTGCGTAGGGCCGCAGGCGATATCCGAATCCCCACCCGGCTGGTCGCCGACGAGGAGGTTCTGGTGTTCGGCGGCGTGAGCATCAGGACCAAGTACTTCGGGCCCAACCACTCGGACTCGAACATCGCTCTGTTCGCCGATACCGACGGGGGCAGGCTGCTGGTGTTCTCCGACGTCATCGAGCCGGGAGTGGCCCCGTATCGGGACCTGGCCGACTCGGACCTGGCCGGGATAGTCTCCACCCTCGACGCTCTCGAGGAGGAGCAGTTCGACATCGTCATGGGCGGCCATCTCGGCCCGGGCGAACGTTCCTGGGCCGAGGACTACCGGGCCTACTTCCACGAACTCATCGACATCTCCGCCCAGGAGTTCGCCTCGATGGGTGGGCAGAAGCCGCTACCCGGCGAGGACGGGGTCCAGATGACCGAGCGGGTCCGCAACGAGACATGCGCCCGTGTGGCTGAACGCCTCAGGCCCCGCTACGGGCACTGGCCCGGCTTCAAGCAGTGGGCTCCGATGAATGCCAACCGCACCCTCTCCTACCTGATAACGGGCAATTGACCGGCGCAAGGAGGGATCAGGCACTGACCGTCCATCCTGTCACACCCGGGACCTAACCTGGCTAATGACAAGCATGTAAGATCGGTGTGGGGAGGAGATGATACGTGGCGCACCACACACAGGATTCTCGGAGGAGCACAGCCACATCGAGCTTCGGAGCGGGCCGGCGCGAGGGTCACGATGCCTCCGCCTTCTACGCCCGGTTCGCTCCACCAGAGCTGTCTACCGACGATCGTGTCAAGCCGGCCGACGGGTTCGACCAGCCCCAGCCCATCCATGGCGATAGCCGGAAGATGGAGCAACTCCCTGACAACAGCGTCGCTCTGGTCGTGACCTCACCGCCGTACTTCGTCGGGAAGGACTACGAGCAGGCAGTGGCGGGCCGGCAGGTTCCCGAATCCTACGTCGACTATCTGACCCTTCTTCGCGATGTCTTCGGAGAGTGCCTGCGGGTTCTCGAGCCAGGTGGACGGATCGCGGTCAACGTCGCCAACCTGGGACGTAAGCCATACCGCAGCCTCAGCGCCGATGTGATCCGCATCCTCCAGGACGACCTGGGTCTTCTGCTGCGCGGAGAGGTCATCTGGCGCAAGGCCAAGGCCTCCAGCGGATCCTGCGCTTGGGGGTCGTGGCGCAGCCCGACCAACCCCGTCTTGCGGGACGTCACCGAACGGGTCGTTATCGCCGGCAAGGGCCGGTTCAATCGTGCTCTGTCTCCCGCCCGGCGCCGGGAGGACGGACTCCCCCACAAGGCAACGATCGGCCGGGACGAGTTCATGGAAGCGACCCTGGATGTCTGGGAGATTCCTCCCGCCCATGCGAGCAGGATCGGGCATCCGGCACCTTTCCCGGTGGAGTTGCCAGCCCGCCTGATCCAGTTGTACACGTACGAACAGGATCTGGTGCTGGACCCGTTCATGGGTTCCGGTACCACCCTGGTGGCGGCGGTCGAAGCCAACCGCCGCGCGGTGGGCTATGACATCGACCCGACCTACGTGGAGCTGGCGAGGACACGGATAGCTCAGGCGGGTACTGGTGAGGGTTGAGATGGGCAGGACAGCATCCACGCCTACTGAAATGCTTGGGCGCGCCAGGCCGAACCGCTCGCAGTAGGCCGATCGGATTGTGGCCAGCCTCCGCACCGAGATATCGGAGATCGTTACAGGTCTGGCCATGCTTGGAATCGAGTGCCTGGACGAAGCCCTGGATGCGCGCCCGAGAGAGATGCTCAACGTCGCCGGACGGCACTTCAACCAATTGAAGGATGCGCGGGCTGCTGGGGAACAGCACCAGCTGTTCGAGGACGCTTGGGAAAACGGTCGGGCCTTCGCGTCGTCAGCGGACGGATTGAAGGATCGGGTGCCGGAAAGGGTTGAATGGAAAGGAAACCAGAATCCCCCTGGCTACGAGCAGATCCCCGTTGATCTCCGCGTCGACTACGTCTTCCTCATAAGCTGCAAATACAGATCGAATGTGCTCTACAACGTCTCTCCCGCTCACCTGTTCGACCGCCTGCTGGCCAACCGCCGAGGGGACGGGACCGATTGGTACCTTGAGGCGGCCCCAACCGAATACCAGGAGCTGTACCGCGCATGCCGGAAGCACTTCGGCAGCGGCGATCTTCCGTCAACTCTCGATCGGCTCACCAGTACCGACCGCCTCAGGTTGAAGGGACGCTTCGAACGCACGTGGCCGCCTGACATTGCCGGTCCCTACCGGCGGTTCTGCGCGGCTGTCTCTAGCGCGTCTGCCACCCGGTGGCAGAGGGCTCTCGGCACCGACCGTTTAGCGCGCGAGGAGATGCTGTGGCGCCTGCTCCGCCTCCAAGCCGCGCCCTACTTCATCCTGGGCACGGCGTCGGCCGGACAGCCGGTGCGCTTCCGGGTCGGTACGCCATGGGACTTCCGGCAGCGTTACGGGTTCCGGGCATTCGAGGCAGAACCCGATACGAGCGCCGGACAGCCCGTAGTCAGGTGGTGGGCCGAACTCATGGACAGGACTTCTGGGACACCACGGCGTGTGGACGGGCACGTAGAGGTGCGGTGGAGTCACGGCCGGTTCAGCGGCGCGCCCGAGGCCAAGGTCTACCTCGACACCTCTCACGCCCTCACGCCCGGATACTCTCCCCTCCGGTGCGTGGATGAAACATCGAGTCAGTTGTCGTTGCTCTGACCCCCGGACAAACCACCGACCGGACAAGCCTGCTCTCGATCCGCGAGGTCGAAGGCAAACAGCATGCGGGCCATGCCGGTGAGTATGGCGATCACCATCGCCAGTTCCATGATCTGGCCGTCCGTGTAGTGGCGGTGCAACTCGGCCGCCAGCTGTTCATCCACCAACCCATCCTGAACCGCGTTGGACAGGACCGTGGCTAGAGCCAGAGCCGCCTTCTCGGCCTCGGTGAAGGGACCAGATCGGATGTCTCCAGCCACTGCTTCGATCTGTTCCTCGCTTACTCCGTTCCGTCTCGCCGAGACGGGATTGGTGCGGTTTCAGAAGGCACACCCGTGCAGGTTCGAGAGCCTCAGCCGGACCAATTCCTTGGTGATGATCGGAACCTCGCCACCGAAGAACACATCTTCGTAGAAGCCGCCGAAGTAGAAGTCGACCATGTGGGGAGCTGCTGCTATTGCCCGGATGAACCGCATGTCGCCGCTGAGTTCTGCGGCCGCCTCAGCCCTGCGGCGCATCGAGGAGTCCATCTCCTCGAATGGAATCCCACGTATGTTCATCCGACCTCCACCAATTCGATGGCCTCGCCGTCGGGTCCCAAGTACGTGGCGACCCTGGTTGGCCCATAAGGTACGATCTCCACCCCGTCAGAAGTAGCAACCGGGAAGCCTCCCACCTTCTCCAAGAGGCTCACGTCGTGGTCGAAGTCATCGCTCTCGAACGTGATCGACATGATGCCGATATTGGGAGGCACCGCCAGATGCGAAGTCGGCACTCCGGGAAACCCGAGGTAAGCGGCCAGCTCGACGCGCCCGTTACGGCTCTGCCGCGGCATGTGGAAGTTCACATTGTGGAGCGTGGTGCCCTCCGGGAGATGGAGGAATCCCTCTATCCCGTCGGTCTTGTGGTCGTACCAAACCTCATATCCCAAGCCCTGGTAGAACGCCACTGAAGCAGCAATGTCGCTCGGACGGATCGCCATCGTCTGGAGTTCGCTGGACGGGCGATCGCCCAGAGGACCGAGTGGGCCCTCGTCGGGAAGCTCGAACACGTCACATGTAATGCGGTCGGGGTCGTAGCACAGCGAGTCATGGGCGAGGATACCTTCAGCCACCACCCATGTGTTGGGCCTCGACCTGGCGCTGCCCCCGATCTCCTCGAGGCGTTCCCAGACCGACTCCAGATCGCCAACCCGAAAGTTGAGGGCGTAGTGCCCGAAGTCCTGGTTCCGGGCGGGATCGCGCACCATCTCTCCCGGCTTCGCCCATTCGATGAGCCGGACGCGACCCAGGGCGGTGCCGGGAGCACCTATCACCACCGCCCGACCACGCAGGCCGGCGGGCATTCGCCATAGGGCCTCGAGATCGGGCCCGTCCACGTCCCCTGCCGCCACCAACTCCCAATCCAGCAGGTGTCGGTAGAACCTGGCCGATCTCTCGAGGTCGCTGACCCCGATCGTGGCAACCGATATAGGTGAGATCATCGGTACTCCCCGGGATGTCCATTCTGACCAAGATGCGAAGGACGGACTCTCCGGGCCGGCGACAGTCGGAAACCGCCTCCGCGGCACCTCATGCTACCCGGTCGCCAGCGCCTCCACAGGCAGGTAGTCCCGCCCCGCGCTGGTCAGACTCGGGTTGGGGGCACTGACGGAGCAGTTCCACCCCTGGAGTCAGAGTAGATTCCGAGAAAGTTGACGCTCGACTCGTATTTGGTCTCTGTTACGAGATGGGTGGAGAAGTCCAGGACACCATCGATCCTCTGAATCTTGTCGTGTATAAACCGACGTAGATGCGCCACATCGTCACAGAATACGTCGACCACTGCGTCCCAGGAACCTGCCGGAGTCGCCACGTAGCCGGTCTCGTCGAGGTCTACGAGGGCCGAAATTGCCTCGTCGACCCGCCCGCATCGAACCTTGACCAGCAGGATCGCATGGACGCCAACCCCAGAACGATAGGGATAGAGCCATCCCTTGACATGGAGAAAGCCAGCTGAGCGCATGTGGTTGATTCGATTGCGAACGGTCCCCGCGCTAACCCTGATGGATTTCGATATATCGCTGTAACTTGCCCGGCCGTCTTCACTTAGCAGGGTGCTGAACAATGACGATTGCTCGGGCCTGCCGCCCGCCAGCCCAGGAATTATGCCGGCGGTTGGCAGGCCGCTGGTGGATTGCTCAGCACCCTCCTAGCAGGCGAACAATCTCCAGATCCGTGTTGTCCAATTGCATGAGAATCGATACTCTGCCCCACCAGCTTCAACCTTCTTACAGGTTTCTAGTTCAAAAGTCTGTAAACGGCGATCATTTCCAGGATCGTCGGGGGATATCCTCGAACCTTTGCCTATCGTATCGGATCATCACCTCGCCTTGTGTCCGTTGGTTATTCTCTGGCGTTAGCTATGGTTCCCATAGTCGGAACAAGCAGGACTCCGCGGGCGTTTACGTGTTGTTCCGCATGCCCGACCACGAGAAGACGAGATCACCAATGGCACATGTCTCCTATTGCCGGGCGCTGTCCGAGTCTTCGCGTGACTGGTTCGATGATTGTCGACGGGCCGAGCTTGGCCGATCCAGCAGTATCCTGTCGGCAGATGTACCGGGCCGGGACGGCTTCGTCGATGCCACTCTGGCCTTGACCGCCACCGAGCACGTCCCGCTCTCGATCGGAGTCGCGCTGCCCACCCGCTCACCCCTCCAGACCGCACTCGCGGCCGCGAGCATCGCAAGTTTCGGACGCAGGCTCGTCCTCGGCCTGGGAATCGGAACACCGACCACGAACGAACACTCCCATGGCGTGGGATACCGGCCTCCCCTGGCGCGCCTGCGCAGCTTCACCGAGTGCGTCCTAGCCGTGCTGCGGGGACGTGCCGGCGAACCGGTCGAGATAGTGACCGATCACCACCGCGCTGCTTCGCCGGGATTGGGTCTCGGCGCGGACCGGGTCCCGGTCGTGATCGGAGCGCAGGGTCCCAAGACCCTCCGGTGGGCGGCCCGCCACAGCGACGGCGTGATCCTGCATCTCATGACAGCCCGCCCCGTCCTACGGAACCGGATATCCATTATCAGCGTCAACCGGGATCGGGCCCGGCCGTTCCATCTCAGCACGGGAATGGTGGTCTCCGTGGATCCAGACGAGGAGAGGGCACTCCACCTGGCGCGTGCTGATCTCACCGTGGCTATGTCGAGGCCCTGGTACAAGGAGCGCCTCGCCGAAGCTGCGGGCCGGGAGCTGAGCGACGAATTCGCCGGGCTCGTGGGGCTCGGACGTTGGAAGGATGCGGCCCGGCTGCTGACCGACGATCTGGTACGTGACTTCATCCTGGTCAGCACGCCGGATCGGGTCATGATGAATCTGGCGGCAGTGGATGAGGTTGACGAGGTGGTGCCCGTGGGATGCGGAAACTTCTACTCGCACCTGCCGGAACCCTTCGGGCTGACCCGGCAGGATGCCGCGGTGGCGAGAGCCGAACTCCGCGAGGCGATCCTGGCAGGTACCCAGCGCTGAATCTTCGTGTTTCCAGACATGCCCGGGGCAACATGCCGCATCAGCCAGTCCATCGCGATCGGGCCGGGCTTCATTCAACAGGTGAAGGTGGCACCGGGCCGAAACGAGACTATCGAGGGGGCCGGAGTCCCTCGCCAGAAGCTCACATCCCACACCCCGTTCCTCCGGTGCAAACCCCGATGGACAATCGGGGCTCGGAGTAGGATCGAACCTATCCTCCGGAAAGGACGCGACATGTCCGTAGGACCGTTGCGGATAGTGACCATCGGTGTAAGCGAAACCGGGGCAGCCCTACGCCTGTTCCGTGACGTGGTAGGCCTTCGCATCGAGTCTCAGTGGGAGGCAAGCCGCCCACTCCTCGACCTCTGGGGTCTGGACCCGGAGACCACAGCGCGGGTCACTCACCTCTCCTATCAGGGCTACCCGAGTGGCCACCTCCGGTTGGTGGAACACGACCCGCCTGCCACGCAGCGGGTGCGAGATGACCTTGACGGTCCGGACGCGGCCGTGGACGTGGGTCCCAAGGCGATCGACTTCTACGCGAACCATGACCTGGCCGAGGCCATCGCCGAGATGACCGCCGCCGGCTTCCCTCCCCGTTCGCGACCGATCCACTACGTGATCGGACCTACCGAGACGGAGGAACTGCTGTTCACCGGCCCGGACGGGGTTCCCTTCCTGCTCATGGTGGCGGTCAACCACCCGGCCAGCTCGCACCGGGTTCAACCACCCGGCGCCCGCTACAGCGAGATCGCCACGGTTTCGGTCATATGCGACGATCCCGACACCAGTAGACGTTTCTACGGGGAGGTGCTGGGATTGAATGTCCGCAGCGCGGCCGACGTCGCCGACGACCTGCTCGACGTCGCCAACGAACTGGTGGGAGCTCCTCCCGGCACACCTATGCACTTCCTGGTATTCAATGCACCGCCGGACCCGAGCGGCAAGTACCTCCTCGTCCACTTCTACGAGGGCACCGGACGCCGGCTCACAGGTCGCATGCATCCCCGCAACCTCGGAATCTCCCTCTATACCCACGATGTGGCGGACCTGGACGAGGTCCTGGACCGGGCCAACCCCGACGAGATCCTCGCCGGCCCATCGGAAGTGCCGGTGGGAGGTGATCGGTACAGGATCGCGATCCTGGCCGGACCCAACGAGGAACGCTTCGAGATCCGCCAACCCCTGTGATGGAGCCAGGCGAGGCGCTCGTGGAGGGCGCGCTGAGGGGTGTTGCTCACCCGGGAACAACGGTGGCGGCGACGCTTAGCGACAACTCAGAAACATCCGGCGGTGTTTCACATGCGGACTGCGTAGAGTTTAGGAGGGTGCCGAGCAATCCACCAGCGCCTGCCATCGCCGGCATGGTTCCTGGGTCGGCGGGCGGCAGGCCCGAGCAATCGTCACTGTTCGGCACTCCCCTTGGGAGAAGGTCGCGCCCGCCCATCCGCGCACCCTCCGAGAGGGCGAAATGGAGAACGACCCCCGCACCGTGTTCAGCACTCGAGTGAAGTGCTGAACCCCCCCTCCGCAGCACGAAGGCTGCGTGACCTCGGCACGCGCCGACCTCTGATAATGATCGGGCTGTCGGTGGTCGCCTTCAGCACCGCTCCGGTCTTCGTCCAAGCGTCATCGACGAGCGGTCCGGTGTTCGCGTTCTGGCGCTCCTGGATCGGGATCGCGGTGACCTTCGCAGTGGTCGCCCTAGCCGGGCGTCTCGATCTCGCCCTGCCAGGCGGCCGGGAGTGGAAGATCCCGGCTTGGGCGGGTTTCTTCAATGCGGTGTCCACCACTATGTTCATGATCGCGGTCAAGTTCACGTCCGTTGCGGACATCTCGCTGCTGACCATGCTCAATCCGGTCCTCATCGCGCTGTGGGCCATCCCGCTGTTCGGGGAACGTCCAGGCATACGCTTCCGACTGTGGACGCTGGTGGCGATTCTTGGTTCGTCCGTGGTGATCCTTGGGGGGTCCACCGGAGCGGACGGCAACCCATTCGGTATCGCTCTGGGCGTCGTGTCCGTGATCGCCTACTCGCTGCAGTTCGTAACCCTGAAGCTGGCCAGGGGAACGATGGACACCATGCCGTTGACGATGGGCTATCTCCTGGTCAGCGCCCTGTTCGTGTCGCTGTTCTGTCTCGTCACCCGCCAGGACATCTGGCAAGTTACGAGCACCGACATGTTCTACGTCCTGGGCCTGGTCGTCATACCGGGCGGCCTCGGCGCCATCCTGCTGACTTGGAGCCTGCGCTGGGTGCCGGCCAACGTACCTCCGCTCATGAACCTCGCCCTTCCCTTCCTGGCAGGAGCCATGGCCTGGTTCTTCCTCGGAGAAACTGTGACGCTGGTCCATGTCGGCGGCGGAGCGGTAACCCTCATAGGGGTGGCGGCCGCCCTGATGAGCCCCTCCGGGAAAGCCCTGCTGTCGGCCGAGCACACTTCCCGAACCCCTTCCCCACCCCCGGTCTGAACGTCCACCCGTAAAGGAAGAACGCCGAAAGCCGCCGGTCGCAGCCATCCAGCCGTCCAAACGTCGCAAGCCGCGCACCCCTCCTACTGTCCCGAGTCTTTAGTTCGGTTGTGTCCAGAAGACGTGCAGTCATGCGACGGGATGGTTGTGTCACAGGCCTGTTGCATGCTTGTAGATAACCGCAAAGCGCCAACGGTCCGCTTCCGGTACCGACCGGACCGTGACTTGGTTCATGTTTGCCCACCCAGCCCCTCGCAGAGGGTACGGCGGGACGCGTTCGACGCCGAGGAGGTGGCGGTTGGGGGAGGGCCCGCCGGAGGAGACCACCTCGACGGTTTTCGCGGTCTCGGCACCCCCGGAACCGGTGCATGTCAGGCGGAGGCGGCTATCTCCAGCGAACTCCCGATACAGGACACTAGGAGGAATACTGCGCAATCCACGAGCGGCACGACAATCGTCGGAATGACTCCTGGGTCGGCAGGCGGAAGGCCCGAGCAATCGTCGTTGTTCAGCAGCCTGCCATAAACAATCTGACGATGTCAGGTCTGGTGAAGATGCTCGAGTACAACTCTCTGGCCGCACGACCGTACTGTCGACAGAGAGTCGGTTTTCCGCTGACCCCTGCTTGAAGTTCAGAAGTCGTTGACAACCGCGACGCCGCTTCCACCGAAGCGCTCCATGGCCTCGAACGCCTCAGGCAGGTCGCCAAGCCCCATAGTCCGCTGGACCAGGAGGCTCAGGTCGATGCGCGAGGCTCGGATCAACTCCATGAGGGCCGGGTAACGGCGAGCCGACATCCCCTTCGTTCCGAGCACTTCGAGCTCCTTGGCCACGACCGTTGCGATCGGTAGCGCCGTCGCACGCCGGGCCACCAGCCCCGCCTGCACATGGCGTCCTTGCTTGCGCAGGCTCCGGATCGAGTTGGCGGCCACCTCGGCGTTTCCCAGGGCATCGACCGACACGTGGGCGCCCCCGGCTGTGGCGTCGCGCACCGCTCCCACCGTGGCCCGGCCGTTGTCGGGATCGGCGGTGACGGCCGAGACCGCGCCCGCAGCCCTCGCCAGAGCCAGAGCGTCCTCGTCGATGTCCACAGCCACCACCCGGGCGCCGACAGCCGCGCCGATCATCACCATGCACAGTCCGAGTCCTCCACATCCGTGGACGGCCAGCCACTCGCCCGAGACAAGCCGGGCCCGCTCGACAAGGGCCCGGTAAGCGGTGATCATGCGGCAGCCGAGGATGGCGCCATGCTCGAACGACAGTTCCTCCGGGAGTTCCGCCAGGTTGGTATCGGCGTGGGGGATTGCGCAAAGGCGGGCGAAGGCGCCCCAATGGGTGAATCCGGGCTGGAAGTAGTTGTCGCAGATCTGCTCGTTACCCGCGTCGCACTGGTCGCAGGCGCCGCAACCGCAGCAGAAAGGTGCGGTCACCCGGTCACCCACCGACCAGCGCGCTACGCCTGCACCTACTCCTGCGACCACTCCGGCGAACTCGTGCCCTGGTACGTGCGGCAACGAGATGTCGCGGTCGTGGCCGTGCCAGGCGAACAGATCGCTCCGGCACAGCCCCGAAGCCCTCACCTCGATCAGTACCCCGTCGTCGGGCAGCAGCGGATCGGGCAATTCCTGCACCGTGATCGGCCCGTTGAACTCCCGGTATATGGCGCCCCGCACCAGATGGACTGTACAGCTACGGTGGCGCAGCGACCAAGCATGCGCCATGAACCGACGTTCTCCGGTTGCTGTGTTGACTCAGGGCAGAGGGACCTCGTCCTCCATGAGTTCGTAGCGTGCCCCACTGCCGGGAGCCCTGATGGCGGCCACGGCCCTCCTACCCACGCCTGGGAGCAGCATCTCCGCGGGTGGGTTTATTACTCCGTCGTCACCCAGGTCGGCCGCACCCAGAGCAGTGCCGAGATCCGATACCGGGAACACCATCGCCAGGTAGCCGATGTTGGGAGCGACCGCGCGAGGGACGAAGTCGGGTGGCCGGTAGTTGAGGGGTTGGCTCAGGACGACCTTGCCGAACGGATGGGCACCCCGCATGAACGTAGCCCTCGTACGAGCCTCGTCCGGGAGGGCCCACAGTTGGTTACTGGTCTCGGATCCGAGGGTGGCGTCTATGAACACGTCCTGGCCGAGGACATCGCGGTGGAAGGCAAAAGCCGCCTCCCGGTCCTTGACCCGATGGGACGAGGTCGCCACCTCTGTGAAGCCCCGCTGCGTGACACCGTGAGAGTCCAGGTAAGCCTTCATCTCGCCCACGGCGGTCCCTCCCCCGCCAGCCGGCTGGACGAGGTTGATGATGACCCCGTCAGGCCCGTCGTACAGGACCTCGGTGGGTTGGCCGGCCTGGGCCGAGACATCGTAGGTGAGCGGATCGCTCCACACGTCGTAGCCGCGCTCCTTCAGTTCCACTACCGCCGCCGGGATGTCGTAGCAGTAGAAGTTGAGGTTGAACAACCCGTAGAAGGCCCGCTCCTTCTGCGGCCGTACCCGCAGACGTTGGGAGGCGTCGAACTCGAGAAGCAGTACGCGGCCCACAGGACTGCCACCGAAGCCGAGCAGGGCGGTCCGGGCCGAACTCCCGGCGGGCAGGTGCCAGTGATCCTCGAACTCCCGACCAGACCAGGTTCCCCTATCGACGACATCGAGGCCGACCAGGTCCCGGTAGTACTCCAGCGATCCCTCGAGGTTGTCGACCCCGCATACGGAGACCCCGAGAGCGGTTCCGTGTTCAGACATGGCACTCCTGTTCGTCGTGACGGTCGAAGAAACCCCTGTATACCTCGGCGGTGCGCCGCGAGGCCTCCGGAGTGGCGTAGCCTTCCGATTCGGCCAGCGTGACGGCGCTGCTGATCCGTGCCGCCTCCTGGGAGTAGAAACGGAGCGGATCGACCGGCGACGTGGCCAGGAGGGTCGGCCGGGCCAGCAGCGGGAGGCGGTCCCGAGTCTGGTACTCGAAGGCGGCCCGGTAGGCAACGCGCCAGCTGCGCCCGCTCGCCAGCAGGTCGTCGGCCCACTGTTTCAGAGCTGCGACATCGGGTAGCGGTCGTATGTTGGAGCCCGCGGCGGTGTGGTTGTACCAGGGCCAGTACAGGTACATGTCCAGACGGATAAGCCAGGCTCGGAGGAGGTGCAGCCCGTGCATGTCCGGCTCCAGAGGCGGGAAGTAGTTGGCGAGGGCCTCCCGGACGAAGGCGGGATCGAACAACGTGATCCCGTCCATGCCGACCGCCCGAACCCGTTCCGGATACCGGACGGCGAACTCCATCGCGATGAGAGCTCCGGTGTGAGATCCCCAGACGTCGACCCTTTCGATGCCCAGCTCGCTCAAGGCATCCGACAAGACGTCGGAGTAGTAGCCGATGTCGGCGCTGTCCACCGGAGGTTTGTCCGAGTGGCCGTTTCCGAGCGTGTCGGGCGCCAGGACGAGCCGGTCGGATGCTAGGCAGGAGATCATGGTCTCCAGACTCTCGGCCGAACCGGGCGACTGGTGGATCATCAACAGGGGCGTACCACCGCTACCCGATCGTCTCAGATGCAGTTGGCCCTGCGGGGTGTCGACGAACATCCGCGAGATGGAACCGCGCAATGACCCGGGTTGGGACGGAAGTGCGGGAGCGGGCGAGAGATCGCCGACGGCTTCCACCGCCTGCAGGACAGCATCCGAAGGGGATTCCGGAGGACCGAAGTCGGCCACGTGCAACGTGCCGCCTTCCTCCAAGGCCCGGAGCGCCGGACCGGGATCCTGCAGCAGCGCCCGGCGGGCGAGGTCCGCGTAGCCGTCTCCGGTCCGGAGGATCGCCACCACCAGGTCACTGAGCCATTCCGGAGACGGAAGGTCGGCCCGGACCCGGTCCTCGGCGGTACCACCGGAAGGCGCCCGGTACATGAAGCGGCTTCGCGCCCAGTGCCATGCCGCCGGAAGATGGCTGCCGTCGAGACGCGGGGAGAAAGACGGGTATCCGTGTTCCGCTAGCCGGACCCGCCGCTCACGGGAGGTGAGTACGGTGTCGTCGGCCACGACGGGGAACCGCGCCGGGTCGGTGGCTGCCACCGTCAACGCGAGGAGCCCCCCGACGCCGGGGGCGACCAGCGGGACCCTGCCAAGACCGAGAGCTTCGACGAACCCTACGATCGACTCGGAGAAGGCAGGCAGGTCCTCGGCCGAGCCTGTGGAGGATGAGAGTCCGTGACCGGGTGCGTCCGGAACGTACACCCGTCTGGTTCTGGCCAACTCGGCCGCTAGGCCGGCCACTTGGGTCGATGAGCCGGGTACGTCGTGGAGCACGACCACCGGCGGCCCTTCACCGGCGATCCGGTACTGGAGCCGCCGCCCACCGATGTCGATGAACCGGCGCCGTACCGCCTCCGCGGCGATCAGAGTTCCAGTTCCGCCAAGACGTAATCGGCTTCCAGAACGTCCCAGCTCAACTTGACGAATACGTAGTCGGGTCCGGTGACCCACGTCTCCAGCGGCGTCCATTCGGGCCTGGACGGATGGAGCAGGTAGTGCCGCGTCTCGAACGTCCCGGCCGGGACGGTGATCTCCTCCTCCCCCACATATTCGATTACCTTCTTGCCGATCGCGGCGATGGGACCCGAAGCTCCGTCCGGCCGGGGAGACGGATTGGCCCAGGGACGGATGGTCTGAATCCGCTCGTCGGATCCATGGTCGTAACCAGCGCACTGCATCCCGTCCGCCGCCAGAGGGTGGCTGGCAAAGAGCCGCACCCGGCCCTCCGTGGGAACCCACTGGGATACGCGGCCGGCGTCGGCGGTGACCGACTCGCACTGGATGCCGTCATCCTCGAAGTTGAACCAGCCGCTCCCGACGAACCGTCCATACTGGGTGAGCCTCACGAAGACGTCCACCAGAAGCCAGTCGCCGTCGAGAGTCTGCACGACGTCGCGCAGTAGTTCCACATCGTCCATCTCGCAGTGGGCGCGCAACGTCCGGTCCCCGTTGGGCTGGACGGTCACACTGAACCACTCCCGGCCGATCTCCCCGTCGGAACGATGAACGTAGTCGATCCGTCCCCTGTACATCCTGTGCCGCACGAGCCGTCCTCCTCCCCCGCGTCCGGATTCGCCGACCCTACCCCGACCCGGAGGGGCTACGTCGGCCCCAACGGTTCCAATGTGTCGATTCCTCGGCCGGTATCCGGTTGACCGGCTTGAAGTCGACCTCCGGATACCCCACCGGGATGAGAGCTATGGTGCGGAGCGCGTCGGGAAGCCCGAGTATGTCCTTGGCCTTCTCGCCGAACACGTTCAGGGCTGTCGTCAGGCAGGTCCCGATGCCGAGGGCGCGGGCGGCGATCATCAGATTCTGGACGCCGGGAAGGGTGGATGTGTAGTTTCCCTCCTCCCAGTACATCCGCATGACGCCGTCGGTGGAAACCAGGTTCCGGTCGGTGTCCATGCAGACGAGGATGAGAACGGGCACCTGCTCGAGATGCTCGCAGAGGTGTTGCGAGTCGCTCATCATCTTGGCCGGAGCCGTTCGCGGGTCGTGGAAACTGCGCCGGGTGCTCCTTTGCTCGTACAGCAGATTCCAGGCATCCCGGTAGACATCCGCCAAGGCCTTCTTCGTGACGGGATCGTCGACCACGATGAATTCCCACGCTTGGCGGTTGCTGCCGTTGGGCGCCCAGGTCGCCGCGGTGATCATCGCCTCTATGTCCGCCCGATCGACCGGATCGGAGCGGAACCGCTTGACGCTTCGCTGGGTTCGCATCACGTCGAAAACATCCACCGAGACCTCCCTGCTGCCCGTTGCCACAGCCTGAGCGAGGACTTACCCCCGGCCACAACAACCCCACGGATGCTCCTACACCCAACGCTAGCCGTAGGCACCCGATGCGTCGCAGCCAGGCAGTACACGCAAAATGGGGAGGGGTTAGTATTCGCAGCGACCGTCGTATTGGCGACGCGCGGGCGGCGCGGAGGAGGGACAGTCCACAATGTCAGAGCGTAAGAGACGCGAGAGGCAGGAGTCCGTCATCGAGGAAGGTCGGCGGGCCCTCGGGATGTCCCGCCGCGACTTCCTCAAGACATCGGCCTGGGCAAGCGCGGCGGGCCTCACGCTTGTCGCCTGCGGTACGGACTCGGGTACGACAACGGTGGCTCCCGCGACAACGGCTCCGGCCACAACGGCCGCCGCGACCACTACGACCGCGGCAGCCGCGGCTCCGGAGACCACCACCACGACTGCGGCTCCGGCCACGACGACGTCCCAGGCCCCGGCCGCTGTCCAGCCAACGCTGATCTTCGAGATGGGTATCCAACCGAGGGTCATCAACTCGACAGTCCAGAACATCCAGAACCAGAAGTGGATAGCGGACATGGTCGAGGACAAGCTGTACGACTGGGACAGCAACGTCAACATCGTCCCCCGGCTCGCAGCCGGCATGCCCAACAAGATCGACGACCTCACGGTGGAGGTAACGATCAAGGACGGTGTCACGTTCCACAACGGCGATGCTCTCGACGCTCAGGCAGTGGCGGATCTGTATACGTTCGTCCAGAACAACGGGATCTGGCGCTCCCACCTGCGTGCGGTGGACTCGATAGAAGCGGTTGACAACCTGACTGTACGTTTCAACCTGAACCGGCCGTACAGCTTCCTGCTGTCGAAGATGGCCCTGATCAACATCCGGCACCGTGACTGGTTCGAGGTCAACGACAGCCACATGGGTTCCGGCCCTTACGTCTTCAGCGAGTTCGTGGACGGCCAGTTCGCCACGTTGGCAGCCAACGAGAACCACTGGTCGGGGCATGTGCCCGCCATCAGGGACATCCGCTTCAACTTCGTCCCCGATCCCGGAGCGCGCCTGGTCAACCTACTCAGTGGCCGGTCCCATTACCTAGGGGATCCGAGGTTCAGCGACTTGCCCGTCTTGGAGGCTCAGGCAAACCTGACCACCCTCGTGGCCAACGCACCGGTGGACATCCTGTGGTTCGAGCAGGTGGAGAACCCACCGACGGACAACCTGCTGGTCCGCCAGGCGATCGCCTTCTCGATGAACCGGCGACGGGTCAACGACGTGGTCTTCCAGGGCAAAGCGGTAACGGCTTCCGGGCCTCTCCACTCGGCCTCCCTGGGGTACGACCCCGACTACCGGCCCTACCCGGACGATCCGGACATCGAGCAGGCACGCGCGCTCCTTTCCCAGGCAGGCTACGGCGAGGACGATGTCATTGACTTCGACGTCGTGATCCAGAACGACAACCTCACCCGGGACACGATGGTCGCCATGACCAACGACTGGCTGGCAGCGGGCCTGAAGGCCAACCTGGTCATCCTGGACAGCGGCCCATGGGTGAACCGCTGGGTCACCGGAGGGTTCAACGTGATCTCGGTAGCCAGCCAGGAGGGCTACTCGGCGGGGAACACCCCATGGGTGGTCCTAGGGGTCAACCATTCGCAGGACCCGGCGAACTTCCATAAGTACAACAACCCCCGGCTCGACGCGATCCTCGACGAGGTGGACGCCACCGACGACGTGAACCGCCAGATCGAGCTGTGGAAGGAAGGCAACCGGCTCGTCGCCGAGGATGCCGTATCGGTCCCCCCGGTGTACCCGCCGCTGATTGCGGCGCATGCCAACAACCTGCAGGGCATAGACCAGGGCCTGCTACAGGTAAACCACGTCCGCCAGCAGGAGTGGAGCTTCGCCTAGACGAAGACCTCACCATGTGAGAGAGAAGCGGCGCCTTTCGAGGCGCCGCTTCTCTTGCGCTGGTTTGCTAGCCCCGACTCTTCATCCACGGGTTTGCACCGGGCGAATGAGGTGGTGGGATACGAGCTTCTGACCAGGGATTCCGGCCCCCTCGATTGTCCGTTCGCGGCCCGGCGCGACCTGCACCCGTGGGGTGATGCCAGGCCCGGTCGCGATGGATGTGGTTGATGTGCATGCTGCCACGGGTCTACCTGGAAACAGGAAGAGTGAGGAAGACTTGATGAGGCTGCGCGATTCAGCGGTCCGCCGTGACCCCGGCCAGGTACTCAGCCGGACGCCTTTCCGACCCGAAGTACCGGCAGTCGTATCCCACCAATCCCTAAGTCGCGGCTGCGCACGGCCAGCACGGCTAGGCCGAGCAAGAGAACCGCAGCCCCCGCCAGTACCAGAGCGTGCCGACCATCGAGACCGTTGCGAAGGGGATTGGAGGCGCCGGAGTAGTAAAAGGGAGAGAAGGGCCTCAAAGTCTCCAATCCCTCCACCAAGCCTCCCAGGGAGTTGATCAGGTAAGACCCGGCGGCCACAAAGCTCACCACCCCCGCAGAGAGGCCCCGTACCCGAAAACCTCCCCTGCCCGCACCTCCAGATCGAGGTCTATGACCCCCCTCGCCTTTCCATAGCGTTTGGTGACCCCGGTCAACCGGACTGGAACGGACAACTCTTACCTCCAACCGGGTGAATGCTATCCGCGCGACCGCTACCGGGCCGCTGTTCCCTCCCACTTGAAGTACTCGATGGAGTTGTCCCACTCGGCCAGCCTGATGTGGTCCTCCGACACATCGCCTCGGGCGCGGAATCCCTCGAGCTGGCCGGGCTCGTAGTCGAGGTGGGGGTAGTCGATCGAGAGTAGGGTCCGCTCCGGCGCCCCCGTCCATTTGATGAAGTCAGGTAGGAACGGATCCTCGGGCTCGAAGCCCATCCAGATCTGGCGCTGGATGTACTCCTCGGGGAGGAGTTCCATGTCCGGAGCCGCCATCCTGACCAGTTCGGTGAACTTCTCCCGACGTTCGTGGATGCGGTCTATGACCATCGGCATCCATCCGAGACCCGATTCGAAGATCCCGAACTTGGTCTCGGGGAAGGCGTCGCACACTCCGCCGAGCACCAGGTTGACGAACACCTGCATGCCCTGGAACGGGAAGCCGACGATGTCGCTCCAAAGAAGGGAGCCGGATCTCGGCCAGTTGTGGGAATGTCCTTCGACGTTGGGATCGCTGAAGGCGTGGATCGACAGCGGAACGTCGAGCCGGGCGGCTTCCTCGTACATGGGATAGAAGTGCTCGTCGGACATGACCCGGTACTCGTCCGGATCCCGTCCGACCACCGAAGGCGACATGTAGATGGCTGGAAAACCCAGTTCATGGACGCAGCGGCGCATCTCCTCCACCGCCCCGGATGGATCGGCCACGTTGATCACCCCGAACCCGAACAGCCGGTTCGGGTGGGAGCTGCAGAAGTCAGCCAGCCAGTCGTTGTAGGCCCTGGCCTGGGCGTTGCCGATCTCGATGTCCTCGAAGTAGGAAACCGCCGACATGAACCGGCCCGGCATGAGCATTCCCCGATCGACTCCTTCGGGGTCCATGAAGTCCTCCATGCGGTAGTCGGCGTCCACGCCTCCCCGGGGACCCGGCGCGTAACCGGAGGGGGTGCGGTACGGCAACCGTCCCGTATGCGACGGCCACCGGTACCGGTCCGCCAGGAAGTAGTGGATGCCGTCGGCCTCCTCGAAGCGGGGGCGCCGGGGATGATCCCTCAGGCTCGGATCGAGGAAGCGGTCCCATGTGTCCAGCGCCAGACCCACATGGGAGTCTGCGTCGATAGCGCGGCGTCCGTTCTCAGGCATTGGAACTCCTTACGATCAAAGAAACCTACGAGATCAGGCTCGATCCCAGCAACCGGCCGAACGTCATCGCCGGCGTGATGCTCATCCCGGCCGCTGCTCCACCACCACTGAACACCGCACTACCCAGAGTCTCGCCCGCGGCGTACAGCCCGCCGAATGGACGACCCTTGGCGTCGAGCACCCGGAGAGCGGCGTCGACCGTCGCGCCGGCCGGGGTGCGCAGCGTCGTGGCATGGTTCTCCACCGCGTAGAAAGGCGGTGTCTCGATGGCAAGGGGCAGGTGCCTCCGCCCCAACTCGTCGGGCGCACCACCGATTGCTGCGTTGTAGGCCGAGACGGTCGCAACGAGGCCGGCAGGATCGATCCCGGCCACAGCCGCCAAGTCCTCCAGCGATCCGCCCTTGAACAGTGGAGGGGAGTCTCCGGCCCGGGAACGGACCCCTTCGGCACCCCAGCCGGGGAGCAGGGGTGGCGCGCGGTCGAGGGCAGCCTCGTCGAACACCACCCAGAAGACCTGACCCGGCTGCGCTCGGAGGGCTCTACCCCGTGTGACCTCGTCGCCCTCCTCCTCCGACATGAACCGCCTTCCGGCTCGGTTCACGTAGACCTCCCAGGGCGGTCGGACCTGGGGAGCGAGGGATGCCCAGTAGTCGGTGTGAACAGCCCGATGCGGTGTATCCGGATCTTCGATACCGCCGAAGGTCGGCAGCCAGCGGTGACCGTTGCGCAGGCTTCCACCCAACTCGGCGACGATGCGGTGAGCGTCCCCGGTCACGGTGAGCAGCCCGGGAGAAACCAGCCGGCCGCTGCTCAGATCCCTGAACATTTCGGGATTGGCCGTATAGCCACCGGCAGTGAGAACAACCGCCCGAGCGGTGTGTACCGTCCGGCCGTCCGGCCCGTCAACCAGAACGCCCCATGCCCGATTGCCCCTCCGGTCCAGCCCAACAAGGCTGGTGTTGAGCGCCAACTCGACCGAGCCGTCGGCGACCACGGACTCGAACTCCGGGACCACCAGGTCCAGGATCGAGTACCCGGCGCGCGTTCCCCAGTGCATGCGTGCCTTGGAGTAGGGGTTGTGGTGGAAATGGACGGTCGGAGCGGGGCACTCCGGCGAGAAGTCGAAGCCCAGATCGTCGAGCCAGTCGATAGTGCCCGCGGCGTTGCCGGTGGCGAGACGGACCAGGTCCCGGTTGGCCTTGCCTTCCGAAAAAGCCATGACGTCGCGGAAGTGCTCCTCGGGGGAGTCCTCCACCCCGTGACGCTCCTGGTGGCGGGTCCCGGCCGCGCTCATGTGGCCACCCGAGAGGTAAAGGGTTCCGCCGACCTGGTGGCTCTTCTCCACGGCGAGTACCCGCATCCCGCGACGGGCAGCGAATATGGCGGCGGGCAGGCCTGCCGTCCCGGCTCCTACGACAACGGCATCCCATACGGTTGCCATGTCCCTATCCGATCCTTTCGAAGATTTCGACCATCTCGCCGTCCGGTCCGAAGAAGGTGGACGCCGCCACCTGTCCGTAGGGGAGCACTGCATAGGTCGCCGGACCCCCGATCGGCTCGGCGCCAAGGTCGACCACATGGGCAGAAGCGGACGGCAGATCGCCTGCCTCGAAGGTGACCGACAGGATCCCGTGGTTCGGCGGAACCGCCCGGGGCTTGACCTCGATCCCCGGATGGCCGAGGTACTGGCTCATCTCCATCCTGCCGACCGGTGTGTGCTCCATGATCAGATTCACGTTGTGCATGACGACACCGTCGGGCACACCGAAGAACTCCTCCAGACCTTTGACTTGCTGGTCGTACAGGACGCCGTATCCGAACCCCAGATAGAACTCCTTCGAACGGACCGCATCACCCACGTGGAGTGCCATGGTCTGCAACTCGCTGGCCGGATCCATCGCGGCTCCCAACCTCTCCGCGATCTCCCCCTCCACGCTCCAGGCATCGATCAGGATCCCATCGGGGTCGTAGATCTGGGAGTCCCAGGCCGAGCCGTCGCTCAGGTGCCAGTGCGTCGGGGGTGACTTGATCCGCCCCCCGGCAGCGACGATCCGCTCCCAGCCGGTGTGGATCTCGGGAACCCGTATGTTCAGCGCGTAATGACCTATCACCTTCCCGGCCGGCAAGTCATCCCAGATCGGTTGACCCGGCGCGTCGAACTCCACGATGCGGAGCAGGCAACTGTCACAGCGGGCCGGCCCGACGACCGCAAAGCGGGCTGTCATGCCATCGGGCATCATCCAAGATTCCCCCACCCGACCGCCGTCGTCCTCAGCACGCAGGACACCGGTCCCCTTGGCCAGGTAACCGAATGCGCCGTGATAGAAGTCCTGGGACCTCTCCAGGTCCGCCACCGAGATCGTTCCTAGCCTTACTTCGGAAAACAGAATACGACCACTCCCCGAGCTGTCCGCCCAACTACACCGGCTTGACTCCACCTGCAGCGATGTACCGAGAGCGGGATGACCAAACCGGCCAAGCGAGCATTATCGCCGACCGGTCCGCAGGCATGGGTAAGCCGGCTCGGTGAGAAGGTTTACCCAATGGCTCAGCGCTCGCGGCGTACGCCCTTGAAGGGTCCGCCGGACTTCCTCGTTGCCACGAAGCGCCCCGTCGAGGTGTCCCGCTTCGGCCAGCCCCCGGTCTTCGGATTCTGAACTTGGCTCCGACGCGATACGGCACCATACCGACCGCCGCCCCTGGCTCCGTTCTTGGCCATGGTGTGTCCTTTGCCTTGCAACGTTGTCAGCCCAGGTTACCGGCTTCCGTATCATCCGGCTAGGTGTTTCACCGCGTGCCACCAAGACTCCGCGAACTCCACGCCCGCCTTTGAGAGCAGCCGGAGCAGGGTCAGGCTCCAGAGGACGAGAATACTGAGCAGTAGACCGATCCTCCTTGAGCGGAGGAGCCGTTCGGCTAATGAGGTCGTCTCGCGACCGAGGGCAACTGTGCCAGCCAGGGTGAGTGGGAACACCAGGAGCGCCAGGGATGCAACCAGATCGGCACTCTCGGGAAGAACAACCGTCACCGCTGCAGTAGCTGTCGTTAGCAAGAGCAGACACATAACCAGGAGACGATGCACCCAGCGGACTCTGGCTCGAACAATTATCCGTGCAATGTACGGGCGATCGGGCGTAGAGGCGTAGATTGCGATGGCATCAGGAGTCTCTCGAATAGCGTCGGCGACAGCAAAGTCGACACGTGTACCATCGAGGTTGCTGATGCGAGGCCATTCAATGATCTGGATGCGTGGCCGGTCTATCACCACGCTGTGATCCGCAGCCCTGATCTCAACATGCGTAGTCTCCGCATCGCCGAATGGAATCTCCTGCTTCATGGTTGACGAAACTCGGAACCAACGCGGGATCGGGACACGGAACTGTGTACCGAGCAATATGACCGCCTGCCGAGTGGTCGGCGAGGGTGCCACTACCCAGGGACGTTACTCGGACAGCCTTAGTGAGCAGGCCTGTCCGACAGGCACAACCGATTCGACGAATACCTCCCAACGGCGTCCGTACTCCGCCAAGACTTGACGGGTTCGTGAATCCATCTCCATGACAGCAGATCGGAACGCGTCGATTCTCCGATCGATGTCAGCGACTCCTTTGATCTGAACAGGCATGAACGGAATCGCCAGCAGGATGCACTCCGCGGCTGAGTCTGAGTCCTCGCCCTCCCCTAATGCCTCAACCAACGCAACACGCGCGTCCTCTATCCTGAGCAACCAGTCGCTGACATGGCACGGTTTGATCTTGAAGTCGAGCCAATCGTTCAGGTAGGCGACGAGGGCACGCTGACGCCACGAGTCCAAGTATCGGGGCCATAGTCGCCGCCAAGCGGGTGGTTTCGTACGCCCGAGATGCTCCCACCATGAGAAGGTTGTGTATGACGACACCGCCTCCCACAGTTCTTGGGCCAGCGGCTGGTCGTCGAGAGGCCGCCCGCCAACGTGAGCTAAGTACTCGGCCTGGAGCTTTGCAATCTCGCGACGGAGCAGCAGCGCCGGTGGCTTGTCCTTTATCCCCTCGAAGTCGACGTTCAGGAGTAGTTGGTTCGGCCGGACGGTAAACGGGAGAAGAACCCTCGCCAGATCCCCCACTCTCGCAGAGGGCGCGAAGACTTGAACTATTTCCAGCGGTAGCCTTATCTGGTACACCGTCGAGGCGTACACATGGTCGCTGTCTCGTAGTACGATCTCATGTACCGCCCGCTGGCGCCAATCGCGTGTGTTGTCTAGAAGGGCGAACGTCAGGGCCCGCCTTTGGATAAGATCGATGTATGGCCGCTCCGGTCGCGTCACTCGCGACGGAACGAAGCCGAGCATATGCGTAGGGGCACGGTGTTAGCTGCTGCGGAACACCCAGTGCATAACGATGAGAGAGGCTCTGGATAGCTGTCACACCGGTTACTACGCTCAATGGCGAACCCCACAGAAGCCAGGTTGGTCCGCATACTTCTACTCAACCCGAGAACAGCTTGCGTGGGAACCCCCATGTCGTGAACCCGTATGATGTCAAGGAACTGCGACCAGGTGCTCGCTGATGATCATGACCCTTACCAACTCTTCATCCGAGAACACCTGCCAGACCCGCGCCTTGTGCGTCGCCGACGCGAGGATGACGGTCTCGACGACCTTCTCGTGGGGCCGTGACTTCCAGGTGTACGGCAACACGAGGATGTCTTCGCTCACGAAGTAGGTGTCGCCCAGGATGTCGTCGTCCTCGAACAGGAGCAACCCATCCTCGAAGCGGCCGGCGAAATCGTGTGTTTCGGGCTCCCGGCCGTCCCGGAAGTAGGTGATGCGCTCCCGCCATCGGTTGCCGTCGAAACTTGTTTCCTGGCGGCTCCGGTACCGCTCGATCAACTCTCCGGTGGGGGTCACGGACGTGTAGGTACCCTCCCAGACGCCGACGACTCGAGTGAGGCGTTCCTTGAGTTCGCTCACTTCGGACTACCCCGCGATCGCCACCCAGGTGATGGCGATGATCAGCACCCAGATGGCGTAGACGAACCGGACGGTTCGCCTCGATCCCTCGGTCAGCGCCGCCTCCCTCTCAGGCGTCGATCCCTTGGTGAAGATGTCTTTCACCGCTGACGCGACCGCAGGTAGGAACATCCTGATCCCCACACCCGACATGACGATTCCCGCGAACAGGATGAGCTTCCAGGCCAGCCAGTCGGCGTAGATCGGTCCTTCCGCACCGGCGAGGGAGACCACCGCGGCGACCGCCAGTCCCCCGGCCAGCCCCACCCTCAGCCAGATGTCGACGGGGCGGAATACCTTTTGCGCCCTGACGTGAAGTTCCGGGCGTGGATTGTCGGGGAGAGCTTCATGGACCCAGTACTGGTGCCACAGTCCGGCCACCCAGAGGATCCCGACTATGGCCGTGACAATGGCGAAGGCGCGGCCTCCGGCACCGGCGAAGGCCCAGCTACCCATGTGGCTGAGAGCTACTCCGAGGGTCAGCATCAGGACCAGCGAGGACCGAGGACCCATGTCGATCAACGCGAACACGCGATACATCTGCTTGCGGGTGTCGATCGAGAGCGACGGATCCCGCATCTTCTTGTAGGAGATGAAGGTGCCGAAGTCCATCCCCAACCAGGTGGCGATCAGCAAGATATGCAGGGTCTTCAGGAGTGCGTAAGGTTCGAACACGTCACCCTCCAAGCGGACATCGGTCATGTTCCGACCGCGGACCCCAAGGACGGTGCTGAACAATGACGATTGCTCGGACCTGCCGCCCGCCAGCCCCGGCATTTGGCAGGCCGCTGGTGGATTGCTCAGCACCCTCCTAGAAAAGAGCCCCGCGGGAAGATAGCACCCTCGCAGCCACGCGGCCTCCGCTACTAGGTAGTAACGTGCCTTGGTGTCACCGCCCACTCCGTCCGGTCGCGACCGGTGGTGGGTGCTCGTAGCCCTCCTCCCCGCGCTGGCAATCCCGAACCTCGACGGCACGATGGTCATCGTCGCGCTGCCCACGATGGGGGCTGATCTGGGGGCGTCCATCTCGGACCTGCAGTGGATCACCGTCATGTTCGCACTGGGCAACGCCACCCTGCTACCGGTGAGCGCTTCACTGGGGGACGTGTACGGCCGGCGCCGCGCGATGCTCATCGGTTACTGGCTCTACCTGGCGGGGACGGTCGCGGCGGCTTTCGCACCCTCGGTGGGACCGTTGCTCGGCGCACGGGCGGTGCAGGGCTTCGGCATGGCGCTGCTGTTTCCGAATGCGCTCGCCAACATCGGAGTTGTCTTCACGGAGCGGGAGCGGGGCCGCGCGGTCGGGATATGGATCGGACTCTCCTCCGGCGCCCTGATCGCCGGTCCTTTGATGGCAGGCTGGCTGGTCGAGAACCTGGCATGGCCCTCCATCTTCTGGACCACGGCCGCGTTCACCGTCGTCGGGGCGCTCGGGCTGTTCAGGGTCGTTCCCGACGACCGAGTACGGCGCCAGACCACGGTCGACTACCCAGGGATAGCAACCGCCACCGTGGCTCTCTTCTTCCTCAGTTTCGGCTTCGTCGAGGCAGGCAGGCGCGGCTTGACAGCGCCGATCGTCGTGGGCAGCCTGGCGTTGGCCCTCGTGGCTATTGTTGCGTTCGTCTTGGTGGAGCGACGTTCGAGCCACCCGATGATCGACCCGGCCCTGTTCACCGGATCATCCTTCGGAACCCTGCTGAGAATAGGCGTATTCGTCAACATCGCAGTGACCGGGGTGTTCTTCCTGATCACCCTCTATCTGCAGGCCTTGCTCTCGATGAGCCCCTGGACCGCAGCGGTGATCCTCGCCATCGTCTTCGTACCGATGATCTTCAGCCCCTACATAGCCGGCTCGGTGAGCGACCGGCTCGGATTCGCTCGCCCCCTCGTCGCGGGCATGGGCTTCATGTCGCTGACGCTCGTCTGGCTGGGCCTCGTGGCAACCGCCGACTCCTCGGCGATGATGATCACCATTCCGCTCGCCCTGTTCGGCCTCGGCCTCGGATGGCACTTCTCCACCGAGAGCACTGCGGTGGTCAGCAGCGTACCCCCGACGTTCGCTTCGGCCGGTACCGCCTCCCTGAGTGCGGTGCGCCAGGTGGGGGCCTCCGTGTCGGTAGCCCTATTCGGAACCGTGGCCACGTTCTCGACCCAATTTCGCTCCCGCGTGGGGCTGGAACTCTCGGGATACGACCTCTCCCAGGTCCGCTTTGCAACCTTTGACGGGGAGATGACTGACCAAGTCGAGCATGTGATCCGCTCGGCCTCCGCCGACGCCTTCGGCGATCTGATGCTCATCGCTGCAGCCCTCTTCGCCCTCGGCGTGGTGATAGCCCTCCCCCTGATCCGCAGGTCGGCCGTCAGGCGGTGATCCGTTACCGGTTGGTGGTCGGTGGACCGGAGCGGATCCGCGTACATCGATCTCGAGACCAGGCGCCCGATCCGGATACCGGGTCATGGTCGCTGCAGAGCGGATAGAGTGTCCTCGAATGGAGCGAGTGAAGGTGTCGGGATGCCCGCGGCCGGGATCCGGCCAGGAGGTGCAGGGTTGAGAGCCACCGATCGCTGGCGGGCCGAGTTGGAGGCGTGGGCGATCCCCCGGAGCCTGCTCGATGCCGCGGAGGAATCACCTTACGGCTGGCAACCCTGGATCTGGGAACGCATGTCCGCGGTTGCTCGCTCTGCACCACCCCCGGTCACCCGCGATATCGCCCGGAACTTGCTCGGTGACCATGGCTCCGTGCTTGATGTCGGAGCGGGGAGGGGACGGGCCTCCCTCCCGCTGGCCGAGTTGGGCTACAACCTCACCGCAGTGGAGCCCGATGACGGAATGGCCGGCGGATTCGAGGAGGACGCGGCCCGGCTGGGGGTTGCCGCCAGGCTGGTCCGGGGACGATGGCCTGAAGCAGCGGCCGACGTCGAGCAGGCAGATGTTGTCATCTCGGCCCACGTCGTCTACGACGTGCCGGGCATCGGCCCCTTCATCAGGGCTCTCAACGACACCGCCCGGCGCGGCGTTGTGATCGAGATGACGCAGCGTCACCCCCGAGTCGTTACAGCGCCTCTCTTCACAGCTGTTCACGGTGTCGACCGGCCGGGAGGCCCTTCGGTCGATGATCTGGTGGAGGTGATCATCGAGGAACTCGGTATCCGCCCGGATGTGGAACGGTGGGAACGACCTTCAACCCTCTGGTTCCGGAACTGGGATGAGATTATCGCCTTCTACGGGCAGCGGGTGACCTTGCCCATCGCCCGACGCCCCGAGTTACGGCCACTCCTGGAGTCCCAGGTCACCGAGGAGAACGGCCGGATGTACGTCGGGGACCGGGTGGGGCACCACTGCACCGTGTGGTGGCGCATCGATCGATAGGGCACGGTACGGGGGAGCCAGTAGCGTCCGCGCGTCGATCTCGTTGCCGACAACCACTACCACCGGCACCTCGGCGCACTTCCCGGCTAACGAGCAGGTAGGTACTTCCTGACCAGCGATGCCATCTCGTCGGGATGGCGGTGAAAGATGTCCATATCCATGTGGGGTAGGTCCAAGTAGACCGTTCCTCCCGGAAGCCGGTCCCGCATGTGCGCAGTCTGGACCACCAGATCGTCGTGCGGAGCGAAGACCACCAGCGGTGCCGCTAGCTGCGTAAGTTTCTCCTGCATCGGCCAACCGACCACTGCCCGGTAGGCGATGTGAGCCCGATCGGCTATGAGGAGTTCCTCCACGGTCAGGGTCTGGAGGTGGGCCAGGTCGTAGGGAGGGTCCCTCCAGACGAGCCGGGCCTGCCAGTACTCGAGCAGGTGGGATCCGTCCTCGACCGGCACCGCCCGGGGCTCGGCGTACAGGGAGGCGATCTCGGCGGCCTCCTCCGAGCTGAACACGGGCACCGCCACGATGGCTACCCTGTTCACGCGTTCCGGCCAGCCGATTCCGATAGCTACCGCCTCCATGGAGCCGGTGTGGATACCGAGGACATCGAAGGTGTCCCACCCGGCGGTGTCAACTACCGCCATGGTGGACTCGGCATAAGTCTCGATAGTCGGTTCGGTAGGTCCCGGGTCGGAGAACCCGTAGCCGATCCGGTCCGGCGCCATGGACGGGCGACCGACCCGCTCCATCAACGGTTCGAACATGCGCCCGCTCCGGGGCGACTGGTGGAGGAGCAGCAGCGGCCGCCCCTCCCCGGCGATGGCCCGCACATGAAGCTGGCCATGCGGGGTATCGACGATGCTGCGGCGAATGGTCATCCTGGCTCCCGGACGCTTCCGGATGACACTACCCGTATAGGCGGGACTCTCCGTTTGTACCTGGTCCAGACAAGAGCGCGTTCACGCTATGCGCAGCCGGCTGGTATCGCGGCTCCCGTGGTTGGTCTGCAAGCGATCCGTCGCCCGAACACTGAGTTATTCGGAACACGACTCTCAAAGGCGTACCCAGGATCTAAAGCAGCACTCTCAAACGGTGGGTTCGCTCGACGGTGACGGAGTCAAGCACAGAAGACCGCGGTGATTCGAGCCGGGGATCGGAGGATTCCAGAGCGTCCTAGGAGGGTGCTGAGCAATCCACCAGCGGCCTGGCAACCGCCGGCATTATTCCTGGGCTGGCGGGCGGCAGGCCCGAGCAATCGTCATTGGTCAGCACCCTCCTAGGATTCACCGATGGGCGACATCTGGACAGTGGAAGACCTTGGTGAGGGAACCCACGTCTTCCGCTGGCGCCCGGGCTTCTACGCCAGCATCTTCGCGGTCACGGGTGCCGGCGTCATCGCCACCGACCCCATCGATCCGGTGGCTGCCCGGGCCTACCGGGAGGCGATCGGAACGGTCACCTCCCAACCGGTCAGGTGGATCCTGTACAGCCATGACCATCGGGATCACATAACCGGCGCGGATGTGCTGGCCCCGGACGCGGAGGTGATCGCCCACCATTCTGTGGCTGATTGGCTCGCCTACCGCGGCGATGAGGACATCCCGGCCCCGACCCGCCACCTCGAGGACATCGACCTGCTGGAGTTCGACAGCTATCGCGTCTCGCTCCATCACTTCGGCCCGAACCACTCCCGCACCAATTCGGCGCTTGTCTTCCCGACCGCCGGAGGACCGATGCTCACCTTCGTGGATCTGGTGGAACCGGGCGTGACCCCTTACCGGGAACTCCCGGACACCGACATCATGGGAACCATTCGAAGCCTGCGGGCCGCTTCCGAACTCGAATTCGCCACGGTGATGGGTGGGCACCGGGGGCCGGGAGATCCGGAGTGGGTCACCGGTTACCTTAGGTATTTCGAGGACCTCGTCGAGCGCACCGAGGCCGCGTTCCGCAGGGGTGGCGGCCAGAATCCCCTGCCCGGCGAGGACGGAATCGCCATGACCGAGCGCTTCCGGGATAACGTCTGTCTGACAGTGACCGATGAACTCCGTGCGCGGTACGGGTCCTGGCCGGGATTCGACGCCTGGGTACCTAAGAACGTGGACCGAGTCCTCGGGTACATCATCACCGGTAACTGAGATTTCTCACCAGTAAGGAGGAAGGAACCACTATGGCTCGTCCGCACATCGACTTCATCCACGTCGACGACATCGCCTGGGTAGAACTGGACCTGCCAGGTGGCAACAAGCCCGTCCGGATGAAGCCCCTCAGCCGGGACGCTGACACCGGTGGAGTAACGGCCATCGTCGAGTTTCCACCTGGCTTCGAGCGGCGTGAGACCGGCTACAACTCTTCGGACGAGGACCTCTTCTACCTCGAGGGCGAGATGACCTGGGGCGACCGGACGTTACACCCTCACTGCTACGCCTTCCACCCGGCCGGGAAGCTCCGGGAGCCGATACGCACCGCCGCCGGCACCGTTGTCTTCGCTTCATTCACCGAGACCCCCCACTGGCATCCGTCCGATCGGCCCGGCCCCATGTTCCAGCCCGAACGAGACGTGTCCTACGTGGACATCCGGAAGGTCCCATGGGAGTCGCCTCGGTTCGACGACTTTCCGGCCGGGGCCTCCCGCAAAGCGCTGCGGAACGACCCCGGCGCCCAGCAGGGAGCATCCATCAACGGCCTGCTGCCGCAATGGATCAGCCCATACACGGAATGGCACACCTTCTCGGAGGAGGTCTACATCCTGGAAGGAACGATCGACACCACGTTCGGAAAGATGACCGAGGGGGCCTACCTGGCTCACCCTCCCGAAGACGTGCACGGACCTATGCACTCGGTGGACGGGTGCATGTTCTTCGTGATCGTACGGGGACCGATCGGCAACACCTACGAACCTGTGGACGGATACGAACTCCCGCCACCGCAGTGAAGCTTCGAGCCCGCTGCCAACTCGGATGACACCACGGCTTCGGTAGTCTGTTTTGACGACGCTGTGAGGTGAAATGGCAATACTTCCCAGAGGCGCGGACCTCCACATAGCTAACGGTATCCGTGAGTTCGCGATCGCCACACCGAGCGCCACCGCGGTGATCGACGGCGACCGGGCCCAGACGTATGCCGAACTCGATGAACGGTCCAACCGAGTCGCCAACGTCCTGATCGGAGCCGGCCTCCGACCCGGCGACCACGTCGGTTTCCTGAGCGGCAACCGGCTCGAGTACTGCGAGGTGGCAGCCGGTATCGCCAAGGCGGGCATGGTGATGATCCCCCTGAACCCGCGGTCCCCGGCGCCGGAGGTCGACTTCATCTTCGACCACTCGGATGCACGGGCCCTTATCCTCGATGACTCGCTGGCCCCCAGCGCCGCTGATGCGATCGAGTCCCAGGACCCGGCGATCGTGCTGTCGATGGGAGGGGAACAGGTCGGGTCGAGTTACGAGGATGCCCTCCGGACTACGGGGAGCACCGACCCGCGGATCCCCGTGGCGGAGACCGATCCCTTCGCCATCGCCTACACGTCCGGCACGACCGGGAATCCCAAGGGAGTGGTCATCAGCCATCGTTCCCGGACCCTGACCTTCTACGCAACCGCACTGGAGTGGGGCCTGGGGCCGGGAAGGCGCACCATCGCGGTGGCTCCCATGTACCACGGGGCGGGGTTCGCCTTCGCATACGCGGCGGTTCACACGGGAGGCACCGTTTCCATGCTCCGGGCCTTCGATCCGGAAGGCCTGCTGTCGATGATCGAGCGGGACCGACCTCACAGCGTGTTCCTCGTTCCTACCCACGCAGCCATAGTCCGTTCCCTCGGTGAGGACACCATCTCGTCCTTCGATACGTCCTCTCTGGAAGTGATCTACTTCAACGCCGCGCCCCTCCCGCAGGCGCTCAAGGAGTGGGTGCACGGGATGTTCCCCGATGTCGGTCTGCACGAACTCTACGGATCGACCGAGGCGGCCATCGTCACCAACCTGAGGCCACCCGACATCATGCGGAAGGAAAGGTGCGTAGGTCCGGCGTGGTTCATGACCGAGGTGCGGGTCGTGGACGAAGACGGGAACCAGGTGGGTCCCGGAGAGATCGGCGAACTGTACTCACGCTCCCCCTACCTGATGAACGGGTACTACAAGAATCCGGAAGCCACTGCCGAGTCGACCACCGAAGACGGATTCTTCTCGGCCGGCGACCTGGCGATGGTCGACGACGAGAACTACTACTACATCGTCGATCGCAAAAAGGACATGATCATCTCGGGCGGCGCCAACATCTACCCCCGAGATGTCGAGGAAGTGCTGCTGCGGCACCCGGCGGTCCTCGACGTCGCCGTTATCGGGCTCCCCTCCGAGCGGTGGGGCGAACAGGTAACCGCGGTGATCGTCACCCGCCCCGGGGAACCACTCCCGGTGGACCAACTGGACGGTTTGTGCCGCTCGCAGCTGGCCCGTTACAAGCTCCCCCGACGCTACGAGACGATCGACGCGCTACCTCGAAACGCCGGCATGAAGGTGTTGAAGCGCAACCTGCGGGAGCACTTCTTCTCCGGATAGACAGCTATCGTTAACTTCTCTGTACTGAACTACCGGACTATCCATGTCAAAGATACCGAGGGAGGTGCGATGGTCGTCGTCTCCGAGTCACTAGTGGATGCCAAGGATGAAGCGCGCCAGGCAGAAGTGCGAGGTGACCTCTCTGAGGCGTTGCGGGGAGTTGAGCAAACGATCTTCCGCCAGACCATGTGGATTGTGGGCATTCTCCTTGGTCTCGGGAGCATTCTCCTGGGCGCGATGGCCGTCGCCGTGTCCATCATTCTGTCCCGGCTTCCGTGATGTCTTGTGGGAGGCGTTCTACCTGGCACACGGACGGATTGGTGTCGTTGTTCCCGGATGCAGAGCTTCGGCAGTTGGCCGGCACTCCTCGCCGCATCAACAGCTCTGGCCGCCGTCGATCACGTAGGTGGCCCCGGTGACCGAGGCCGCGGCGGGTGAGACGAGGTAGGCGACCAGGCGGGCCACCTCTTCGGGCTGGTTGATCCGCCCGGTCGGGATGGAGGCCTCGATACTCCGGCGGGCCGACGACGGATCCAGGTCCGCGTGGACCGCCACCGCCTCGACCAGCCCTTCGTACCGCCTCGTGTCGACGGGACCCGGCGACACCGCGTTGATGGCGATCCCGTCACCGGCGAGTTGGCCGGCCAGAGACGACACCAGGCTCTCAAGCCCCGAGTTCATGACGGTGGACGTGAGGAGGAAGGGAAAGCGAACACGGGAAGCGTTACCGGTGATCACCACCACCCGACCGTCACCGCTCAGCGCCAGGTGAGGGCGAGCCGCTCTGATCGCCCTGATGGTCGCCAGCATCTTCATCTCGAAGGCCTGCTGCCATTGGCCGTCGGTCACAGCCGAGAAGTCACCGAGAGGAGTCGATCCGACGCAGCAGACCAGACCGTCCAGCCTCCCGAAGGTTTCAACCGCTGCCCGGGCCAACTCGTTCACTCCCCGATCCGTTGCGAGATCTCCGACCGCTGCGCCAGCCTGGCCGCCCAAGGCTCGTACCGCACCGGTGACTTCGAGCAAGGCCTCACGATCCCGAGCGCCGACCACCACCGCGGCCCCGCCCCGCGCTACCTCTAGCGCCACCGCCCTGCCGATGCCGATCCCGGCGCCCGCGACGGCAACAACACGCCCGTCCAATCCGAGGTCCACTATCCCGCTCCCAGCCCAAGAATCTGCACCGCGTTGCCGCCGACCAGCCTGCTGTACACATCGTCTGGGAGCCCCAGACCTCGCACCTCGTCGAGCGACTCCTTCATCCGCTGCACCGGCCAGTCGGTGCCCCACATGACCTTCCGCGACCCGTCCCGGTTCCACCACTGCGCCTCGGTGATGTAGTCGATGATGTCGGGCGGCCACGTGCGGGGCGGGTGCCCGTCGGCCAGGATGTACACGTTCTCGTAGTTCTTGGCGAGCATGACCGTCTCCCGCTCGTAGGGCCAACCGTTGTGGATGGCCACGAAGGTCAACTCGGGAAAGTCGAACGCCACATCGTCGACCATCTCCGGGGTGGCCACCAGCTTCGCCCTCGACCGCATCGACTGGCTTCCGACCTGCATGGCAATAGGGACACCCAGTTCGGCGCACAACGAGTAGACGGGGTAGTAGCGGCGATGGTTGATGTCGAGCCCGAACCAATGCGGGTAAACATGAACACCTGTGAAACCCAGCGTCTCGATGCCGTACCGGATGTAGCGGATGGTCTCCATTCCCAGGAGAGGATTGATTCCGACCCATCCGAAGAACCGGTCGGGATGGGACTCGAGCAGCGGAGAGACCCGGTCGACATGGTTGCCCATCTCCTCCCCGCCGACGCCGTCCGCCGCCCGGTTGGCGATGATGCCGGCCATGTCGACCCCGCCTTCCTCCATCATCTCGAGGAAGAACTCGGCGCTCCCCCCACCGACCGAGTCGTCCATCCCGAAGTATCCGTACCGGCCGAGCCGTGTGGAGGGCCGGAAGTTGACCGACGGGTCGATCACGAGCGGCCGAGGGGCGAGATGTGGTTCGGCACCGCTCTGCACGTGGTCCTCCCGTCGAGATTTCCTCAAGACCGAAGCTGATTGTAGGAGCCGGATCCCGAGACCATTCGAAGTCCGACAGCCCTCGGACCACAAACTAGCCCTGATTCACTCATACTGAAGGTGCCCTGTTTGTGGGGGGTTGCTGCGATGATGTGGTGGTCCCCAGTGCCGGGGGGCCGAGACGGGACTGTGGAGATGGCCGTAGTCCCTGGTCAGAAGCTCATATCCCACGCCACTGCTCGCCCAGTCCAAGCCCCCGCACGAAAAGTCGGGGCTAGGGCGGGTTCACGCTACGCACAGTCGTTTGGAACCACGGCTCCCGTGGTTGGTCTGTGGGGCGGCGGTGGGATATGGCGCCGCAAGCGGCGTCTATGGCAAGGACTTGCCGACGAAGGCGTACCCGCAGGGTACGTTGAGGAGGCAGGAAGCAGCCAGAGGCGTGGATGGCGGTCCAGAGCGCGCCGCCCGCAACGCAGACCGACCACGATCAACTAGGTAAACAGTACTAATAGAAAAGAATAAGTAGATCATGGGTGCTCTGTCTACTAAACTAGATGTAATTAGTAAATGCAGGAGGATCTAGAGACGTGAAGGTCCCTCAGAGCGCTCCTTCGGTACAGACCCTGATCGCCCAACTGCCCCCGGAGCGGTCCTCGGCGGTTCTGAAGCACATCGGTGCTTCCACGGTTGGCGGTCGTTACCTTCATTGGGACGAACTCCGGTGGCGTCCATCGCCCGATGGCCTCTCGGTCGAGGAGTGGTGGCTTGCACTCAAGGTTGCGCGGGCCGCAGGACGCAAGCAGTTGCCGTTCACGGATGTGAACGGACGGAGGTTCGACTACATCCTCACCGATGAAGCCCAGGAGATGATCCACAAGATCGACCGGCATGCCGCCGGTTGGGTCGAGGCGCCGGACGCGATCACCAACCCGGCCACCCGTGACCGGTACGTAGTCACCTCGCTGATGGAAGAGGCCATAGGATCGAGCCTTCTGGAGGGGGCTGCTACCACGAGACGCGAGGCCAAGGTCCTCCTTCGGTCACGCAGGAGACCCCGCACCCGGGCCGAGCGCATGGTCGTCAACAACTACCTCACCATGCAGCAGATCACCCAGGACCTGACGCTCCCTCTGTCGATCGAGATGGTCAAGGATCTCCACCGCACGGTGACTGAGGGAACTCTGGCCAACCCCGATCACGCAGGACGGTTCCAGCAGCCAGGAGACAAGCGGGTCGACATCGGCCACCCACACGATCCAGACGTCGTATTCCACCGCCCTCCACCCGCAGAAGAACTCGACAACCTGCTCAGCGACCTGGTCGAGTGGAGCAACACGGTCGGCGAGCAACCGTTCGTACACCCCGTTATCCGGGCCATCGCTCTGCACTTCTACCTGGCATACGTTCATCCGTTCGTTGACGGAAACGGTAGGACCGCCCGAGCCCTGTTCTACCGATCACTGCTGCGCCAGGACTACTGGCTGGCCGAGTTCATCTCCATCTCACCTCTCCTGCGGAAGGCGCCGGCCCAGTACGGCCGAGCCTTCCTTTACGTGGAGACCGACGATGCGGACTTCACCTACTTCCTGCTGCATCAACTCGATGTGCTGTGCAAGGCGATAGATCACCTGTTCGCCTATCTCGAACGCAAGACGGACGAACTCCGTTCGGTCGAGCATGTCCTCCGGAAGGTCCCCGGCCTCAACCACCGCCAACTGGCTCTGTTGAGCCATGCTCTCCGCCACCCGGACGGCTCTTACACGATAGAAAGCCACCGTGCGAGCCACAACGTCACCTACCAGACGGCTCGGGTAGATCTGCTCGACCTAGAGTCCCGCGAGTTCCTGGAACACCACACCGTTGGTCGTCAGTTCTGGTTCTACCCGTCCGATCTACTCGTCGACATCCTCACGCGGGACATCTAGGTAGCTCAAGCTTCGAGGAAACTCAGATCAATGCACAAAGCCTACTAGTTGATACAGATTTAGTAGTTGGACTGGCAGGCCAGGATCGACATCGCCTGTCGTGCCACTTCTCCCTTGACCAAGCTGCTTGAGCGAATAGGAGAGCTGAGCAGCCAGAGGTATTCGGCTAGCCCCGATTTTTCACGCGGGGGTTTGTACTGGGGCGAACGGCGTGTCGATATCTGCTTCTGACCAGGGATAACGGCCCCGTCGATTGTATCGTATCGGCCCGGCGCGACCTGCACCCTTAGGTGAAGCCCAGCCCGGTCGCGATGATGTGGTTGATGTGGCATGCTGCAGTCGGTGTGTCTGGAAGCATGAAGAATCAGGGCTAGGAGTCTCGTCACCTGACCAAACGATCGAGGAGTTCACGGCCTCTCTGTAGCAGCGCACGAGCCCATCATGCCCTTGCGTGTGATGAGCAGTGCGACTGGGAGGACTCTGCGGCCCACGCCACCACTGCGATTGAGCTGCTGTACAAGGCGGTCCTAGCAGAGGTGTCGGCGTTGCGCTCGAATAGGACGCCGAATGACAGGAATGGAGGTTGCCCCACCGGTCGGTGGAACCGATCTTCTCCCTTTGCCGTAGCATCAGCCCCCAGATGCTGATGACTCACAGCCGGAGGGTCGGATGGAATTCGGAATACAGGTGGGCGGTGATTACAGCTTGGCGGTCACCGCGGCCCGATGGGCCGAGAAGCAGGGCTTGGCTGCGTATGCTCGGGCGGACCACTACCTGGTGCACACCATGGCCGGTAAGGACGCTGGCCTCTACGACACCCTTATCATCCTGGCCGGGCTCGCCCGAGCTACCGAGCGCATCGAATTGGTGGTACTCGTCAGCCCGATCACCTTCCGTCACCCCTCGGTTCTCGCCAAGCAGTCGGCGACCATCGACCACATGTCCGGCGGTCGCTTCACCCTGGGCTTGGGAACCGGATGGCTGGAGGAGGAACACCGACGATTCGGCATCCCCTACCCGCCCTGGCCTGAGCGGTGGGAACGCTTGGAGGAGGCGCTTCGCTATCTGCGGGCCGCGTTCGGCAAAGCCCCACCCGGATTCTCGGGAAAGCACTACTACCTTGACGCGAAGCCTGTCGAGCCGGCCCCGACAGGGGATCTCCCGCTGATGGTGGGGGGATTCGGCCCCAAGCGGTCCCCTTACCTGGGGGGGACCTACGCCGACGAATACAACCTGGCCCTGCTGGTCCCGATCGACGATCTCGAAATCCGGATCGAGCGGGCCAGGGAAGCCGCCGTAGCCGCTGGGCGCTCGCCCGAAGCGGTGCGGATAAGCGCGATGGGAACCGCGATCGTGGCGTCGGACCGGACGACCTACCGGAAAAGGCTGGAGGAGGGCGCCGCCTACCGGAGGATGGATCCCGACGATCTGGAGGCCAGCTTCGCGGAGTGCTCGCTACCCCACGGAACCCCGGACCAGGTGGCGGAGCAGATGGCCCGCTTGGCCGAGGCGGGTGTCAGCCGGTTCTACCTCCAGGCCATCGGAGCATGGGACGAGGAACTGATGGCCGAGACCTTCGAATTGTTAGGACGGTGATCGACACCCGGTTGGCGGTAGTCTCATTGGAACCGGTACCCCGCCGAGGGAGGTGAGTCGTGAAGCAACTGGAAAGCGACCTGAAGCAGATCGTCGGGCACCGGTACGTGTCGGCTGCCAAGAAGGATCTGGCGTACTACGGAACCGACCTGAGCCTGCGAGAGGTGGCTTCGGCCGACCTCGTCGTCCAGCCGTCCACGACCGGGGAAGTGGCCGCTGTCGTCCGTCTTGCCAACGACCAAGCCCTGCCCGTATACCCTCGGGGCGGGGGTCTTTCCTACACGCTCGGATACACACCGATCACCCCGGGCGGGATCCTGCTCGACACGTCGCGGCTCAACACGATCACCGAGATCGACACCGACTCGATGTCGATCACCGCCCAGACCGGCTGCACGTGGTTGGAGCTTCACAAGGCACTAAAGGACAGTGGCCTCCGCATGGCGTTCTGGGGTCCGCTGTCCGGTGAGGGTTCGACGCTGGGCGGATGCATATCTAATAACGTCGTCTGGTACGGATCCGGCAAATACGGCACCGTCGGTGACTCGCTCCTCGGATTGGAGGTGGTGACCCCGACCGGCGAGGCGATAAGGACCGGCTCGGGCGCCCATGTCGACGGGTGGCGTCACTTCCGCTACTACGGGCCGGACCTGACCGGTATGTTCGTCGGGGACTGCGGAGCGTTCGGGGTCAAGACGGAAGCCACTCTGGAGTTGATTCCCGAGCCCCACGGCCACCAATCGATGAGTTTCGACTTCCCCACTCTGGGCGATCTCCTGGCAGGTATGGCGGAGATAGCCCATTCGAGACTGGCGACCGAGGTCTTCTACCTGTCCAGCAAGCGGCTCGACTCCCTTATAAAGGCCGGATACACCTTCCTCGCCGGCGCCACCGAGGTCTTGCACGCCTCCACGGAGGGAACGGATGCGGGGGTAGTGGCGGCCAATTCCGACGCTATCCGTGACATCGTGAAACAGCACGGTGGTCGGGAACTGGCCGGTGAACTGGCAGGCAAGTGGCGAGACGAACCGTACATGGGTTTCGTGGGTGGTATAGCCTCCTCGCTGGTAACGGTCAACGGTGAGGTGTGGGCCCCGGTGCATGGCATCGTGCCTTTCGCGGCGGTGCTGGAACTGACCGAGAAGGTCGACAAGCTGGCCGAGACCTACGCGGAGGCCTTCGAACGCGAGCACGTGTATCACTACCACCTTATGTGCGCCGTCAAGGGACAGATACTTGTCGAGACGAACATCGTGTGGCCGGACGAACTCGACCCGCTTCGCAGGGCCTACGTACTCGATCCCCGCAACGTGAAGATGCTCGGCAAGGTACCTTCAGGAATGGCGGTCAAAGCACTGTTCAAAGGCATAACCCGCCGCAGGGGACGTTTCGACGAGGCTAGAAGGGTCGCCTCCGACTTCCGTAACGATGTGGCGCAGATCTACCAGGATCATGGCAGCGTCAACTTCCAGATCGGGCGCTACTACGACTTCGCGGGTCACGTCTCCGACACCTATTCGGACTACGTCCGGTCCCTGAAACAAACCCTCGACCCGAACGGGATAATGAACCCTGGAGTGCTGGGCACCTAGGAGGGTACTGAGCAATCCACCAGCGGCCTGCCAACCGCCGGCAAAATGCCTGGGCTGGCGGGCGGCAGGCCCGAGCAATCGTCATTGTTCAGCACCCACCTAGCGGCGCCGTCCGGGGGCGAGGCTGTCGGCCAACTGCTCGAGCGTGATGGCGGTTGACATAGCCCGGCCCGCTTCGGAGATCAGCTTCTCCGCATTGGTCCGGAAACCGGTTCCGGCATCGATCAACTGGCCCCGGGTGGCATCCTTGGTGATGATGGGCGATCCGTCGTTACCGATGATTGCCGACGGAGGTACCAGCAGTTCCACGGGCCCGTCGTAGACCGGAACCGCCACGTCCGACACGCGTTCGACCGCTCTCAAAAATGCCCGGACATCGTCCTTCTCCGGCACCGAGTCGAGAAACCTCTGGATCTGCTCCGTGAGCTCGGTGATTCCCACCCTGGCTCCTCTCCCATGACGATCGCGCCGCGTAGCCGACCCTTCTCGGAGACGCGCTTGACACCTGACCTCCGGCAATCGAAACTCGGCCCTGCAAGGTGCGAGAAGGAGTGGATATGCGACCGCACGTCGAAATGGTACATCAGCGGGACCTCATCTGGCATGCGCCCGAGCTCCCCCGCGGCGAGGGTCGGGCACGCCAACAGAACCTGTCCTACGACGAGGAAAACGGGGCAGGATCCTTCAAGGTCTTCTTCGAATCCGACTGGGGACGCCCGGGCGGTTATCACAGCGCCGACACCGAGTGGTTCGTCCTCGAGGGTCGGGTCCATTTGGGCGACACCGACTTCGGGCCGGGTGGATACTGGCGGGCTCCGGCGGGCCTGCGAGTCCCGCACATGCGAGTGGAGTCGGGCAGCGAGGTTCTGATTTTCCGCGAGTACGGCGACTGGGGCTTCTCTATTTCCGACCGTGACGAGAGCGATTTCGTCCCCAAGGGCGGTAACACGGTCTCCGAAGAACCTGGTGAGCTCACCATCATGCACACCGAGAAGATGGACTTCATCCAGAACAAGCCCGAAAGGGGACTCACGCAGCAGTTCCTCCAGAAGAAGGACCTTTTCTTCGACTGGGACCCCAACTACCAGACCAAGGGCTTCCGCACCTTCGTATGCCACGCTCCGGCCGGCTGGGGTGACGAGCGGCTAATGCACCATCCGGTGTTCGAAGAGGCCTACTGCCTGTCGGGGAGCATGACCTACAACTACGGCCCAATCTCCCCCGGCGTCTACTTCTGGCGGCCCGCCCGGGTCAAGCATGGTTCGTTCCTCGCCGACAACGAAGAGGGCACCACCTGGATCTTCCGCCTCGACGGGGACCTGATCAACTGGGTGACGCTCGAGCCCGACTTCATCGTCAAGGGAATCGCCGATAACTACGACCCGGACGACCCGATGCAGGCACCCGAGATTGCCGGTATCCCCAACCGTTCACGCTCGATCGGCCCATGGGACGGGTACGGGCGCTGAAGGCACCGGAAGCACAAACGACCAAACGAAGAGAGGCGGCCCGCCGAGCGGGGCCGCCTCTCTCGTGTCACCGCAATCTTCAAGACCATCTCACCCCGGCCTCTCGTGCCGGTGTTCGTCAACCGCCTCCGCTGCTCGAGCGTGCGGCGTTCCCACCGGCGCGGCGGCCGAAGATCAGACCGAAGGCAAGGCCCCCGTGTTCCCTCGTGTAGGCGCGGCCGGCATCGGCACCCGCCGCGAACAGTCCCTCGATGGGCCTTCCACCCCGATCAAGGACCCGGGCATCAGAGTCGATGCGCAACCCTCCGGCCGGGTCCACCACGCCCTGAACGACTGGCGCCGCGTAGAAAGGGGGTCGGTTGATCGGTCGGCCACCTTCTCTACGGGGTGGCCACAACTCGTGGAGACGACCGCCCCGAGCCTCCAGGTTGTACTCGGCGAGGGTCCGCACCAGCCGTCGGGGGTTGACGCCTTCGTTGTAGGACGGGGTTGCGCGCCAGGCTGCCAGCCGGGCTGCAAGCTCCTCCACCGTGTCGGCTTGCACTATCCGAGCACCCCAACCTCGGGCAACCTCGATGGTCTCCTCGAACTCCACGTACAGCGGGTGGTCGAAGACGCAGAAACCCAGACCTTCCCGCTGGCCGGTAGTCGCCCAGCCGATCACCGTGTATCGGGAGGACTCGTCGACGTACCGATCACCGCCGAGGTTCACGAGGATCGACGGCTCGTCACCCCAGATCGGCGGGCGGAGGCTGAGCCGCTGTACACCTGACGGAACCGGCTCCGGCATCCGTCGTTCCTCCTCAGAGAGCCCGCTCCCCCCTCCCAGGAACTCGCGCAGGTCATCCGGCGGTTCGAACGGCGGAGCGAATACGCACCCCCCGGTACTGACCGATACACCGGTGCTGAGCGACGCCCCCACGGCTAGCGCGGCAAGGATCCCGTCCCCGTCGTGATGGCGCGAGCCGTAGTAGCTGGTCCGGTCGCCGGTCGCGCCGAAGTAGCGGACCTTCATCTCGGTGTTCCGGCTGAAGCTGCCGGTCGCCAGGATGGTTGCCCCCGCCTCGACTCGGAGGACACCTCCGTCTCCGCTACAAACTGCTCCAACGACCTCCCCGCGATCACCTGTAAGCAAGTGCGCGAGCCCCGTTCCGAGCAGGATGCGGCCACCATCGGCCTCCAAGCGGCTACGAAGAGTGGTGAACATGCGAATGCCGCCCAACCCCTGGTGGGGGTGGTAGTTGAACCGACCGGGGCTGAGGGGATCCGGCACCAACTTGACTCCGAAGGAGCGCAACCAGTCGAGCGCCACGGGGAAGTCGTGGACCAAGGCCCTCTGCAGGTCGGGATCGCCCTCCGGGTTGCCGTCACGCATCCCGCCGAAGCTGTCCGACTCGATATCAAAGCCTCCCGCCCAGCGGGCGTTGCCTCCAACCGTCATGTCCTTCTCGACCACCAGCACGTCGGCCCCCGCCTGGGCGGCCGCTACGGCGGCGCTCATCCCCCCGATCCCGGAACCTGCCACCAAGACGTCGCAAGCGAGGCTGCGGTCACTCATGATCCCGGAGTCCGGACCGGGCGGACCCACCGCGGGGCGGCTAACTTGACGGGTGCCGCAGCGGCCCGTTGGGAGTTCTCGTGACGCAATACCCGCACCTGTTCAGCCCTCTCGATATCGGCAATGCGACAGTTCGCAACCGGCTCATGCAGACTGCTCACGGCAAAGCATATTCGGTGCGTAACCTCGTTTCGCAGAGAGACTACGACTACAAGGTTGCCAGAGCGGCCGGCGGCGTCGGTCTCATGATCACGGGGAGCCGGCCGGTACACCCGACCGGAGCGCAGCGCGGGGCCACTCTCGCCTACCTACACGAGGGAATCCCGTACGATCGCCGGCTCACCGCGGCGATCCAGGGCTACGGGGCGGTCATCTTCGGCCAACTCGCCCATGTGGGGATGATGATGCCCAGCGACGCGAACGACGACCCCCGCGTGTTGTGGAGCGCGTCGGCCATTCCCTCTCCGCACCCATCGGAGATGGCCAAGGCGATGGAACCGGAGGAAATGGACGAGTTGGTCGAGTCCTACCGCAGTTCGGCGGAGATCATCCGTACGGGGGGCTACCAAGGGGTGGAGCTCCACTTCGCCCACAGCTACCTGATCCACCAGTTCCTCTCCTCGATGTTCAACCGCCGCACGGACGAGTACGGAGGTCCGGTGGAGAACCGCCTCCGGCTCCCGATGAGGATCATCGAGTCGGTGCGGTCAGCGGTGGGCCCTGACTACGTGGTGGGTGTCCGGCTCGGGATGACCGACTTCCTGGAAGGGGCCCATGACGTGAGCGACACGATCGCCATCGTCACCGCCCTCCGGGACAGCGGATACATCGACTACGTGAGCCTGTCCGCCGCCGGCTTCAACAAGGGCTTGGAGATAGCCCCCTCGGATGTCCCGAGCGGCCACATGGTGGCGATGGCGGCCGATATCAAGGCAGCGGTACCGGGGCTGGTCACGTTCGCCATCGGGGGACTCAACGATCCGGCACAGGCCGAGGAGATGGTCAGGACCGGCCAGGCGGACATGGTGGCGATGACCCGCACGATGATCGCTGACCCCGAGTATCCGAACAAGGTCCGGGAAGGACGCGAGAACGAGGTCTACCGCTGCATCCGGGCCAACCAGGGGTGCATATCGCGGGTGTTCCGGGGGCTCGCGGTGGCATGCACCGTGAACCCGGCTACCGGTCGCGAGGGGAAGTTCGGCGCCCGGAGCCTGAAGTTGACCGCGGCCCCACACCGCTGGCTAGTGGTCGGTGGGGGTCCGGCCGGGCTGAAGGCAGCCGAAGGGCTTGGGCGCGCCGGACACAGGGTCCTGCTGCTCGAAGCGGAGGATCGGCTGGGAGGGCAGGTGAACCTGGCCATGGAGACACCCGGCAGGGAAACCTTCGGGTGGATCGTCACGGACCTCCATAACCATCTGGAGAAACTCGGGGTGGAAGTCCGTCTCGGCGTGCGAGCCACGGCCGAGCTGGTGGCGCAGGAGAACCCCCATGGAGTGGTAATCGCCACCGGAGCACTGCCAGGGAGGGACGGCTACTCGTATGCCGCTCCCCTGACCCGCCGGATTCCCGGAGCAGAGCTACCCCATGTGGTTACCCCATGGGAGGTCCTCGGGGAAGGCCATGTCACGGGCGGCCGGGTGGTGGTGCTTGACGGGGACGGATCACGCTACGCGGCCGGGACCACCGAGGTGCTGGTGAACCGGGGAGCGGAGGTAGAACTCATCAGTCCCCATGCCGATCTGTTCCCGGCCACCGTCACCACCCTCGACCGGAGCTTCGTGTACCAGCGCCTCTTCTCCAAGGGGCTTCGCTACCGGTTGAACTCATGGGTCTCGGAGATCGGCAACGACACCGTAACCGCGTGCAACCTCTACTCCGGCGAGGCTGAGAGACTGGATGGAATAGCCGCTGTGGTGCTGATCACGGGACGCGTCGCCGACGACGGTCTGTACAGGGAGTTGAAGGGCCACCTCGAGCATCTCCACCGGATCGGGGACTGTGTCGCGCCCCGCTCGCTCGACCATGCGATCTACGAGGGCTTCGTGGCAGGACGCGAGGAGTGGTCCCTGCAGGAACGCCACATCGGGGCAGGCGAACTCGAGGCTTGGAGGGACTGAGCCTGCCTTCGGTTGGCCGCCCGACTACTGCCGGCACGCTCGGAGTCGGAGGAGATTCGGATACCCGCAACCGGACACCCGATCGGGACCTACGAACCGCTCCGGAACCATCCGGATTCCGCCTGCGCGGCCAAATGGGCACTCACCGGCCGACCGGCCCACAGCCACATCCTCCCGGATAACCGGGCCGGAGTGGCGGACCCCAATCAGGAGGGGTGCTGGTGACATCTGCGGGAAGTGCTCCCGACTCAGAACAGGGTCCGCGCGACCGAGACGACCCGGTAGTCGTCTCCCACGATCGGGATCGCCCTCCACTTGTCGAAAGTAGTGCACGGATGCGAGATGCCGAACCCCACGAGATCACCCACCGCCAGCGGCGTATCTTCTTCCAGGTCAATGAATGCATGCTGGTCGTTGAGCGCCACCGTTCGCATCGGAGGCGCCACCTCGACCGTCGTCTGGTCCCTCCCGCGAACTCTCTTGGCAACCGGCAGAAGCCCGTCGAAGGAGACATCGCGGCGTCCCACCCCCACGATCGCCCTGGTCGGTTCCGGGCGTGAAAGGACCGTTCCCCATACCTCGATGGCAGGGACCAGATGCTCGGGATATCCTGTCCTACTCGCCTCTCCCATAGGGGAAGACCGATGCACCGAACCGTCATCGTGGGTCAGGTAGCAGCCGCTGCGGATAACCAACCGGTAAGGCCCGCCCAACTCCGCGCGGGAGAACCGTGAGACCACACGGTCGAAGTACAAGCTACCGCCAGCGGTGAGGATCAGGTCGGGGCTGGGCTCGAACCAGCCACGCCGGGCAATCTCGCAGGCCAGATCAACGATCTGATCAAGGAAATCGTCGACCACCTGGAGGGCGCTCCGGTCTCCCCTAGCTCCCAGGAGACCTTCGAAACCGGCTACTCCCGTTAACGCAAGATGGACGGAGGAGGCCGCCGCGCCCGCAACCGCCAGGCCCTGCTCGATGCTTCTCACGCCCGCCCGTCCTGCGGGGACTCCCATCTCGACCAGGACCGGGAACGGCCGGGCGGGTTGCAACCTGCCCAGGACCTCGTCGAAGACGGCTACTCCGTCGAGCGAGTCGACGTAGCACATGACGTCGAACCCGTCGCCCCGAGCCCCGGCCAACCATTCGATCTCACCGGGGGACACGACCTCATTGGCGATCAGCACCCTGGGAACGCCGCACTCCTGCATGACCATGGCCTGCCAGGTGGTAGCGGCGGTGATAGCCCAGACCCCGTCGTCGATCTGGCGGCGGAACAACTCGGGCGACATGGTGGTCTTGCCGTGGGGCGCCAGGTCAACTCCATTGCGCAGGCAGAACGCGCGCATTGTCGCGCCGTTGTGATCGAGAGCCGACTCGGACATCAAGGCGATCGGGTACGGGATGTCGCGGTCGAAGATCGACCATCCGGTCGCGTCGCCGGCACTGAGTGGGAATCCCTTCGCGCGAGGGACGTCAGTATCGTCGACGAGCATTGACCCGGCCCTCGCAACGTGGACTTGTGGATAGTCGCCCATACCGACTCCTCCTCGATAGCGTCACTCGGAGAATACGACGCTCCCCCTTTCCCGGTGTGGCCCGGTCCATCGAGCGGATCAATTCTCGCAGAGCACGGTCGGCAGGTGCGTCGGCCAGGGGAGGCATCGCCGGCGATCTTGCCTCCGCCGGCTTGAAGCGCCACGCCGGGGTGGGCATATGCAAATTCCTGCGGTTGCGAGGCCCTTCGATTCCTCTACTCGGAAGCTCGATCAGATCGTGCCCGGAAGCTGCCACAGATCGCCGGTCCGAGGGTTGCCGCTCAGATGTCTATCACATCCAGTTCGTCGGCAAGGATCACCTCGCCGGCGAAGATCCGCCCGACATCGGCTCGGGCCCGCGCCTCGGACTCTTCACCCTCAAGACCGGGCCCTCTATGGACCAGGATGAGTTTCTCCACGCCCGCTCGATGGGCCATCCGTGCCGCTCCGGTCGTCCCGGTCTGCCCCGGAGCCTCACCGCATTCCTGCATCGCCTCCTGGTGATCCCAGCACATGCTGACCAGGGCGGTCGCCCCCCTGGCAAGCTCGATCACGGAGCTGCACGGCTCCGTATCCCCGGTGACGACGATGCTCGCGGTCGGTGTCTCGATCCGGTATGCGAGAGAGTCGAGGAACGGCTGTACATGTACCGCCTCTGTGGACCGCACCAACCAGTCGGGACCCTCGATGACCATACCGGGCCCGATATCGGCGGCATCCACGACGGGCGCCGGGCGCGGAAGCACACCGCCCCGGTTCACGAACACCCGCTGGCTCACCGGCGCCCCGACCCGGGCCTTCCAGTCATGAGCGAAGACCCCGTCGTCGCCGATGAGACCTTCTGTGATCCTGGCCGTGAGAGTGGGTCCCCGCACCGTGAGCAAGCCCTCCCGGCCGATGCTCTGGTCCCACCGGCAAAGGAGAAAGCACGGATAGTCGGCGTCATGGTCGAAGTGGTGGTGGGTAAAGAAGAGATGATCGATGCGGGTCGGCCACAGGCCGGCCTTCACCAGCTTGTGGGTGGCAGCCGGACCGCAATCGAACATCACCAGATCAGACCCGGTATCGACCACATAGGCCGTACCGAATCGCTGCGGCGTCGGCGTCGGCGTTCCGGCACCGACGATGTAAAGCCTGCTCACGCGACCCTCTCCTCCACCTTCAGTCCCTACTCTGTGCCAGCCAGCGCTGCTCGCTACGGGCCGGCACGTACATCCGGAAGACCACCATCGGTCCATCCCGACCCGCGATGGTCACATGGTGCGCATGGGGCGGTGTCACGACCACCGGCCTCTGCGCCACATCGATGGTCGTTCCGTCGATACTGGTGGAACCGATACCCTCGAGCACCGTGGCGGTCTCCTCGGCGCGGTGGGTGTGGTCGGGCGCGGAGAACGCCTTCGGCAATGCAGCCGCATCGCCCAAGCCGACGCTGGCCAGATCCCTTCCAGCCGGACACCCAACACGCACGAACGTAGGTCAGGGCCCCTTGTCGGAGTGCTCGGGACAGTACGCCAGAATTCCCAGACCGGCGGCCGTGCGCAGGCCGGCCAACTCCAGGGCGCTGAGCGGGGTGCCCTGCGCTTCCGCATCGGCTTTTGTCTGTTCCTCGAACTCCTGCCAGGTGGTCCCCTCAGCGAATGCGGCGCATGCGCTCCACACCATGTCCCTGGTCGAGGCTGCCTGTGAATCACTGATGAACGGACTGTCGAGAAAACCCTCGAAGGAGGCTTGGGCTTCCTCCGAACCCAGGGGGCTCCTCTCCGCTTCCGGGTCGACGGATGCCTCTGTATCCTCCCCGCCGCATGCGGTAACCATCAGGACTAACAACAGAAACAACAGGGTTGATAGCGATCGTCTCATGTGCCAGACCCTACCCCAGAGAACGTGGTTGCGTCAGGCCTTGGAGCTTCCCGGTCGAGGGCGATTGGGCGTTGAGGGTGTGGGCCGGCCCTCGGAAGTCTGGCGACGTCGCCGAGCAGAGAGAATTCGAATCCCAATCGGCCAATCGGTCTGATAGTGTCTGGCAGAGTCGGTTTGATCCGGAGACCCGTGGAAGTGGGCCGCGGTGGAGGCATCGACAGTCTGGCATAGCGGGTAGTGGAAACCGGACCGGCAACGACGCGGAAAGGATGACTTGCCATGCCACGATTGCTGTTCCTGGTCTCAAGCGCGCGGGAGATGGAACTCGCCAACGGAAACATGCACGAAACGGGGTATTTTGCCGACGAGGCCTTGACTCCCTTCGAACGCTTCGTCGAGGCGGGGGTCGAAGTGCTCGTCGCAACCCCAGACGGACGCTCGCCATACGCCGATCCATATGGATTGGAGGAGATCTTCCACTATCCGGACGATGACGAGGACTTCCTGAATAGCATCACCCGGACCTTTGCGCACGATGTGGATGACATCCGCCTCACCCTGCACCATCTCACCGAACTGGGCATGATCTCGGCCCGGCGGGTGTTCGGCCTTCTCAAAGAGGCCGGCATGCATCCGATGGAAGCCCGCAAGCTGATATCACGCGCCGCCGCCCACTCCTGGCGCAACGACAACCAGTTCCTCGACTCCCTGGAAGCCGAGGACCTCCCGGAATCGGTGGTCCGTGATGATCTCGAAACTGCCTTGGCCGAGGTGATCGCCGAAAGCAACGACGAAGCCCAACGCGTCAAGGACGCCCTCGACGCCATCTCGGGCTTCCTAACGCCTACAAACCTGTCGACCATGACCGACGAGGAGATAGCCGAGTTCGACGCTGTCTTCGTTCCCGGCGGCCATGGCCCGATGGTCGATATGGCAGACAACCCCGACGTGACCCGTGTGATCACCATCCTGCACGAAAAGCAAGCTGCGATCGCCTCGGTCTGCCACGGACCCGCCTTCCTGCTCTCCGCACCCGCCAACATGGACGGCCAGTGGCTGTTCGACGGCTACCGGGTCACGTCGTTCACAGACGAGGAGGAGGACCAGACCAGACCCGGCCAGCACGGCCTCTCCTGGTACTTGGAGAGCGCGCTGCGGAATGCGGGCGCCGTGTTCGACGACGGGCGCAACGCCTGGGCGTCCCACGTCGTCGTCGACCGCAACCTGATCACGGCCCAGAATCCGGGCTCCGCGGACGCTGTGGCGGACGCGGTGCTCAAGAGCCTGGAAGTACTCTGACGGGGGTGATGCCGATGTCCGACCCAGCTGCTGACTTCTGGGATGCGATCCGTACCGGCGATGTCAATAGCGCGATGGAGTTGGTCTCCGACGACGTCACCATCAACCTGCTTCCGGCCAAAGTCAACGGAGGCAAGGAGGAGGCCCGGGGCTTCTTCGCAGCCACGGTCATGGCCTTCCCGGATCTGCTACTGACGACCAAGAACCACTTCACTGGAACCGACGGAACTGCCGTAACCGAGATGAAGATGGAGGGAACGCAGGCGGCCGACTATCTAGGTGTCGTGAACCAGGAAAAACACATCGATCTCGACCAGGTGTGGATGCTCGGTACGTCCGATGGACGTATCACGTCGATCCGTGGCTTCTGGGATCAGAACATTCTCTACCGCAGGCTGGCGGTCAAGCGCCTCGACGCGGTGTCGATCATTTAGGAAGGGAGTGCCCATGACTGCAACTGCTACGAAGGCGGACCCCGTCACAACGGTTGAAGCCTTCTTCGATGCCTACCGGCGACACGACACGCTGTCGATGGTAGATCTCTGTACCGACAACGCCGACTTCTCGTACGTCCCGTTCGAGATATGGACCAAGCAAAGGGTCATCAGGGGCGACGGGAAGGTGGCCACACTCGGCCGGCCCATTTGGGAGGGACTGATCAACTCCTTCCCCGACCTAACCAACGAGGTCCACTCCATCACCGCCTCCGACGACGGGAAGGTGGCTGCGGTGGTGAGCATCGGCGGCTGCCAGGAGAAGGCGTGGGGACCGATCGCCCCCCAGGGCAAGAAGTACTGGGAGCCCCACGCGTTCATCTTCGATGTCAACGACGGCGGCAAGATCGAGAGCCTGACCGCCTACTGGGACAGCGCCTCCATCTATCGCCAACTCGGCCACATGGAAGTCGACTGAGGAAGGAGGAACCATGACCCTTAGACGTGAAGAATGGCAAGGGATCGTCCGGGATGTCGACTGGACTCTCGGTTACGTGGACGACGAAGCCGTCTACCCCGACTGGCTGAGCGGAACGGGCAAGGTTCCCCGTGAGGCTTGGTCGGCCTGGGAGGAGAGCTACAAGGTCGCCTACCCCGAATACGTCGCCACCCAGGACGAAAAGGAAACCTCCGCCTACGCGGTGAAGGCCGCCCTGAGCCGGTCGAACCAGTACGAACAGTTGGACGAGGCGTGGAGGTCGTCGGTCAAGATGCACCTCGGCGGGATTGCCCTGGTCGAGTATGCAGCCGTGTACGGGGAAAGCCGCATGGCCCGCTTCGGGTTGAGCCCCGCGTGGCGCAACATGGCCGTGATGGGCACCCTCGACGAGATCCGACACGGCCAGCTCAGCTTGTCGTTCGCCCACGAGTTGGTGGAACGCGATCCCCAGTTCGATTGGGCTCACAGGGCGTTGCTCACCAACGACTGGGTAGCCATCGCTCTGCGGGCGCTGATCGACAACATGATGATCGGTGGCAGCGTGGTGGACATCGCCATCCAGCTTCCGTTCGCCTTCGAGACCGGCTTCACCAACATCCAGTTCGTGGCGCTGGCGTCCGACGCCCTCGAGGCCGGTGACGTGGCCTTCGCCAACCTGATCTCCTCGATCCAGACCGACGAGGCTCGCCACTCGCAGCAGGGCGGACCCACACTTGAGGTCCTGGTGGAGCACGATCCGGTGCGGGCGCAGTGGACGGTCGACAAGTTCTTCTGGCTCTCTGCGCGGGCTTTCGCCGCCCTCACCGGACCGTCGATGGACTACAACACCCCGGTCGAGTCCCGCAAGTACAGCTACCGGGAGTTCATGGAAGAGTGGATCATCGACCAGTTCGTCCGCACCATCCAGGACTACGGCCTCAAGCGCCCCTGGTACTGGGACGAGTTCATCGAGGGCCTCGACGTGTGGCATCACTCGCTGCAGATGGGTGAGTGGTTCTGGCGCCCGACCCTGTGGTGGAAGCCGGTCGGGGTATCGCCCGAGTCCCGCGAGTGGCTGATCGAGAAGTATCCCAACTGGGATGTCCTCTACGGTGACAAGTGGAAGCTACTGGCGGAGAACATCAACGCCGGAAACATGCACCGTGCCCTACCCGAGACGCTCCCGTGGCTGTGCAACTACTGCCACCTCCCGACCTGCAACGCAACGTACGGACGGGACGGCAAGTGGCGGGTACGCAACCATTCGCTCAAGCACAACGGCGTGACGTACCACTTCTGCACCAAGGGCTGCCGCCAGATCTGGTGGGAGGATCGGGACGCTCTCAACAGCAAGACGGTGGTGGAGCGTTTCCTCGCCGGAATGATCCAGCCGATGGACGTCCCCGGGATACTCGGGTACATGGGACTCACGCCCGACGTCATGGGTGACGACGCCGGCGCCTACGACTGGACCGAGGCCTACGCGAAGACCGAGCCGGTCGTCGCGGGGGTGGGTGGATGAGCGACAACGGCGCCTCCGCCGAACCCCAACTCGTCCCGCTCAACGCCATCTTCGCCGACGACTTCGTCGAGTTGCTCATCCCCGTGATGTCCAACAACACCATGGCGGAGGTGGCGGAGGCGGTCGCCCACCATACGGTGGGAGTGCGAGTGCGGGACCGTGGCCTGCCCAAGATGGTCGTCCACAACAACCGGATAGTGCCCGAAGACGTGACGGTGGCCGATGCGGGCATAGGCCCGCTCGACCACATCCGCGTCGATTGGGTGGAGTAGGAGGGTCGATATGGATAATCCTGTAGGGCCGATCCTGCGGATGAGCGACCTGATCGAGGAGATCATCAGCGCCATCGAGGACGACAATCCGGGTCGCGAGATCGAGGTGATCGACCGGGGCGCCTACGTGCGCGTCCACGCGTCCTCCTTCCTCAAGGTGACGGCCGAGTCGCTCAAGCGCCATCTGGGACCCGACTACCAGCTGCGGTCGCTGGAGAACCTGTTGACCGCCAACGCCGGACGTATCAATACCTCCCGCAGCGACCAGACGAGTTGGTCGCTGGGCGGGGCGACCGAGGAGGACGTCACATCATGAGCGCCAAGAAGCGGAAGCTGCGCACTTGGAGCGAGTTCGGCGACATTCGCCGCCGGCCTACCGAGTACGAGATCGGCGCCCACGCCGCCAACTACACGGTTCGCCGGGACAGGATGGCGCCGTTGGAGCAGAACCCGTCCTCGCCGGGCAACCTGTGGTTCCTGGCCTATCGTGACAACTCGCCCCTCCAGCTCGACGACTGGGAGGTGTACAGGGATCCGGACCAGCTGACGTACCGGGCGTACGTGGCCAAGCAGGCCGCCCAGGAGACGAAGGTCGCCGGTCTGATGGACAGCTATTCGAACATCGGCCACGACCAGTCCCTCTCCCCCGGATGGGTGGGGATACTCCGTACGTTCTACACGCCGATCCGGTACCCCGCCCATGCATTGCAGATGCTGCAGGCCTACGTGGCGCACATGTCGCCCACGGCGTACATCACCAATGCGGCATCCTTGTCGATGGCGGACCAGCTCCGGCGGGTGACAGTGGTGTCGATCCGCACGCGGGAGTTGCAACTGGGCTACCCCGACGCAGGTTTCGCCACCGGTGAACGGGATGTCTGGGAAGGCCACGATGGATGGCAACCGACGCGAGAGCTTCTCGAGCGGGCGCTGATCGCCTACGACTGGGGCGAGGCGCTGACCGCCGCCAACCTGGTTATCGCTCCCACGCTGGACGACGTTCTCAACCGTCAGCTGGGCGACGTAGCCCGTGCCAACGGCGACGACCTCACCTGGCTGCTGTGCCAGAACCTGCACGAGGACTCCGCCCGGCGGGCCAGATGGTCGTCCGCAGTGGCGAGCCTGGCGGTGGAAGGCCGTGCGGAGAACAAGCCTGCCTTTGAAAGCTGGATCGCGAAGTGGGCGCCGAGAGCCGACGCCGCCGCGCTCGCGCTGGGAGGCATTCTGGCCGGAGCGCCGAACGGAGACGTCGACGCCGAGACGGTAGCCGCCGAGGCTGCAGAGGCCAGGCAGCAGGTTCTCGCTGTAGCCGGTCTGGGCGAGCCGGCCCTCCAGAGCACTGGTTGAGAGGTCCATGGCCGAACCAACCCGGTGGCTGGAGGCCATGGAGCTGGATGACCTCTGGGAGGGTGACCTCGAAGGGGTCGAGGTACGTGGCCACAAGCTGATCCTCGTCAACGTGGACGGAGAGGTGCGGGCCTACCGTGACCGTTGCCCCCACCAGGCTTGGCCGCTCTCGGACGGGGACCTGGACGGCGACGTGCTGACCTGCACCAACCACCTGTGGGAGTTCAACGCTGTCACCGGCGCGGGCATCAATCCGGCCGACAGTTCCCTGTTCGCCGTTCCGTGCAAGGTGGAGGATGGTGTCATCTGTGTAGCGCCGCCTAGCTGACATGGCTGGTCTCCCGGAGACCGTCGTGTTGCTGGGTGGCGGTACGGCCTCGGCAGCAGCCGCGTCGAACCTGAGGCATCTCGGGTTCGACGGACGAGTCGTGCTGGTGTCCGAGGAGGACGTGCCGCCCTATGAGCGTCCCCCTCTGTCCAAGGAGGTGCTCGCCGGATCGATGGCTTCGGGCGACGCCACCATCCGGGCCGAGGAGTGGTACCGGGACAACGACGTCGACCTGGTCCTCGGTACCCGGGCCATAGCGATAGACGTGGATAGCTCGGCTATCGAGACGGTCGGCGCCGGGACGATCCCCTACCACCATCTCCTGGTGGCAACCGGCGGCCGGGCCCGGAGGCTACCGGGCTTCGAGGGGGACCGGATACTGCATCTGCGCACCCGCGGTGACTCCGAGAAACTGGCCCGCAGGCTGCGCGACGGCAGCCGGGCGGTGGTGCTCGGGGGAGGGTTCATCGGCTGCGAGGTGGCGGCCACCGCCCGCGGGCTGGGGGTGGAAGTCACCATCATCGAGATGGAAGAGCAGTGCCTGCGCGCTCCCCTGGGGGAGAGGTACGGCCGGGCAATAACGGAAATCCATCGTGACGCGGGCTGCACGCTGCGCCTGGGGGAGCGAGTTACGAGCGTGGTCGAGACCCCGGACGGCCTAGCCGTGACCACCGACCGGGGTCGTGTGGAGTGCGAGTGGCTGCTGGTAGCGGCAGGGATGATCCCCAACACCGAGTTGGCACACCGAACCGCCATCGAGGTGGAAGGGGGAATCCGGGTGGACCGGCACTGCCGGACATCGGTGCTCAATGTGTACGCGGCCGGAGACGTGGCGTCGGGACAGCAGCCCGGCGGAGGCTACCTGCGGGTCGAGCATCATGAGAACGCGATGAGGCAGGGCGCTGTCGTGGCCCGCAACATCGTCGGCGAGAACGCCGTGGATGATTCTCCCCACTGGTTCTGGTCCGACCAGTACGACTTGACCATCCAGTCGCTAGGCCACTTCGACCCCCATGCCCGACACGTGATACGCGGCTCGATCGAGGACCGTGCGTTTTCCGCGTTCCAGCTGTCGGACGCCGACGGTGATACCAAGAAGATCGTGGCCGTGCTGACCATCGGCAGACCCCGCGACATATTCGCGGCCCGCAAACTCATGAGGGCGGGCACAGCGGTCACCGCGGAGCAGGTGGAGGACCTGTCGACGGATCTGCGCCGCATCGGCAGGCCGAGGAGAAGACGATGACCGTAACCCGGCCACCGCAACCGACCGTCACTACCAGCCAGGCCAAGTAACGCATCGACTAGGGCGAGGCGCGGCGCATCCTCGCCCGGGTCGAAGGCATCTCCACCGACCAGGCCCACCGGGCTCTCAAGCTCCGGACCACAACGGTGTCGGTGCCCTCGCGCAGGTTCTCGAAGAGGGGATCGCCCAGTCGATCCGGTTCGGTATACGCTCCGGCGAGACTCCGGGTCGGATCCTGGCTGTCGAGGGGTGACCAAGGGTTAAAGACTTCTATCATCGGATAACCATTGATTTTAGGTTGGCAGACCTTTGTATATCGACTAGATTGGGTCACAGCACTTGGGGAAGGTGAGATGACAGAGGGTGACCCCCAGGCCGGCAGTCATGCTGACCTCGTCGGGGCATTGCACAAGATCGACACCAGGTTCGCTTCCCGGGCGAGATGGCCATTCGTAGCCAACCTCGCTTCCGCAGCTCCCATCGCGGGGCTGCGATGACGGTCAGCGAGTCGTTGGTGGACGCCAAGGACGCGGCGGTAGAGGCGCGCCTCGAATCGAAAATCGAGCGAGCCGTGGCGGCCTTGGAGCGTCGCTTCGGCGAAATGGAACGCCGTTTCAGCGAGATGGAACGCCGTATCAACCAACACACGCTTTGGGTGGTCGGATGGGTGACCGTTGTCGGCGGCCTCATCATCACGGTGGTCCTCAACCAGTAGGGTGAGCGATCCGCCAGATCGTTCCCACGCGTGCGGCTCGCCGAACCGTATCTCCTTCAACCCCACCATCAGGGGACCGTGTGAAGAAACAGGCCTTGGGTCGCGATCCAACGTGGCGCCGGCGGAGGTCAAGGTCCCGGCCTCCTCGACACGGCGGAACGCGCTCAGGCGCCGGGGAGGGCGCGGCCGGGGGAGGGACCCGCCGGGGGCGACCACCCGGCGATTCGCGCGGTCTCGACCGGTGGTCGCTGCGGTCGGGTAGTCACGGCAATCTTCACCGAATCCCGGCTCGGGACACCAGGCGAGTTCGATCCCCACGTAATCGGGGGATCGCCCCAGGAAAGGTCATTCTCCGCCTTCCAGAGGTCCGGTGGGGGGTCGGGAGCGGATAAGATTAGGAGCGGTGCTGACCATCGGCCGACCCCGTGATGTCTTCGCCGCCCGCAAGCCGACGGGGGCGGGAGTCTCCGTTTGGCCCCAGCAAATCGGCGTATCCACCGATCTCCGACGCCTCGCTAAGCCCAGGAGATGGCGATGAGCGGTGCCGGGCTTCCCGAACCGACCGTTACCGCTCTCAAGACCAACGTGCGGATCGACCAGGACGAAGCAAAGCGTATCCTGGCGCGGCTGGAGAACATGAACGCCGAGGAAGCCCACCGAGCTCTCAAGTTCCGGCCCGGTCTGGCTTCGGCACCACTGGCCCGGGTACTGGAGCAAGGACTTGCCGAAGCCGCCCGGTTCGGGATCCGGAGCCACGAGATGGAGGTCGGGACGTGGACAGTCGAGAAGGGGGATGTGATCACGCGGCTCCGGCGGATGGCCCACGGTATAGCCGACTGGATCACGACTACAACCACCCGGGTAGAGATAAGGCTACGCGTGGTCACTTGGCATACGACTCCTGACGAGTCGTACCCCGAGGACAGTGCCGCGAACGACGGAAAGAAGGTTACGTGATGGACGCCATCGAGAGCCACATCATCGAATCCCTGCGCAAGGTGATCGACCCCGACCTCGGCGTCAACATCGTCGACCTCGGCTTCGTTCGCGAAGTTCACGTAGATGGCCGCCAAGCGTCGCTGGACGTGACCCTGACCAACCCTTTCTGCCCACTGACATCGGTCATCGAGGACCAGATGAGGAACGAACTGGTTGGTGAGGGGGTGCTCGAGGACTTCGAGGTCAGCTGGGTGTTCGACCCTCCCTGGTGTCCGGATCAAGTCTCCGAGGAGGGCCGGAAGCAGCTCCGCTCGATCGGGTTCGCATCGATGTGAGGGTGCGCCGGATCCAGATTCGAACACGACAGCGAAGCGGAAGGGAACGATCACGATGACCATCATCGCAACGTACGACGTCTCGGAGGGCAACGGGGACAAGGTGGCTGAGCTACTGGAAGGCTACGTGCCCAGGGTGCTCACCGAACCGGGATGCATCGCCTTCGATGTCTACCGCAGCATCGACAACCCGAACAGGTTCGTGCTGGTGGAGCAGTACACCGGCCAGGCAGCAGTCGATGCCCACATCGCCGCCGATCACTTCGACGAGATCGCCGTTCAGCAGATCCGCCCGCTCCTCGCCAACCGCAGCGTCGATTTCCTGACCAAGCAATAAGGTACGAGGGTGCGCGGAGAGGTGGACACGACCGCCGTCATCCACAAGGCCATAGGCCGTTCGAACCCAGGAAAGCCGGCGGCCACTGACATACACGCGTCAACCGTTGCAGTCATCGCTCCCTAGTGTCCCGAGTCTTTAGTTCGGTTGTGTTTGGAAGACGTGCAGTCATGCGACGGGTTGGTTGTGTCACAGGCCTGTTGCATGCTTGTAGGTAACCGCAAAGCGCCAACGGTCCGCTTTCGGTACCGACCGGACCGT
>JAPOQZ010000146.1 GCA_026710435.1 bacterium | reverse complement strand
CGCTCGACGTCAGACTATCTACCATTGTGCAACGAGCCTGTGACAGATACAGCCCGCTCGTAGCGTTAGTCGGTTCCGGTTCGGCTCATCAAGCCCGGAACGCAAGCGAAACAGAGATACAGGACACTAGGACGGTGCTGAACAATGACGATTGCTCGGGCCTGCCGCCCGCCGGCCCAGGAATTATGCCGGCGGTTGGCAGGCCGCCGGTGGATTGCTCAGCACCCTCCTAGGATATCGCCGGCCTCTCATGTCCGCCCCTTATCGGTCTGATTGGCTTCGCCGGACCGCGCACACCCGGACAAGGGAGCGTACGGGGCTTTGCCGGGCTTCCTCCCGTACTGCCCTCGCCAGACGGTGCGTGGACACGGTGGGACTCTCGGCCCTACCGCCATGGTTCCCCTGCCATGTCGCACTCCCCTGCTGCGGTCACCCAACGGATAGGGATCCGCTACCGCGTCTGTACCCCCCCGGACTCGCCAGCTCTGCACAGGTCCAACCGGGTTGCTGGGTTTGACGAGCAGTCCGGCCCGATTCCTCGATTGATGTGTATCCGGAGTACGACCGTAACGACCGAACCTTGCAGGTAACCAAGAATGCCGGTACCTGCATCAGTGATCCAGCCTCAATCGTCTTCAGGTTGATGTACCACCTTGCCACCCGAACCTGTGGATTCCCTGAGAAGGGAGTGATGAGTCCCTGAGAAAACGCCGGGATGGAGCCGCCCTCTCGGAGGCGGCACTGGGAAGACCGTTCATCCTGCTCGTAAGCCGCCACGGAAGCGCGATGGACCGTCATGGTCGATCTGGCAGGCGCGATCCGTCTGCTCAGAGGGAATCCTGCATCCACCACCGGTCCGCTACGAAGGTGACTGTTGCAACTGAGTCAGCGTGTTCAGCGGTATCTGGATTGTGGTACCACTGGGATAGTTGTTGTGAAGGGATGGTAACCCCGACAGATGGAGTGCCAGTCGACAGATACGTCGGCGCGAGGCCGATGAGTTGGGGGCGCTTCGACGTGGCTACGGAGAATGCCTTGCGGATGGAGGCATGGGGATCGGCCTCGGCGGGCTTGCCAGCGGAATCCTGCTGGCCGCTCTTGGCTTGAACTGACCTCGGCTCGGTTGGCGGCGATCAGGACTGTGATCTGACCTCGATAAACCCTGCGGACGTGAAGTCGGCGTCGAATGCCAGCGCCTCGGTGATCCTCTCGCGACGCATGATCTCGAAGCTAGTGGCGTCCACGTAGGAGTATGAACGCGCTCCGTGACGGCTCAGCCACAACCAGGCTTGCTCATCGATCGCCTCGTTCACGACCGCCACACTCACCCGCTGCGACTGGTGGACGCTGGTAACGAACCGTAACGCCGGTCCGTGACCTGCCCTCCGTCGCAGCCAGGTCCATGTCTCCCCCATCACCAGGTTTGATGTACGCAGCGGCCCGCCGTGGCTCTTCCATATATCGACCGCGTGGGTGTGGCGGCAATCCCTCGGTACCTGTAGGGCCACCCAGAACGAAGTGTCCACGAACCTCACTCGTCGAGCCCGTAGACCACCGAGTCGATATCGTCATCGGGATCAACGTCGAGCCAACCGATCAACTCGTCGATTGGATCCGAGGTCGCACCGATGACTTCAGCGAGCGAGACGCGCACCGCGTCCCTGACCAGCGAAGAGCGGGAAACGCCCCGCTGCGCAGCTTCCGCGGTCAAGGCATCATCAAGGTTCTCATCTATATATAGCTGTATACGCCGCATAAATGTAGTATACATCATGGCTGGATGGCAAGGCTCCATCACACTGCTGCTGATGCCGGAACACCGTCCTCCATCGCGACGGAAACACGTAGCCATCGGCGGCTCCTGGCTAGATCGACCGCATCCTCAAGCCGGGAGAGCGGTACGGGTGGGCTGACGAGATCCCGGAAAGGCAAGACATCGGCGAATCGCGAAAGGAACTCGATCGCCTCTTCGAGGTGGCGTGGGCCATAGTTGTGAACACCCCGCAGAGTCAGGCACTTTCGAATGATCACCTCGGCGTTCACCGTGAGCGCCGAGTCCGGATGGACGAGACCGACGAGACTGTAGAAACCACCGTTTCGGAGCATCTGAACACCTTGCGGGACAACCTCTCTCGCACCGGCGCACTCGAACACCGCGTCGACGCCCAGGGGATGGCGGTCCAGGATCCGCGCGACCGGATCGGCCTCTTCGCGGCCGTCGAGGGGAGTTCCGCCTAACTCCTCGATCCACGGGAAGCGGCCGTGATCGATCTCGGTACAGTACACGTGCGCGACGCCCCGAGCCCGCAGCAGCGCGCATCCGTAGACTCCGAGCAGTCCACCGCCCTGGACGACCGCACTGTTCGGCACAGCGCTCCCGGAAGGGAGGATCTGAGAAACCGCGTTGACCATGGTCGCCAAGGAACAGTTGGCCGGTGCGACGACGGCGTCGGCGAGGGTCGGCGGAACAGCGACGGCATGGGTTCCGGCGCGGAGCACGATGTGCGATGCATAGCAGCCATTCAGACCCGTGCCGTCGGAGATCGATGCATGACCGTACTTGAATACCTGCTCGCACTTCTGCCGCAAGCCATAGTCTGAACAGGGGCGGCACCTTCCGCAGGAATCGGCGATCGACCAGGTGATTCTGTCCCCGGCGGTCAGGGTCCGGCCGGCGCCGGCGCGTACGACCCGGCCGACGGCCTCGTGGCCCAGCACGCTGGGGACCACCTCGGACCGAGTCCCGTCGATCGTGTGGAGGTCGGACCCGCAGACTGTCGCGAGATCGATGGCAACGAGGACTTCGCCGGGACTCAAGTCGAAATCGAGGTCCCGTCGCTCAAGAGAGAACGGCTGACCCGGACCATGGAAGATCTGCCGCTGCGCCGTCATCATGACGTAATCGTCGGTCCTAGGAGTGTGCTGAGCAATCCACCAGCGGCCTGCCAACCGCCGGCATTATTCCTGGGATGGCCGGGCGGCAGGCCCGAGCAATCGTCACTGTTCAGCACCCTCCTAGCGCTGCACGGTCTACCAGGGCAGCGAGAATGTCTTCACGTTGGTCATGTACCGCATCGCCTCGATCACTCCCTCCTTGATGCCGAGGCCCGAGTCCTTGAGTCCACCGAATGGCGTACTCTCGATGCGGTATCCCGGCACCTCGTTGACGTTGACCGTGCCGGTCCGGACGCGCTTGACCGTCTCCAGAGCGCGCTCCAGGTCGTTGGTAACGACTCCGCACGAGAGGCCGTAGGGCGTGGAGTTCGCCAGTTCGATCGCGTCGCCGAGGTCCCTCACCTCGAGGATCGGCGCGAGAGGCCCGAACGATTCCGTCCGCACCATGTCGACGTCGCGCGGCACGTCAGTGATCACGGTAGGCGGCATGACAGCGGCCTGATTCTCACCGCCGGTCAGAACCCGCGCCCCGGCGGCCACAGCTTCTCGCACACGGCGTGTGAGGTCGACGGCCGCAGCCTCGTCGATGACCGTTCCGATGCGGGTATCGAAATCAGCGGGGTCGCCGACGGTGTATTCCCGTGTCTTCTCAACCAACCGAGCCGTGAACTCCTCGATGACGTCGGTGTGAACCAGCAGCCGCTTGACGGCCGTGCAACGCTGTCCGGAGTTGCGGTAACAGCCCTCCGCGGCGAGGGTCACAGCGCGCGCTAGGTCAGCGTCTTCGAGCACGATCAGCGGTGAGTTGCCGCCCAGTTCCAGGCAGAGCTTCTTGTAGCCCGCGATCCGAGCAATCCGCTTGCCGACCGGTACGCTCCCCGTGAAGCTCACGAGCTCGATGCGCTCATCTCTGATCAGAGGCTCGACCACCGACTCGATCGGCCCGACGAGGACGCTGAGCATCCAACCAGGAAGTCCTGACTCGTACAGCAACTCGGCGAACTTCAGCGCGGATAAGGGCGTCTTCTCCGAGGGCTTGAGGATAACGGGCGCGCCACAGGCGATCGCCGGCGCCAGCTTGTGGGCGACCTGGTTGAGAGGGTGATTGAACGGTGTTATCGCCGCGACGCTTCGAAGGGGCTCCCGCGTCGTGAATGTCTTGCGGGCCTTTGCCTTGCGGCGAGATATCGCCCGAAAACACTTGGCCATCGTCTCGCAATGCCTCCATCCCGGCGAAAAGCAGGACATCCTGGGCACGCCCCACCTCGTAGCGCGTATCGCGTACACAGAGCCCGGTCTCCCTACGGATCAGATCCGAGAACTCATCAGCACGCGCGGCCAGCAGCCGACGGGCTGTGTAGAGTATCTCCGCCCGCTGGTGGCGGGTCAGCGGGTCGCCGCCCTTCATCATGACATCGATAGCGCGCTCGAGATCGTCGCGCCCGGCAACGGCGACCTGGCCGACGAGCGATCCATCGAATGGGTAGCGGATGTCGAGTCGCTCCCGTGCCTCTACGGGCTTGCCTCCAACGAGGCACGGCCAGAGCTTAGGTTGCGTCATTCCTGTCCCGCTGTTCCCGTCACGACGTCGGTGCCATTGCAGACGAAATCGAAGATGTCGAAGTTGCGCGGATCACCCAGCGCCTTCATCCGGTATTCGGCCGACAACGGCTCCGAGACAACCATCGGTACCATCTCTTCGTACCGTGAGCCGTGGGAACGGAGGGGCCGGTCCAATCCACTGAGGTCATGATCGGCCGGCGTACGACCGAGGACCACATCGCGGGTGGCGAGGACGTAGATGTCGCCGACATGCTCCGGATCAAGTTCGAGCTTGCGAGCCGCGAGCTGGCGCGGATACACCTCGGACACACCGTCGAGGTCCGCAATCCAGGCGATGACCGCCGCTCTGTCCAACCCGCTCGGCAGATAGACCGTCGCGGCGCCACCCAACGCACCGTGATGGACAACGTATGGATCCGTAATCGGACAGACCACACGGATGCCGTCTCCGAACCGGGCTACGAGTTCGGTCTCCAGGTAGAGAACCTGCGGCCGGCCCGCGCCGTCGTGCTTGCCGTTCATACCGTGATCGGCGGTGATGCCGACGACAGCACCCAACTCCAGCATACGCCCGATCTCGTGATCGAGTTGCTCGTAGAACTCCACGACCGGCTCTTCCTCGGGGGAGAACTTGTGCTGGAGGTAGTCCGTCAACGACAAGAAGAGGAAGTCGGCCTTGCCGCCGGCAATCATCGCTGCACCCGCTCGCAGTACGAACACACTCGCCGCTCCCGAGTAGATCGAAGGCTTGGATTCGTCCACCATCGACTCGACATCTTCGATCCCGTGCGTCGGCAGCCGTGCTTCGTCGGCCTTCTCGGTTGAGAACGCGATCCCCCTCAACCCACTCGACAGAAACGCCCGTAGCTTGTCCTTGGCCGTGACGAATGCCACCCGGCGACCCGATTCGGCCGCCGCCGCGAGAATCGTCGGGGCCCTGAGATACCTGGTCGAGTTCGTCATCACTTCCCGGCCGGTGTCCGGATCAATGAAAAAGTTCCCGCAGATACCGGTCTTCGACGGTGGCAAACCCGTGCAGATGGAGGCATTGTTCACGTTGGTGAACGTCGGCAGGGCCGCCCGCACCAAGCCACGGTAGCCTCGGGCCGACATAGCGGTGATATGAGGCACGCGCCCACGACACATCGCGGCGGTGAGGTACTCGTCCGCGCCGCCGTCGATGCAGATGACCACGACGGGACGAGCCGGGACACGGTAGTAGCGATCGTTGACGGTGAACTCGGCAGCGGCGTTCAGCACCCCTTGTAGTCCCTCAGGCTTCCGTCCGGATTGATCAGCGCCGGGCGGTTGTGGGGCACGGGTGGAAACTTCGAGAACGCCTCTTCATTGAGTCCGATGCCGATACCGGTCCTGTCGGGCAGGAGCAGGTAACCCCCCTCTCGTGTCAGGGGCTGGTTCGACAAGTTCCGCTCTTGCCACTGGCATCGTCCGGCGGACACTCCTGAACACTATCCACGCTAGGTCTTGGGAAAGTTGTACTGGAACACGCCACCGGTCCGGATCATCTCGGCCGCGATTCCGTCGGCATGCTGGATGAAACGGTTGAGCATGGCGTTGATCTGATCCGGCACATCCTGTAGGGCCTTGTGGCCGGCCCCAACCGGTTTCCCGATCACCACCTGCGGGCACAACTCACGAAGCAGATCCAGATCGAGGTGGGGTTGGCCACAATCGATGTACAGGTAGGGACATCTGACCGCGGAGAGGACAGGGCCCGCGTCGAAGGCCATCATCCCCTTCCAACCGTTGAGGATCACATGGTCAGGGACCTCGGCCAGCCGCTCCGCGATCGTGCCCACCCGGGATGGGTCATCGGTGGGCAGGTAGGAAGCCATCAGGAATCTCCGCAAGGTCTCGCGGTAGTCCTGATCTGCGGTCATCAGGTGGTCGAAGGGCCCGTGATGCCGGTCATGCCATCCGGGGATGTTGCTGGGCGAATCCAGACTCGCGATGGCGCCCACAAGATCCGGGTGGCGCGCCGCCGCGGAAATGATCACCTGCCCGCCCATACTCTGGCCGACCAGCACAGGCTTCTCCAGCCCCAGATGCCGGATCAATGCGGCCACATCGTCGCCGTGACCCTCCATCGTGTAGATCTCATCGGGCTTGTCGCTCTCGCCATGACCACGCAGATCAACCGCCACACAGCGATGGTTGGGAGAGAAATACTCCTCCTGAAAGCCGAAACCTGTCCGGTTTCCGAATCCGCCGTGGATGAAGACGATGGCCGGATCGCCGGCGCCCACTTCGTGATAGGCGATGCGTACTCCGTCGGATGTGGTGAACCAATCAGTCATGGGCGGGAGCCTAGTGGTCAGAGGTCAGAGGTGAACCACGGCGGGCAACGGACAACGGACAACTAGACCTTCGGGAAGTTGTACTGGAGCCGTAGGTAGTTCCCCTCGACGTTTCACGCAGTTGCCCTCATTCCGTAGGAGTTGCATTGTCCCAGGTCACAGCGCTTTTGGCGGAATCTGGTGTGTCATGTTGTTTCAGTGGTGGTCACGGAGTTGCAGTCGAAAAGGTATACCATTTGTGACACTGAACCGCCCCGGTTTCCCCGGAGACTCGATTAGTTGGGAGATAATGGAGTCATGGGTAGACCGATCACATATTCACCGGAGGTCCGGTAGCGGGCTGTCCGGATGGTGTTGGAACACCGGGGGGAGCATCGTTCTGACAGGGACGGATGTTCTGTTCGATCGCGGAGAAGTTCGGGTGTTCGTCCGAGACGTTGCGCAAGTGGGCACGACAGGCTGAGACGGATCAGGGGTTGCGGCCTGGGTTGAACTCGGATCAGCTTGCTGAGCTGCGGGAGTTGCGCCGGGAGAACCGTGAGTTGCGGCGGGCGAATGAGATCTTGCGGAAAGCGTCTGTGTACTTCGCGCAGGCAGAGGTGTTCGACCGCGGATGGCGCAGATGACCGCCTTCATCGATACCCATAAGGAGTCTTCGCGACCACCCCCGACCAGGGGTAATGGTAGGGGTTCCACAAGCTTGTCTCCTCCTCAGCCGGAATCTGTCACCTCTTCTCAGTCGCTGCGAATCGGTGTTTCGCCCGTATCCCGAGCCCCTGCTCACCGTTCGTCCGCCGACTCGGCCACTCCCCGCGTTCCAATATGTGGTCAAAGGCGGCCCAACGCTGCGAAGCCATCCTGTGCGAAAACATTTTGGTGCGGAGCATCCCCGCCACGTTCAACCCTTCAACGGCTATGGCGTCGTAGCTGCTGACCAGATGATGCGCCAGCCGGACCTGGTGCGTGTAGGGCTCGCCGCCTGCGCTGCGTAGAACACCGTACCGCTATCCCGAGCCGATGGTCGAAAGGGTCCGGAGTCGGCTAGATAGACTTCATCTCGCCGATATCCCACTCGGCCATTTCCAACCCCGATAATTCATTGGTGGGGGTTTGACGGAGGGAGAGGAGCCGCTCCGCGATGATGGGTCTGGGGTGACGGGCTCCTGTGCTGCGACCTGACGGGGTGGCGGCGGGCTACGGGTGGTGGTTTGCGGGATTATCAGTGCAGGTCAGCCCATATCTGTTCGAGAGCGTATCGGGCTGATACAGGTGTCGGACCGAGTGGGTTGGCGCGGTCTATCCACTCCAACGCTTCGTCGAGCGTATCGAAGTCGGCTGCCCTAACCAGAACCGGAAGGTCCGCTAGGTCTACGGGACGGCCGGAGATCGCCTTCATGGCCATCACGTACCGGGCGCCTGCTCCGTAGATGGTCAGGTTGGTCCCTTCGTATATGGGGGTGGGGGAAGCGTCGGCCTGGGGGGAGAGAGTCGATATCTTGGAAGCGTCGTTGAGCCAATCAGGCCGCACATTCTGTGTAGCGGCGACCGCTGTGATCCCTTCCCGTAATTCGTCGGTGAAACCTTCCGAAATAGCGTCCACGTCGTTGGTAAGCCGGGAGGGATTCCACTGCAGGGCGATAGCAGCACCGCCCACTACCAGCATCTGGTAGTGGGCGGCTCTTCTCGCAGCGAGCCACAGGTCCAACTCTTCGAACAGGCCGATTAGCTGTCCTTTGGTCAGTCCCCGTTCAGACATATGTCAGTCCCAGGGCAGCCACCAGTCGTCGGTTCCTTTGTCCAGCATCCGGGGATGAATATGAACCCGATGGTAGTTGGACAGCGGATGTGACCTGCGTTTGAGCCACTCCGCATATTTCGGCATGTAGTCAGGAACGAACAACGCGACATCTGTCGGAGCGCGATGCTCGAACACCCAGCCGGGTATAGGAATCCCGGCCCGTTCCGCGAGCGCGTGAACGACCACTGCGATAGCCGGCAGCAGCACAGGGTCGTCCCCGTCGTAGACAGGCGGCTCGGCGACCAGCCGAGCTTGGTCGTCTGACAGGTTCCAGTCGACGATGAACTGCAGCAGCGGATACCTGTATGACCCCCGGGGGTCGGGTACGACCATCAGAGGCGGCAGGTCAGCGGCGGTCAGATCCTTCCGGGTGACGACCCGCCGTGGCACATAGTCCCCAGGACGTGGCTGATAGTTCCGTACCGCTTCTTTTGTTGTCATAGCCATCCGTCCATTTCCCCTGATTGTACCGTTCCCTCAAACACACCCGACGAGTCCACGCCCTCCGAGCAACCGACAAGCCCAACACAGACAGCGGCCAACCACGCTCGAACACCACACCAGCATCCGCATCAACCCAACGCCCGGGCCAGTCCACACCCACCCGGGCGCCCTCATAAACCAACCCCCTACCGCTCATCTTTGACGGGAGCCCGCCCGTCCAATCAACCGCGTCCGGAACCGACCGTTGCGGCCGCCGCACCCCCGTAACCACAGCCACACACCCCCACGCGCCGGCCAAACACACCCGAACACCCCTGAAACAGGCCCAAGATCCCGCCAACAGCCCTAACCCGCGAACTCAACACCCCGTAACACGCGAAGACCCCCATAAGAAGGACTACGGGGTCGAACCTGTTCTGTGCTGAGTTGCCGATCGCCCCGCGCAGGGACAAAGAGGACCGACGCTTCAACCGCGCGCCCGCTGGACCAGGTCGTACAACTCGTCGCCGGTCGTTGGCCGGTCCACACCAAGGAGAACCGGTATCGTAACTCCGTCACCACGCCCAGAACCCGAGCGTATTTGCTCGCCACCCGCTAGTGACACCGAGAGTGACACCGCCCAGGTCAGCATCGTCGGAAATGCCTATCTACCAGGCTAAATGGTGGCATCCGCCAAGTTGTACTGGAACACGCCGCCTGTACGGACCATCTCCGCCGCGATTCCATCCGCATGATGGATGAAACGGTTGAGCATGGCGTTGATCTGATCCGGCACGTCCTGAAGGGCCTTGTGGCCAGCCCCTACCGTCTTGCCTATCACGACCTGGGGGCACAGTTCTCTGAGCAGTTCCAGGTCGACGTCGGGCTGGCCACAGTCGATATACAGGTAGGGGCACCGGACACCGCGCAGGGTCTCCGTCGGGTCGTACTCCCGCTTCCCCAGCCAGCTGTTGAGGATTACATGGTCGGGAACATGGGACAGTCGTTCCGCCATCCCCCCAAGCCGGGAAGGGTCGTCGGTGGGCAGGTAGGCGGCGCTGAGGAAGGCGATGAGCGTCTCCCGGAACGGACCGTCCTTCGTCATCAGGTGGTCGTAGGGACCGTGAAAGCGCTGGTGCCACCCCGGAATGTTGCTGGGCGAGTCCAGGCTGGCGATCGCGCCCACCAGATCCGGGTAGTGGGCGGCGGCCGCGATGACCACCTGCCCGCCCATGCTCTGGCCGACAAGCACCGGCTTCTCAAGGCCCAGATGCCGGATCAACTCGGCTACGTCGTGTCCATGCTGGTCCATGGTGTAGAGCTCATCGGGCTTGTCGCTCTCGCCATGGCCACGCAGATCAACCGCTATACACCGGTGGTTCGGCGAGAAGTACTCCTCCTGGAATCCGAAGCCTCGTCGGTTGCTGTAGGCGCCGTGGATGAAGACGATGGCCGGATCGCCCGCGCCCACCTCGTGGTAGGCAATACGTACCCCGCCGGATGTAGTGAACCAATCAGTCATGGGCGAGAGGATAGTGGTCAGTGGTCGGAGGAAGCTGTGTACTCCCTCGCGGCAGCGGGCACCCGACTTAGTTACGATATGCGAGGATATCGCGACCGATCAGGGGTCGACCTTGCCGGACATTCTCATAAGAGGCGTTCCCGACCATATAGTCGCCAACCTAGAGACGAACGCAAACCGCGCCGGTCTCTCAAGAACGGAGTACATCCGACGGTTGCTGGAACGTGAGCACCGCAGCGTCCAGTACGCCGTGACGGTGGACTCGTTGCGCCGTTTCCGAGCGATCTTCAGCGATCTGGAGGACCCAGGAGTGATCAGTTCAGCTTGGTCTTGACGACCTGGCTGATCGATAAGTCGGCTCTTGTTCGGTTGGCTTGTAGCCCCGCTTGCCTGGTCGCTTGGTACGGATTGTGACCGTCGACTAACCCTCAGCCGCTAATCGGGAAAGTTGTACTGGAACCTGCGGTACGTCCCCTCGACGTTTCACGCAGTTGCCCTCATTCCGTAAGAGTTGGATTGTCTCAGGTCACGGCGCTTTTGGCGGAATCTGGAGTGTCATGTTGTTTCAGTGGTGGTAGCGGAGTTGCAGTGGAACAGCACCATTTGTGACAGAAACCGGGGCGGCTCAATTGGCCGGAAGGGTCTTTCCCGGGCCCTGTCTGGTTTGCTAGGCACGGAAGCCTATCGCCGATTCTGGGCCGAACCGATGAAGACAACGCTCCGACGCTCGGGGCCGGTCAACAAGGGGAGTGAGCCGCACCCCGATCCCTTACTGGAGCTGCCCGAGTCCGATTCGTTGCGCGCTACAGAGAGACAGAGACCGACTGACGCGCTCGACCAGCTGCGATATCATTGGCCATAACCGCTAGGAGGCCAACGACTGCCTGCCATCACCCGTGACGCTCTCTCAGCCCTCGAGGCTGCTCTGACGGCACTCGGAGACAACGCCGGGCGCCGAACCGACGGGCTCTGGCTGGAAGAACTAACCGTGGATGTGGCGACGCATATCCGTGATTGGAACGTGGACGGCTGTTGGCGTTGGGAAGACTGGCCCGACCGTGAAAGGGTGCTGCCTGGATCTTCCCCTCTCGATCACGGCATCGACCTTGTAGCCCGACGCCGCGACGGAGCTTGGATCGCTATCCAAGCCAAATCCCGCCGGCTTGACGAATCAGGTCAAGGCAGGCCGGTCACGGCACGCGAACTAGCCACGTTTTTCAGCCTCTCGGCGAACCGCGACGTGTGGGCCGAACGATGGGTGACCGTCAACGGCGCGTTCGGCCTCAGTGGACACGCTCCCGATCATGCGGCGGCGGCGGGCGTTCCGTTGAAAGTGGTGAACGTGGCGCAGGCGGTCGAGTCGCAACGCGCCGCGTTCGACGCAGCCGACACCGAAGCGTGTCCGCACTGCGACACCCCGAACAGCGGCGGCGGGGATCCGGAACAGGCTCCGATACAGACCCGCTCATGTATGCAGCGGGAAGCGGTCGCGACAGCGGTGGAACGTCTCCGAGCCAACGAAATGGCCGACGAAGACAACATTCCACGGGGGGAAGCGCGTGGGCGCATCATCCTACCCTGCGGCACAGGCAAAACCCGCATAGCGTTGCGTATCGTCGAAGAACTGGCGTTCCCCGGTGAACTGTCAGTGGTGCTGTGCCCTTCGGTAGCGCTGGTCGCGCAGATTCGAAGAGAGTTCCTTCAGCACACCAACCGGACGCTTCGGGTGATGGCTGTGTGCTCAGACAAGGGCGTAGCCGCCAACGAGGAACGGGTCGCCAACAGCGACGACGCCACCGTCGACCGGGGACTGGCCACCACCGAAGAGATCAGAGGCTGCCCGGTCACCACCGACCCCGACGAGATCGCCGACTGGATACGGCAACGGCGTGACGGCACAGCCGCTGCCGCGGTGAGTGTGATCTTCGGCACCTACCAGTCGGCGCGTCGTGTCTCCGAAGCTCTCAGAGTGGCCGACGCCGCCGACGGGTTCAAGGTGCTGATCTGCGACGAAGCGCACCGCACCGCGGGGATACGCCGCCGCAGGCGAACCACCGCGGTGGAGGACCGGCTGCGTGAGTTCACGTTATGCCACGACCGTGACGCGTTCCCCGCCACATACCGTGTCTACCAGACGGCCACACCGCGGACTTACGGCGACGCCGCTCCCACCCGCGCAGAGTTTGTGGTACGCGAGATGCACGACCAGGACACCTTCGGGGTTGAACTGTTCCGACGGTCGTATATAGACGCTGTCCGGAACGGCTGGCTATCGGACTATCGGATCGTCGCGATGGCTGTGGGCGGGGAAGAAGCGACCGCCATCGCGAACGAACTGGTCCGCGAAGCCGACGAGGAGGCCAAGCGCGAAGCCGAAGCCGCCGCTGCTCGGGGGATAACAGCGCAGCGTCGTGCCAGACGGGCAGCCGCTCGTCTGCCGACCACAGGCGACTACCTGAAGGGAATGGCGTTCGCTTTGGCGATGGGTGGGGCGGCGCGTGACGTGTCGGGGGGTCCGCTTCGGCTGTCTTCCTGTATCGGGTTCCTGAACACCATCGCACGCAGCCGAACAATGACCAAAGTGCTGCAATCCGAAGCGGTGCGGGAATGGGTCGCTGAACAGGCCGACAGCCCCGCAGCCGTCTACCGGTTGGAGCATCTGGACGCGTCGTCTCCTGTGGCTGCCCGCGACGAAGCGAAACGCCGGCTCGCTGCCGGCAGCGGCGCCGAACCGCACGGCGTCTTCAACGTGGGCATCTTCGGGGAGGGAACCGACTCCCCCACTCTCTCGGCGGTAGCGTTCCTAGAACCCCGGAAATCGCCGATAGACGTGGTGCAAGCTGTCGGCCGGGCGATGCGCCGCGCGGAGGGCAAAGAACTCGGATACATCGTCGTCCCGGTTGTGATCCCGGCGGGCGAGAACGCCGAACAGCATCTCGCCCGCAGCGACAGACACGAGGGATGGCAGGAGTTGGGGGCCATCCTGCTGGCGTTACGGGCCCACGACAGCCGCATCGAAGACGAGTTGGCGAAGATTCTGACCATCCAACTCCCAGCAGAGCCGCCACCGCAGGAGACTTTGAGGCTGCGGACCGCTGTCGCTCTCGGCAGGTCCCACAGGACTTCTCTGGAGTACGCGACTGTGACAGGCAGCAGAGAACACGCGGAAGATCTTCTCCGCGCCGCGATAGAAGAAGACCGGCGCCTGTTGGATTACGACAACACGGAACCCCTCGACGAAGGGTTGTGGCAAGACCCTGCGGACGAACCGACGGCGATCATCGTCCACGCCGAACGCCCCGACGGGAGCACCATCACACGCGGGGACACGGTTCCCCGCCGCCCGCCAACAAGGGCGTTCCCGCTCGGCCGGGTCAACGCGCGGCAAACCAAGCGCCGTGCTGTCCAGGTGTCGAGGGGGCAGCGTGGGCGGGACGTTCCCGACCCCGCCGAGCGGGAACGGCAGCGCGCTGAGCGAGCGGCCGCGAGACAGGCCGCGTACGAAGGTCACATCCAGGGGATGCTGCTGGACCTGACGGGGACACTGGGTGACTCCATAACCATGAACCTGCTGGAGAAGTCCGGGCTGACTAGCAACAGGGTGCAGCGGGACCTGAACCTGCTGGACGCTACCGTCAGCGAAGCTGCCCGATACATTCACGACGAGTCAGCACTCGCCGCCGCGTTGGACACCCACTTCCTACTCGATGACCTGTCCGAGCCGAAGAGGGGCCGACCCCGAGCGGACGGAGCGACCACCGCCGCGTTGTTGTGGATGAACGCCGCGATGCTTCACCAACGTATCCACGCGGGCGGATGGCTCGGACGCACACCTGTACACGCCCTCGCCGACATCAAAGCCTCTCCGCGACCCGAAGACGGGTTCACGACTTCGTGGAACGCGATCACCCGACAGGACTTCCTGCCTGTCATCGAACCCGCAGTCGAAGCGTTAGACGCGGCCCGGTACACGGGCCGGCTCGGCGGGTTACGCCGCGCGTTGCGGCACATAGCCGCCGAAGCCGAACAGATCGCCGAAACCTACGCCGACATGGGCGTAGACCACGCGGGGGCGCTGTTCAACAAAGTGATGGGCGACCAGTCATCCGACGGAGCGTTCTTCACCCGCCCGGTCGCGGCGACCATTACGGCGCGTCTCGCGTTCTACGCGGTAGACCCGGACAACACGCTGGACTGGTCGAACCCGAATGTGTGGCGGCAGCACAAGACCGTCGATTTGGCGTGCGGGTCGGGAACGCTGCTTACCGCCGCGATGACGGAGATGAAACGCCGCGCCACGGTTCACGGCGCGGACCGGAACCGTCTAGCACAGTTACAGAAAGTCGCTGTCGAGGAGACGCTGAAAGGCTTGGACTTCAACGAAGTGTCGCTTCAGCTGGCAGCGACGCAGCTGATGTCGGGCAACACCGACGTGAAGTACCGGCGGATGGGTCTGCATCGGATGCCCTACGGCCCGCAGCCAGACGGGTCCGTCGCTGTGGGGACGTTGGAACTGTTCGGACGGCAAGACATCGTGAACGCGGGCCGCCTGTTCGACGACGCCGCCACATCAACCAGGATCAGAACCGGCGCAGAACACAGCAGCACGTTGGAAGGCCCTGAAATGGACAAGGCCGTCGAAGCCGTCACCGACGCCCGCATCGTCATAATGAACCCACCGTTCACGAACCGCTCAAAGATGGGTCAGAAGTTCCCCAAGCACATCCAGCAGGCGCTCCGCCGCCGTCTTGACACCTTGGAAGGGTTCCTCGAAACCGCCGACCGCCGCCTTAGCGAGTTCTTAGACAAGAACTCGCTAAGGCCGCGATTCGCGGCCCTAGCGGACCTGTGTCTGAACCGCGAGCAGGGAGTGTTCGCGACGGTGATACCGACCATCGCTCTCACCAACCCGTCGGGGCTGCCAGAGCGGCTGGAACTCGCCGAACGGTTCCACATACACACGATCCTCACACACATGGGCGTGGCGGATGTCAACTTCAGTCAGAGCACACACCGCGAAATGAACGAGAGCATCGTCGTGATGCGCCGACACATGGCCCCCCCCCCCCCCAAAAACGCCCCTAATCACTTGGGACGGGTTCCCGCCGCCGCACACCACACCGCCGGACCTGTTGCCGGCGCCGGAACCCGCGCCCGGGCCGGGGGGGTCCGCGGGCGCGCGGG
>JAPOQZ010000195.1 GCA_026710435.1 bacterium | reverse complement strand
TCCGGACTCGGCTTCGTGGTGTTCGGCCGCGGCCTCGAGGCGGGCGCGGTGTTCGACCGCTTCGAGAAGCGTGCTGCGCCAGTCGATGCTCCCCTTGTTGCGGATGTGGAGGTCGAGTTTGATCATCTCCTCGGCGTTGAGTTCTCGGCCGAGGATCTCTACGAGCACGTTGGCGCCCCGAGTCGGAGTCGCTGACAGCTCCACGATCATGCAGGGATTGAATCCCTCCAGCGTGGCCTTGGCATTGGCGCTGTAGGCCTTGTGACCCTCGTCGAGGATGATCAACGGACGGAGCAGACGCACCGTGTTCCCTAGGGAGGTCTTGACAAGCCGGCCCCAGAATCCGGGGGTCCGCTCGAACGTGTCCAGATTCGGAATGCGGTTGAGGAGCGCCGCGTGGGTCTTGGGGTCGTCGTCTGCCGGGAAGAACCGGTCGAAGCCACCGCTGTCGCGGAACATCCGCAGCGTCTCCTTCGTCTTCCGGTTGGCAGACGGCAGCATGAGGAGCAGCACGCACAGGTTCTCCTCAACATCACGGGGCCCGAAAGCCGTGGTCTTCTCGATGATCAGGGTGCGCTGGCCCGAGGACAGGTCGAGCTGTTGGCGGTAGGGGTGGTCGCGGTCCTTGAGCGCCCTTAGCGTCTGGTTGTATATCTGCGTGGTCGGCACAACCCAAAGCACCAAGCCCCGTCGGCTCTGCCGGAAGTGGGCATTCACTAGTCCTATCACCCGGGTGGCGACCAGCGTCTTGCCGCCTCCGGTGGGGATCTTGAGGCAAAAGGCGGGAAACTGCTCACCGAGCCCGTTGCGACGGGGGCTGTGAGGCCGCCCAACTCCGGCCGCCTGCCAGGCTCTATCCACCCAGTCAAGCGCCCAGTCGGGGTCCAGGGCTCGGGCCTCCTCGTCCTTGGCTCTCCACAAGGCGAGTTCCTCCAGGTAGCGCCGGACTGTATCCAGTGCTCGCTGCTGGTATTCCTTGAGGATCACGTCGCCGGCCTCTCTATCGCTTCGTAGATCTCGAAAGGCAGTTGCTGGAAGTCGATCCGGTATTTGTGAAGGAACTCGCGGTCGATGTATTTCGTGGGAGCGAACACCAGCTTCCGCCTCGATCCCGGAGACAGCCCACGGGCCACGGGCAGCGACAGAGCCAAGTTTTTGAGCACCTCCGCATCCGGCTCGTAGATTAAGAACACGTCGTGGGAAGTGGTGTGCCCGATGAACCCGGTCTCCCGGTCGATGTCGGCCGCGTCGAACTCCTGGCCGGTGGCCGTGAAGAAGATGTACGAGGCCAACTTCTCCCACGAAGGTAGGTGGGTGCCGTCAAGGAGCGACTCCTGGCGCATCGGCCCTCCTAGCTCGAAGAAGCTGAACGTCCCGCCTAGCCCGGTTTTGAGCGTGTCGTCCTTCGTCCCCGGAACCCCCTCGATGACCCGCCGAACTCGCTCGGCGGTGATGTTATCGGCGTAGTCCTCGCATTCGATGAGTATGAAGCGCCGGTTGCCACCGTCTTCGCGGTTCTGGGCAAGTACCGCGTGGGCGGTCGTGCCAGAACCAGCGAACGAATCCAGGATGATGGAGTCAGGCCCTGTTGAAAAAGCGAGTAACTCCTCTATCAGTGTGGAAGGCTTGGAGTTCTTGAACTTCTGCGGCTCGTCCGGGAAAATCGCCCGAATCTCGTTCGCCCCACGGCGCGAGTCGATCCCTTGGATAACGCTGCCCAGCTTGGCCTTGAAGTCCTTGACGTACACCTTCAACTCGATGATCTTCGACTCATCGGTTCCAAAGATCACCCTGTCTTCCGCCAGAAGTGCTGCCATCGTGCGAGGGGGGAAGCGATAGCCCATCAGCGGCTCTCTGCATGGCTTGCCGGTCACCGGATGAAACACGTCATATCGGTACCCCTCGCGCCCGGGGTTGTGAACACTTTGGCTACCGGTGAACACCCCCGTATCGTCGATGAATTTGTAGCGGTCCAGTGGTTTGAGCTGCTTTCGGTGCTCCTTCAGCCATCGGGAATATTCCCGCTGCCGCTCGGTCGGCTCCGGATGGGCATCACGTAGGTCCGCACCTACGCGTTGGAGGAGCGCCTTCGGCCCGAAACTCGCTGACCTCCACACCTCCTCAAGCTTCTGCTTGTTGCGGGCGTAGCAAACGATGTACTCGTGCTCGGTGGCGATGTTCGTCGGATTGTTGTCGGTGGAAGCGTTCCAAATGATATGACCGACACGGTTCTCCTCACCAAACACCTCGTCCATCAGACAGCGTAGGTGGTGCACCTCGTTGTCGTCGATCGATACGAATATCACGCCGTCGTCACTGAGCAACTCCCGAAGGAGCTTGAGGCGAGGCAACATCATGCAGCACCACTTGTCGTGGCGGGTCAGGTCGTCGCGGTCCACCACCCGGCCCAGCCAACTCTGCATCAGCGGCGAGTTCACGTTGTCGTTGTACGCCCAGCCCTCCTTGCCCGTGTTGTAGGGCGGATCGATGTAGACGCACTTCACTTTGCCGTGGTAGGTCGGCAACAGTCCCTTCAGGGCCGCCAGGTTGTCGCCGTGGATGATCAGGTTGTCATGCAGGCTGGCTTTCTCGCTCAGGCCCTTCTCGCGCACCGGCACTAGCTCGTGGAAGGGCACAGCAAGGTGATGGTTCTCTACGAACACCTTCCCCTTGAAGTTGAGCCGCGGCAAGACACCCTCCTCCGGCCTCCGGCTTCGCGATCTCGCCCTGAGGATAGGGAGTGAGTGTGACAGTCCGACGCCATCCAGGCGTTCGCACGGCGCAGAGGCCACGGTCTCTCTCAGGTACGGAGGACGGCAGACATCGCCGCCGGGGCGTCGGGATGGGTGCTGGCATGCGGCGCGACCCGCAGCATGCCGTCCCGCTGGGTCACGGAGAAGCCTTCTGCGGCAAGGCGGTCGAAAGCGTCCGCAGACGACTCCCCTGCCGGACGAAAACTGACGATGCCGCTGCGCTCTTCATCCGTCCGCCACGGACTCAATACTCGCGCGCCCGCTCGGCGAACTTCCTCCTCCACCGCACGGGATCGGGCAATGACCGTCGCCTCCACCTCCTCAATCGAGACGGTT
>JAPOQZ010000197.1 GCA_026710435.1 bacterium | reverse complement strand
TCTGACCAGGCACTACGGGTGTTTCGACAGTCCTGTCTCGGCCCGGCGGGACCTTCACCCGTCGGGTGAAGTTAGGCCCAGTCTCGATCATGTGGTTGATGTGGCATGTTGCCGCGGGTATGTCGGGAAACATGAAGAATCTAGGTTAAGGATCGAGTGCCCGGTAGCCAGAGTGTAGCGCTAACTCTCTTTGACTATCTATAGCGATAAGGTAGGCTTCGCTAAGGAGGAGAGGAGTGATTCTGTGTCAACCGTTACGGACCAGTACGTCAGCCATGACCGGCTGGACTCTGCCATCTCCGGTCTCCGCCGCCGATATCGAGAAGTACCTAGCGAAGCAAACGCGGTGGATCGTCGGGTGGATGACAGGACTGGTGGCCAGCGCAGCGGCGATCATCATTGCTGTGCTCGGATGACCCGCGAGGATCCAAACACGGAGGGCCCAAGAGCCGCGCTCGGAGGGGGCTTCCGCCGCTAGTTCGCAGGGTTGGCGTCACATGGTCTGCCGGCAGCGAACCCCGCTCCGTGCGACCCTCCGATGTCCGAACCCCAGACTCAGCAACCGTTGCCCGTAACCACCAAAGGTCTGCCGACCGCGTGTCCCAGGGAGGGGGTTGCTTCTCGAATTCGCCGACCGACTCCCTAACCACTACCTGACACCGGCCCCGGGAGCCTGAGAACGAGAAAAACGCCGGGCCTGTTGCCTCCGGCGGGTCCCCCCCCCGGCCGCCGCCTCCTCGGCGCCGAAACGCGTCCCGCCACGCCCCTACCGGGGTCGTACGGTCAGCATGATCCCAGCCCGGCCCGGTCGGTACCCAACACGGACCGCTTGGTGCTTTGCGGTTACCTACCAGTATGCATCGCACCTATGACAGAACCGATCCTCGTGTCACGATGAGAGCCCTCCAATCACAACAGCAACAAGGTTCCAGGGCGCTAACCGCCAAACGTATCGATCAGGGACTGCTGCGCGGCGCGGGTTACCTCCTTCGAGACGAAGTGGGTGGGTGGGCTCAGCTTGACAGTGTCGACCAGTCCCTCGTAGGCGGCGAGCTTCTCGCGCGCCCGTTCGGGCGTTCCCGAGATGGTGAGGGCGTCGACCATCTCGTCGGGGACCGCCTCGATCATGCCCCGGATGTCGCCCCTCCTGAAGGCCGCCTGCACTCGCAGCGCCTCGTCCTCGAAGCCATGGAAGGCGAAGAACCCGGTGTAGGTCTTCACGGATGCGTAGAACGCCACCAAGCCGGCCGTGTTGCGCATCGCCTTTTGGCCGTCCGCCAGCACCATGCCGCACGCCGAGGCCACCAGGTCGATCCGGCTCCGCTCACGATTCCCCTTCGCCAAACCGGTCCGGATATTGGGGAGGATCCGCTGCCTGACGTACTCGGGGGAACCGAGTTCGTGAGCCAGCCATCCATCGGCGGTACGACCGGCCAGTCGGGTCATCTGGTCTCCCACCGCGGCCAGGTAGACAGGTATCTCGGTGCGTCTCGGCTCGAAGGCGCGCCGGTAGCCCCGTAGATCGATGGACACCGCCCCGTCGTGGCGGATCGGTCGACCTTCGTGCGCGCCCGCCACCAGCGCCCGGACGATCCGGACCGTATCGTCCAGCATCCGTACAGGACGGTCCCAGTTCACACCGTGCCAGGCCTCGTTGAGCCGCCGGACACCGCTCCCCAGGCCGAGCACCAGCCTTCCGGCACACATCTCGTCGAGATCCAGCGCCGTGAGTGCGGTGACCATGGGGCTGCGGGGGAAGGCCAAGGCAATCCCGGTACCGAGCCGGACTTCGGAGGTGGTCCCGGCCATCACCGCCACCGGCATGAACGCCGACCGGTCCAACTCCGCCGACCAGAGGGTACGGAACCCGGCCCGCTCCGCCGCCGCGGCTACGTGTCCGAGTTCCTCGAAGGAATCCGACCAGATGTACAGGTCGAGATGCATCAGACGCCTAGCTCTTCGATCGGCACGTCCGGCTCCGGCCAGAAGCCCTTGTCCTGGGTGGCGGTCCGCTTGTAGATGAAGATCGACCGCTCGTAGACCAGGATCGTCTTGCCCTCCTGGTTGAGGCCACGGGTACGCACCTTCACGATCCCGCCGTAGGGTCGGGATTTCGACTCCCGCTTGTCGAGGACCTGTGACTCGACGTAGAGGGTGTCTCCCACCATGACCGGATAGGTCAGTTTGATCCGGTCCCACCCCAGGTTGGCGAAGGCCTTTTGCGAGGTGTCGATCACGCTCATGCCCAAGACGATAGCCAGGGTGACCCCCGAGTTGACGATGGGCTTCCCGAACGGGGTGGTCTCCGCGTAGTGATCGTTGAAGTGGGACTGGTTGGTGTTCATGGTGAGCAACGTCATCCACACGTTGTCGGCCTCGGTGATCGTCCTGCCCAGAGGGCCGCGGTACACGTCTCCGACCTCGAAGTCCTCGTAGTAACGCCCATACCAGGTCTCTTTGTAAGCCATCGCACCCTTCCTAGCGTCTTGGTTCGGTCGGACGGTAGCGAGTTGCGAAATGGCCTGTGACCGGTTGCGGCTGATCGCCGGGCCGGGGAGCCCTTCGACCGGTGTCGTCAGCAGGTGGGGTCTGCGAAACTCGACCCGTGGACAACCGGACTCGAATAGCGGCCCTACTGCTTCTGGTCGGGAGTGCTTGCGGGAGCATAGGCTCCCCCGAGCCGCAGGAGGCTGCCACCACCACGGCGGTCCCGACTCCGGCGACCCCCGCGCCCACGACGCGGGTCGCGTCGCCTACCACTGCCGCTACCCGACCCTCCACGACAACGCCTGCCGGCAGCGAGACCACCGGGACAGGACCGGCCGCCACGACCGAACCCCCCTTACCTCCGGAAACGGTCGGAACCGCCGGGTTGGGTGATAGTTTCTATCCGCTGCTGGGCAACGGAGGCTATGACGTCCTCCATTACGAGATCGAACTGGACGTCGACCCCGCAGCCAATACGATCGACGCAACAACCACTCTGTCGGCCGTGGCAACCCAGGATCTGTCCTCGTTCAATCTCGACCTGTCGGGGCTGGATGTAGCCGCCGTGCATGTGGACGGCGTGACAGCCCTCTTCTCACGCGAGGGCACCGAGTTGACCGTCCGGCCGGCCACCCAGATCCAGGAAGGCGAATCCTTCTCGGCAATGGTCAGCTACTCGGGCACTCCCGAGCCCATCAACGACCCGGGGGTGCCGTTCACGGCGGTCGGATGGCAATGGGTGGACGGGGTGATCTTCACGGTCAACGAGCCATCCGGGTCGATGTCGTGGTTCCCGGGAAACAACCATCCGACCGACAAAGCCACCTTCACTTTCCACCTCACCGTCCCTGCCGGGGCAACGGCGGCAGCCACCGGCGTCCTCGTGCGAGAGGTCACCGGCGAGGGCGCCACGACCGTTACGTGGCAGATGGACGACCCGATGACCACCTACCTGGCCGCCGTGTACGTCGGGGACTTCGAACGCCGGGAAAGCGTGCACTCCGACGGCTTGGTGATCCGTGACTACGTGCCTCCCGACATCGATCCGACTCTGGCCGAGGCCCTTACGGTTGCCCCCGATGCGATCCGGTTCTACGAGAGCATCTTCGGTCCCTATCCCTTCGACGCATACGGGACGCTCGTACTGCCCTTCCCGACCGGTTACGCCCTCGAGAACCAGACATTGTCGGTCCACGGGTTGGACAGCTTGGACGCCTACGTCATCGCCCACGAGGTCATGCACCAGTGGATCGGCAACTCCGTGACGGTTGCAGATTGGAGCGACATCTGGATGCTCGAGGGTTTCGCCTTCTACCTTCCCTGGATGTACCTGGCCGAGGCTCAGGGCTTGGACATCGACACCGCCATGGCGGAGTTCTACGAGGCTATGCGGGGCATGAACGCCCCACCCCCCAAGGGAATCGAACTCCACCAACTGTTCGACTTCGCGGCTGTGTATGGCCGGGGCGGCCTAACCCTTCACGCTCTCCGGGTCCACGTGGGGGACCCGAGCTTTCTCGAGATAATGCGAACCCATTATGAGAGATCAGCGGGCGGGGCTGCCGACACGGAGTCCTTCCTCGGCATCGTCGAGGAACTGGCAGGCGGCTCTGCCGTGGAACTGACCCGATCCTGGCTGTTCGACACCGACTTCCCCGCGGCGCCTCCACCGTTGACCAGTCGGTAAACGAGGGCCGTACCGGGTGACCAGTGGTCCTAGGAGGGTGCTGAGCAATCCACCAGCGGCCTGCCAACGCCGGAACTATTCCTGGGTCGGCAGGCGGCAGGCCGGAGCAATCGTCATTGTTCAGCACCCTCCAGGTGCCGGAGCGGGCATCGGGCCGAGGTCAGGCGAGGACGATGACAGGTGTCCCCACCGGAGTCCAGTCATAGAGCTGTTCGGCCTTGTCGTCGCTCTGGCGGACGCATCCCGCGGAACGAAACTGGCCCAGTTCGTCAACCGTCTGAACGGGTCTTCCCGACCGGGTAGTGGGAATGGTGTGGAAACCTATCGACCTGGCAGGCAGACGCTTCACGAACCGCACCATGTACTCCATGAAAACAGCGCCGGTTCGAGACTGCGTGTAGCGGGACTTCGAGAAGACCCTGTAGCGGCCGGGAACCGGCGAGGTGGCCCTACCGCTGACGGAATACGAGTCGAACAACGTCCCGTCGGCCGCCACCAACCACACCATCTGGTCCCCACGCCCGTAGATGATGTGCTTCACGCCGGGTAGGCCCACATCGGGGGCCGGGACGGCGGCCGCCCAGAGAATCGGGGTGTCGTCCCTGCGAACCACCACGCCGCCGCCGTCCCGAACCGAGAGGACCGCCCCCGGGAATCCTCCGCTCCCGGAACTCCAGATGACTTCATCGCCGTACGGGTGGGTTCCGTACATCACCAGGTCGCCGTCAGCCTGCATGATCAGCCTGTTGGCGCCGGCGCCGCCGGTACCGGACGACCACTCCATCACGCCGTCCTTGTAGAGGATCAGGTTCCCATCATGGCCGAAGAGAAACTTCGAACGACCGTCGGCGGAGACCAGGGCCTGGCCGCGGCCGAGGGACTCACCTGCTTCGAGCACCCACCCGTCGGGCGCTGCGGCTACATGGAGGGCGGCCGCTGCCGGACCTGCCGTGACCGCCAGAGCCGCCAACAGGACGCCGATAACCATCGTTCGCGCTCGAAGAGACATGAGCGCGGAATCGTAACTTTCACGATCTCCGGGCGACGCCCCTGGCGCTAGGTTTTTTTCGCGTCTTTGCGAGCGCGGGCAGGGCCATCACGTGTTCCCCCTGGCACCTCTGGTCAGGCAACCACCACCGGCGTCCCGATGGGCGCCCAGTTGTATAGTTGCTCGGCCTTGTCGTCCCGCTGGCGCACGCACCCCAACGAACGGAACTGGCCCAGTTCGTCCTCTGTCTGGATCGGTCTCCCGCTCCAGGTGACGGGGATCGAGTGGAAGCCGGTGGCCGCCCGTCCGGGAGGTTGGACGAAGCGCACCATGTGTTTCATCCATACATGCCCCGCGAGGGCCTGGGAACGCAGGGACTTGGACAAGACCTTGTAGCGGCCGGGCACGGGCCAGGTAGCACGGCCGCTGACCAGGTACGAGTCGAACAGGCTGCCGTCGGCATTCACCAGCCATACCATCTGATCGTCCCGCCCATACACGACGTGCTTCACGCCCGCGAGTCCCACGTCGGGGGCAGGAAGTGCTGCTGACCACACTATCGGGCTGCCCTCGCGCCGGATGACAACCCCGCCTTCATCCCTGACCGACAGGACCGCTCCGTCGGCGCCTACGCTCCTCGAATTCCATACGAGTTCGCTTCCCCAGGGAAGATTCCGGAACATCGCCAGCACACCGTCGCTCTGCATGACCACCCTGTCCGCACCCTGCCCGGCGGTACCGGAGGCCCACATGACCGACCCATCACCGAGGAGGACCAGGTTTCCGTCGTGCTGGAAGACGAGCCGGTGGCGGCCGTTGGTCGACGTTACCGCCTGGGTGCGCAGGAGTGATTCGCCCGGCTCGAGCGCGGAGTCGGCGGGCAAATATTGATCGGGGATGGCGATCGCTGCCTGATCGGCCGGGAAAAGGAGGCTGAGCACGGCCACCAGGACGCCCACCGCCACTGTTCGGGAAGTCATCAGGAGTGCAACGCTATTAGCCTCCACCGGAGAATTGGTGGATTTCAATCATGCGGACCCTGCAACGGAAGGATTTGCCGATGGCCGACATCACGATCTTCCACAATCCTTACTGAAGCGCGTCCTGTAGTGCCTTGGCGGTCGCCGAGGCGCACGATGTCGACGTCGAGGTGGTTCTGTACATGAAGACACCGCCCGACCGGGCCAGCCTGGAACGGCTGGTGTCGATCCTCGAGGATCCCGTGGAGGACCTGGTTCGTAAGGACGCCAACTTCAGGAGGCTGGGTTTGGTGGCCGAGGACTATGTAGCCGACCCTGCCGCGGTGGTGGACCTTCTCGAGCGAAGGAAGGCCCTCCTCCAGCGGCCCGTCGTCGTGCGGGGCGAGCGCGCCATCGTCGGCAGGCCGAAGCGGCGGGTTGAGGAGTTCCTCACCCGGTGATTGCACCGCCAACGGCCCGTGTCTCCCTCCCGATGCAGCGGGGTTCGCAGGACCGACCGGATAGCGCTCTTCCAGAATGACCGGCTCGCTGCGCACCGACCTGATCGCTCGCCTGGCCGCAGCCGGAGACCCGGTCCGGGCTGAGGGACAGCAACGGTATATGAAGTCTGAGATACCCTTCCACGGGGTAAGGGTTCCCGAGGTGCGGCGTCTGGCCCGCGCGCTGGCCAAGGACCACCCCCTGCGCGACGCTGCGGCTTGGGAGGAAGCCGTCCTGCGGATCTGGCGGGATGCGACCCACCGGGAGCAGCGCTACGCAGCGATCGAACTGGCTTACGCGCCTCCCTACAGGCACTGGCTCCGTCCGGACTGCCTTGGGATGGTAGAGGAGATGATCGTCACCGGCGCCTGGTGGGACTACGTCGACCAGCTGGCGCCGAAGCACGTGGGTCATCTACTTGCCTCCTACCCAACGGACATCCGGCCTGTCCTGATGTCCTGGGCCGAGGATCCCGACATCTGGAGACGCCGGACCGCCATCATCGCTCAACTCCGGTTCAAGGCCGCTACCGATACCGCTCTCCTGTTCTCCGCCATCGAGGCGTCGATCGACCAAACGGAGTTCTTCCTGCGCAAGGCCATCGGTTGGGCGCTCCGGGAGTACTCGAAGACCTCCCCCCAGGTGGTGGCCGACTATGTAGCGTCCAACCATCAGCGGCTGTCCCCCCTCAGCAGGCGGGAGGCCCTGAAGGTACTCAAACGCCATCACACCTGACCAGGGGGGTGCTGAGCAGTCCACCAGTGGCCTGCCGATCGCCGGCAGGATTCCTGGGTCGGCGGGCGGCAGACCAGGGCATTCGCCAGCCTTCCCGATCGCCTGGCGGCCATGCGAACGCAACCAGGCAGAAGGCGAATCCCAGGGCGGTGGTCGAACCTATCCGGGTGTCCTGACCGTGCTGACACATGTGGAGCAGGTCCGGGAGCCGACCCGAGCGGTCTGCCTGCAGACCACCGTGCGGCAGCCGTTCGGTCCTTCCTCCACCGAGACGATCTCCCCGGTGATCTCCACCCGTTCCCCAGCGAAGACCATGGACCGGAAGCGCAGCTTCATACCGACGATCCGCGCCCGCGGCTCGAAGTGGCGGTGAACCTGCTCGGCGAACAACGCTCCAAGCATCTGACCGTCCACCAGCGGGGCGGCCAGCTTGCGCTCACGTACGTACTCCGTGTCGTAGTGCAGGCGGTGCCAGTCCCAGGTAGCACCCGCGTACATCACCAGCCTCGCCTGGTCGAGATCCCGGTCGATCGTCGGGAGTTCTTCGCCCGCCCGCCGCAGTCTCGCCATTTCAGATCTCCTGGAAGATGAGCGTTTCCCGGTTGACCGCGATCAGCTCGTCCTGCTGGTTGGTGTAGCGCGCCTCCGACACCAGAAAGGTGAGCAGGCCGGACGAGCCCTCCTTGGAGAACACGTCCGTGACCGTCCAGGTCGCGGTTATGACATCGGAGGGATACAGGGGACGGTGAAACTCGTATTCGTGACCGCCCCGGATCATCCGGGTACCCTCGATCTCGATGCCCCAAGCGTGGCCCGGGTACCCATCCGCATCGGGATCGCCCGGCATGTACTGGTTGGTCTCGCAGACGAAAGTCGGCGGGGCGACAACGTCGTCGTAGCCGTACCGCCGAGCGTATTCCGCGTCGACGTAGAGCCGGCAGGGATCGCCGACGGCCTTCGCGAAGTAACGGATGGAGGCCCTTCCTACCTCGTCCGGCGCTGTGTAGACCGCCCGGCGGCCTACGAGTTCGCCCAGATCCCGGGTCGTCAAAGCCATCCGCCCGTCCTCCTTCGCGACCGCGCCAAGCGGAAGGCTAACCGGGCGACCGGAGGGTTGGCTTCCTCCCGAGTCGCCGGGTCTCCCGGCGGTGCGCGCAGGAGGGTGCTCAAGACCCCCGTACAGAGGGGTTGCCCGGTCGTCCGCGCCGGTAGCAGCATGAAGTCTTGGCTGCCGGCGAATCCGAAGGGGTCGCTCTCGGGCGCGCTCCTGGTGTCAGGGTCCCGAACCGGCCAGTGGAGACGACTGGTCCCGGTTGCCGGGGCGGCGGAGAAGCCTCAGCACGACCACCGCCAACACCGCCGCGCAGACGGCCATGGCGATCATGACCACGGCGTACCCGTAATACGACGCTTCCGACACCGCGGCAGCCGCTAGCCGGTCCGCTCCTTCCGGGATACGGCCGAAGCCGGCTTCGGATATGTAACCCGCGGCATCTCCGGTCTCGGGCGGAAGCAACCGGAGCCGGCGCCGGGTTACGATCGTGGCTATCACTCCGGATGCCGTGACGCCGAACACCCCACCGAGTTGGCGGGTGGCCGGGAGGGAAGCCGCGGCTGAGGAAGTCTGCTCCTCCGGAGCCCTACTCACTGCAGTCGCCGAACTGATCACGAAGAAAACGCCGTTGAGCAACCCCACCAGCACCAACCCGCCCGCGACGTAACCGGCCAGGGGGGTACCTGCTCCAGCCAGGCCCAGCAGGCAGGCAGCCACCGCAAGAACCGGCAGTACGGCACTCACCGGCCGTCGGAAGCCGACCCGGTCCTGCAGGTATCCACCGACCGGCGCGCCGGCCAGGACCGCTACCGAGAAGGCGACCATCACCAGCCCGGCGGTCCACGGCGACAGGCCACGCAGCCCCTGAAGGTAGATGCTCATGAGAAAGATGACAGCGTTGGTCGCCGTGTACAGGACGAAAGTGACCAGCAGGATCGGGCCGATCGAAGCCCTCCGCATCCATCTCAGGTCGAGCATCGGATCGGTTACTCGCAGTTCGTGCCGAACGAACCATGCTGCACACCAGAGCCCGCTCACCAGTCCTCCCACTATCAGTATCCGACCGAACCCACTCCTGCCGCCCTCTATCAGGGCGTAGCTGAGCAGCGACAGCGCCCCCGTACCCAGCGCGATGCCCTTGACATCGAGTGCCCTCTCCCGGATGGGCCGATCTCGGGGCATCCACAGCAACGTTCCGAGGGCTCCGACCGCTGCGATGGCGAACACGGGAACGAAGATGGCATTGAACCCGAACGCTGCTACCACCGAGCCGCCCACCACCGGGCTGATTGCGAACATCGTCGACGAGAGGACGGTCCACACCGCTATTGCCCTACCCCGGGCCTCCTGCGGGAAGGAGAGCGCGACCATCGCCAGCGAATTCGGAAAGCCCAGCGCCATCCCGACCCCTTGAGCCACGCGGGCCATCAGCAGCAGCGCCATCGACGTAGCCGACCAGCCCATCACCGCCCCCGCCATCAGGAATCCGTATCCGACGAGGAGAACCCGTCTCCGTCCGTACAGGTCACCGAATGCGCCCCCCGCAGGGAGCAGGGAAACCAGCGCCAAAGCGGTAGCGGTCACCACCCATTGCAGGTCAGCCAGCTCTGTTGACAGCTCTCTCCCTATCGAGGGCAGCGCCACGTTGACCATCCCCACGTCCACGCTCTGGATCATGGTGGCGGCCGTACAGGCTACGAATATCCTCCACTGCGCCTTCATTCCCGCTGGTCGGCGTTCCTGCCTGGAATTGCCTCGACCCCTGGAGGCGGCATCGGCAGCGGTTCGGCTCTCAGAGAGCGCACTCGCGATGCGGGCCCGGATCCTCGATCCCCGCCTCGATGGCCATCTTCCGGGCGACCTCGAACGCTGTGGCCCGGTCGTAGGGTCCCTCGTCGATCCGCTTGTCGAGCAGTACCTTGAGCACCCTGCCCACCATGGGTCCGGGACCGATCCCCAGGTAATCCATCACCTGGTGCCCGTCGATGGGCGGCCGTAAGGATTCGATCCTCTCCCGAGCCCTCAACTCCTCGATTCTTGCTTCGAGCTCGTCGATCTGGCGTTGGATTCGCCGGGCCCGCCGGTCGTTGCGAGTGGTCACGTCGCACCGGGCGAGTTGGTTGAGCCTCGGCAGCAGATCCCCGGCGTCGCGTACGTAACGCCGGACGGCGGAATCGGTCCACCCCATCTTGAACGTATGGGCTCGCATGTGAAGGAACACCAGTTCGGCCACCGCGTCGGTGGTCCTCTTCGGAAATCGCAGGCTCCGCATCCGGGCTCGCGTCATCCGGGCTCCCACGACTTCATGATGGTGGAAGGTCACCCGGGCACCCTCGAACCTCCGCGTGGCCGGCTTCCCGATGTCATGGAAGAGGGCAGCCAGCCGGAGCACCAGGTCGGTATCCGTCTTCGACATGACCGCCAGCGAGTGGGCCAGGACATCCTTATGCCGGTGATCCGGGTCCACGGTCATCGCCAGTGCCGGGATCTCAGGGATGAACCTATCGGCCAAACCGGATTCGATCATCAACGACAAGGCCGGAGCGGCCCCCTCCGCTACCACCAGCTTCGAAAGCTCGTCACGGATACGCTCCGGGCTGACGATGTCCAGCCGCTCCTTCATCCGCGCGACCGCAGTGAGCTCCTCCGGCTCCGGGGAAAACGCTAGCTCAGCCGCGAACCGGAAGAGGCGCAACATTCGCAAGGGGTCGTCGGAGAAGGATACGTCCGGTCCGATCGGCGTGCGAAGCGTCCTGGTCGCGATGTCCCCCGTTCCGCCGAACGGGTCTACCAGCAGCGGATCGCCCCTCCCGACCCTCAAGGCCATCGCGTTCACCGTGAAGTCGCGCCTTTCCAGGTCCTTCTCTATCGAGTCCCCGAACGTCACGCTAGGGCGACGGCTGGCACGCGCATAGACTTCGGCCCGGAAGGTGGTTATCTCACACCTCAGGCCGTCCCGGAGCGCGGCGATCGTGCCGAACCGTTCCCCCACCGAGTACAACTGCTCGGCCCACCCGCGGAGGAGCCTCTTCATCTCCTGGGGCCTAGCGTCCGTGGCGAAGTCCAGGTCCACGGATGGGCGACCCATGAGCGCATCACGTACCGACCCACCGACCAAGTAGATCTGGTAGCCGGCCTCGACGAAAAGCTCTCCCAGCTCACGAGTGGGGCCCCGATCCAACCAGCGGAGTCGCTCAGGGATCATGATGAAGGCGAATCGATAGCTCGAGGGTGGGAGTTGGTAAGCACAACCAAATCCTACTAGCAACTATCAACTAGCCCTGTCCACCTGATGCGTCAACCTTACAGTATGGCGATTCTGGGCCTTCGGATGGCCAGAATCTCATGTCAGGAGTCTAGGAGGGTGCTGAACGATGACGATTGCTCGGGCCTACCGCCCGCCGACCCATGAATCATGCCGGCGATCGGCGGGCCGGTGACAGAATCGCAGGTCAGCGGCCGGCGGGACAACCTCCATCCTCGTTCTCCGGCACCCTTCTGAACCAGCCACTCCATGCACTCCCTGCCTACTTCCGGCAACCGGTCAGATGTCCCATACCTTGGCGGCCTCCCCGGTCACCGCGTCGAGGATCCGGAAGGCGACATCCGGTGAGCGAAAGCGTCGAACCTCGTCCGGGACCTCCCGGCCGGCCGCGCCCGCGAGCGTGGCCGACACCGATGCCTGGATAGCTTCAAGGTCATAGCCGCCTTCGAGGTAGTAGACAGTCCGTCCCGGAGGCGTGACCGCCGCCAGAGCGTCCGCCATGAAGGCGTAATCGGAGGCCAGCAGCCGGATCCCGGCGAGCGGATCGTGGGCGTGAGCGTCGTAGCCGGCGCTCACCAGCAACCAGTCGGGCTGGAATCCGCCCACTACCGGAACGATGACCTGCGCGAAAGCGAGGCGGTATAGATCGCCGGCCGTTCCCGCGGGGACCGGAAGGTCCAGCGTCGTCGCAGCCGCTCGGTCGGTGGTCATGTCGACCAGCCCGCCCGTTCCCGGGTAGTACGGGTATTGATGGAGAGAGATGTAGAGGATCTCCTCACGCGCCTGGAACATTTCCTCGGTGGCGTTTCCATGATGGACATCCCAGTCCACGATCGCCACCCTCTCCCCGCGGTCGGCCAGCATGGCGGCCGTTACAGCTACGTTGTTGAACAGGCAGAAACCCATCGCGGTGGCCCGGCGAGCGTGATGCCCGGGTGGTCTGACCACGAGAAAGGCTGAATCGGCTGTACCCTCCTCCAAACTGCGGACCGCTAGGGACCTGCCCCGGCTGCCCGCTTGGCAGCCTCCCACGAGGCTCCCACGGCTCGGGTGTCCGCGTCCAGGGCACCTCCACCGGAGGCGCAGAACCGCTCGATCCGGCTGACATAGGCGGGTTCGTGGACGAGTTCCAGCAAAGCCCGGTCCACCTCCGGAGCGAGGCTCTCGATCACCTCCACCGGGGCTTCCCGAACTCCGTCGGCGGCCGCCACCAGCCTGGCCGGCCTCTCCGGATGGCCGAGCCCGGTCTCGTGTGAAGCAAACACCGGATGGGTGACCAGTAGAACCCGCATCGCCGAGAGCGTACCCGCTCGTGCAGGTGGGAGCGGCCGGAGGGCGGGCCAAGCGGCTGCGAGGGATTGGTGACTTCTCCCACCGGCGGGATGCGTCGACCGGGTTGGAGGGTGCGCGTATCGGCGGACACGACCTGCCGTCATCTGCAAGACCAAACACCTTCCGACCCCGGAAACCGCTGTTCACAAGCCTTGTGTCCTGTATCGGGAGTTCGCTGGAGACAGCCTCCTCCGCATGGCACGCACCGGTTCCGGGGAGCCGAGACCGCGAAAACCGTCGAGGCGGTCTCCTCCGGCGGGCCCTCCCCCAACCGCCACCTCCTCGGCGTCGAACGCGTCCCGCCGTACCCTCCAC
>JAPOQZ010000162.1 GCA_026710435.1 bacterium | reverse complement strand
CGTTTCCTGTTCAACTCCAGCAACCGATCCAGCACATCATCGGCCGCGCTGGGCGAGAACGTGAACCGAACACCCTGGCCCCGAACGTCATGGAACCCGTGCCCGAGATCCAGATCGGACCAACCGTAGGCGTCGCGCACCGCCAGATCGAGTTCGACATGCAGGTCACGGAGCGGCTGGATGTCCTCATCGAGATCGATGTCCAGGTCACGGAGCCGCTTGATGCCTTCATCGGATCGCAGACCTGGGTCGTGCACGAGGTTGTAGACACTGGTCAACCCCAGCCCCCGCCCGATCATCAGCTCCGACCGGTGCTCATCGAGCTTCTCGCCGGCCGCCTCAACCACCTCGCTGTGGGGCGGTTGCGGGAACGTATCGAACACGTCGGACGGAGCGTAGTTGGTGTCAGTCCGAAGCGAAGACGAGTAGCGAACCGCCCACCGGTAGTGGAACCCCGACGTCAGCACGCCGAAATGGAAGTAGTCGTCATACGCGAACACGACGATCTTCTCGGAGAACACTTGCCCGGTCTCAAGAAACAGCGGCTGCACGGTCTTGCTGACACGCGCGATCGCCAGCACCCTCTCAAGCGGCGCAATTGTCCGATACAGCTTCGGGCGTTTTTCTGCGTAGATCCAGTAGAGCTGCGGCAGCGGCTTGCGCTTCTTGAACTCGCCGTTGGACTTACGCTCCTGGCGTTTGGGCTTCACCTTCTCCTCGACGATGTCGAAGCAGTCGGGGTACTCCTGGGCCTTAGCCTTGGACCAGTCGTGGAAGTTGATGATCCACTTGGGGGCCTTCACCGTTGGAGACTGGTTGATGTCCTCACCTATTAGGAAAGGCATCAGGACTTCAGCGTTACGGAGGTCCTTGCCGATGAGGACCTGCGCCTCCTCGGGGTTCATCGTGAACTCATCGGTGCCGAGTACGTAGGAGCCGATGAACGACTTGTCGGCGTTGGCGGCGAGGCGCTGCTTGCGCCAGTCCAGTGCTGGCGGGGGGTACAGCATCTCGTCTATGCCTGCGACGGATCGTCCGTCGAGCAGACGGCTGCCATTCCATGGATGGCTGCTGGCCCAGACCTTGGCGATCTCCAGGGTCGTGTCGCCGGGCCAACTGGTCGATGAGACGGCACGATGAACAGTCCATTCGTTGTCGATGATCTGGGTGAGGCCGACTTCGCTGGTGTCGCCCTGCGCGATGGTGTTGGTGGCCAGGAACCCGAACGATTGGGCAACCTTGGTGGCATTGAGGAAGAAGTACGCCACAAGATCAGCCGAGCCCTTGGCGTCGTCGGCGATCCAGGCGATGAGGTGGTTGCGGTAGTCGGTGCCGGCCGCGCCGGTGATCCTCTGGCCGCCCAGGAACGGAGGGTTGCCCACCATCGCATCGAAGCCCGCGGCCCGGGTTCTGTTGAAGACTTCGGGAAACGCTATTGGCCAGTGCAGAGGCGCTCTGGGCGGTGCGCTGTCGGGGCGTCCGGCGTCCAGACGCATGCCTGCACGCGTCCGGGCCGAGTCGAGCGTTGCAGTCTGCTCTGGGGTGCCGAGAGCTGACACCAGCTCGACGATCACCGGTGCGTCGGCTTCGAGCAGGCCCGTGAGTGCTGTGGTGGGGTCTCTGTTCCCGGCGGTGGCGATAGCTGCGCCAGCGAGCACATCGGCGATCACGGCGAGCGCCTCAAGGT